>NZ_CAAAJC010000003.1 GCF_900640175.1 Legionella sp. W10-070 | reverse complement strand
GGGTATCACTGAATTTTGATCGTTTCATGCAGAATCTCCTTCCATATACATTACGAGAAAATTCTACTTTTGACATCAATTATTTTTTGGGGGGATTACCAGATGACACAGTTATTTAAACACTACCTAAAATTTTGCCAGTGCGCCCTTGTTCCACTACATCGGGATCACAGGCCTCCCCATTAAGCAATTTAGTGAGCTCGGTGATTTTCTCGGTTTTGGTACGTCCTTGGCAAAAAAATAAATAATCATGGATACGGCGTTCAAACCAACGCTGCTCAAGCATTTTTTTATGCTGTATAAGCTTTTCTTTTTGATTTGGAGTCAGCTCGTAAGTTTTTAGTCTGGTGCTTGGTTGAGTTGTGGGTGCAGGTTTTTGAGATATGGTTCTACCACTATACTTCGCTGTCTCATCTTGAAATGGCACTGATTGTTTATCTACTAACTCAAGTTTAATATATCGGTTTGTTACAGAAAGAGTTGAACGTGAAGTAGTAGTAATTGTCAAAACAATGCTGGATAAATCATTGAATGTAGACAGTGTTGTTCTATCTGTATCACTTCGTTGAATATCATATTCCCAACCGAATCCTGTCTTTCTTCCATTATCACAAATGCAAATTTCTGACCATTCATTATTACATAAACTATAAAAAACATGCTCTCTATTTTCGTTAGTCCCCCATTTATAATAAACACGATTTTGACTGTCAAAGTAATAGTTAAACATCATGATTTTTCCAGCAATATAATTACTCTTTAGGATACTACGTTATTATTAACGTATCCTTAAGACGAAAAATCGTTTTTTGTCAACGTGATCCCTCCCTGAAAAACCGGACACCAACATTATGCAACCATGCCAAACTCGCCAGGTGTCTGAAATCCTAAAGTTGAATGGATGGTCAAAGATGGGGTTTCTCCCCGACGAATCATCAGTTACTTGCATCGATGGTGTATGTGGTGGGTGAGAACAGCAGCACACCGGTTATATTAGGACTTGCTTTTATGGTTTTTAGACTCGTTCTGGGATGAGCATGTGGCGGCTTAGGCCGCCAGGCTTCTTCATCGGCATGATCTCAATTCGCTCAAGTCCGAGAGGGTTGGTGATGATTATCCAGTGTCATCTGGTCTTCAAGTTGCGATTTGAGTTCGATAAAATCGTTTGCTCTTACTTGATATAATGCCTTCATGGCGGGCAAATCAAGTAACAGTGTCTGCTCGCTCGGCCCCGCAACCGAACCCGTGGCCACACCTAACGAGCACCGGCCTCTATATATTGCAAAATCAACCGACAGCTTAGAATCCCGGCTAAACCAATTTTCATTCTTGTCAATATACCAATTATAAACTTGTTTCGATGATTTTGGCTGTGAGATAAACTTAGGCGTAGGATGAAATGGCCTATCAGAGCAGTATTCATCAACAATATGCATAGGTAGTAGTTTTTGTGCACCACCAACCCCTTCTCGCCACTGCTTATCAATGGTATCCCAATTCTTAACCCCGGGCGCGTTGATTGAATCTACTTGCGTTTGCAACTCTTGAATGAGGGTGTTTTTGAAATCAAAATGCTTTTCAGTGATTGTTTTTCCATGAAGCCTATAAGTGACTCCGTCGGTGTTCACTTTGTTGTATTGAGCAATCAATTGTGCAAATACCTTTTTGCCCTCTTCATTACTTGGGATGCACGCAATCATTGCTGCCCACATGTGTTTATCAAGAGCCCACAGTGCGTATTCAAAAGGACTTACGTTCTCAAATTCCCGCCCAGAACAATCCTTAACGAAGCCCCGGTTAAAAATTAACTGGATGTCCTGCCTTAACATCGCTTTAACCACATCATGTTCCCCGCGTGTCACATGATGCAATAATTTACGAACATCAACCACCGGTTTAAACAAAGCCAAATGATATTTTGATGTCTGAGCTAAGTTTACTAAATCTCGGTTTGATAAATCTTGAGCCGTTTCAATTTTAAGGTCTGGTGGTAATTCATTAAACTTCTCGAATTTGGATTGCATACTTTCACCTTAATTCTATTCACTGGGGATAATTTTAAAAATGAATTATAAGTGAATTAATTGAAAATAAAAAGAGCTTTGTGACCTTTAATTAATCACAGAAGAGAATGCTCAGACATATCCTTACATTAATGCCAGGTAACACCCCTTGCAAGATTCTTATTAACGGCGCTTCTGCCAATCAGGAATGAAGTGGAAAAATCAGGGTGTTTTAATGGTTCTGCATTTAAGAGCGTTGATATCAACCAAAAGTCGGTGGGAATAATTTTGGGAGCTTATTAATCAAGCAGGTTTAATCGGTCTGGCAGAAATTGACTAGTTATTTATAAGAAACAAACGGTAAATCAACTCCAGACCATACCTCTTAACTGAAAAAAACGCTTGCGAAACAACCCTCCTTTAAAACAACGCAAATCTAAGCTTGATGAGCAGTCATGTCAATTAATTTATTCCAATCTTCTACAGTGAATTCGCCATGGAAAGAGCGCGAAGAGAAAAGTAATGAACTGCTATCCATCAAAACAAGATTGGAAAAGCTAGGGATATTTGGACAGGAGCCTCCTGCCCCGAGCCACGAACTAAAAAACCCAATCACATGCCCTTAATCATTATTGAGAAACCTGATTTTTAAATGGAGTATTAACAGTGAGAATCAAATTAGACGAATTAAAAAAAGCGCTGGCAATCAAACTACTTGGTCATGCTGAAAAAACCTGTCCTATGGAAAGGCGTAACGAAGGAAACGGCCGGTTTTTGGTTTATGAAGGAGATAAAGGGCTCGAAGGAGTGCTGTTCGACTCAAACAGGGAGCATTACAGACAAGTTGAAGGCTTTGATACAGTTAAATCAACGTATCAAAAAGAAAATTCGGTATTACTGTATAAAAACCCTAATGAAGAAGATAAAAAGCACCTTGTCGCTTTACTGAAGCTGGTTGCATCCGCTGAATACGGTGCCAATCTCTGGCGTGACATCAATCTATATCAAAACCAGATGCCAGGCTTTTGGCGCTTTTTTTCTGCGCTGCGCCCGCTAACCCTGGAGTTAAAAGACCTTTTAGAGCAATTTAAGCCAGAAGAGCTAAAGACAGAAGACGATGCCTGGGTAAAACATCTTTTGGAAACCTTAAGAGCCCGAATTAATGAGCTATTAGAAATGGTCAGGAAACTGCAACAAGACTACATGTCATTACAGCAGGAAAACACCAGGTTAAGAAAACAGGTGGATGCAGGAAAAATAAGCAAACAACATGCACAGCAACTCATTCAACAGCAGACAGAGCTTTTAATTGCTTCAAAGAATGAGCTTGTGAAGGAGATGGAGGGCTTAAAGGAAGAAAACACTGTGCTTCTTGAGCAGACCGAGTCTCTCAAACAATCGCTTGATTCAACTCATAATGAAAATAAAATATTAAGGGAGCAGCTGCTGACATTGCTGGATAAAATTGAGAACGACACTCAAAAATCAGAAAAAATGCTCACCCAATTCAACAAGACAGAGCGGCTTGATGCCTTATCAAGCACCAACTCCAGCGCCCCTACCGTCCAGGAGTTAAATGCCCAATACAAGCGATACCGCCAACAATCAGGCCCCTCTACCTCGCATCGTTCGCATGGCTTTTGGAAAAAATCAACCAGCTGTGACGACCTGTTCAGCAACAGAAACCACACCCCTTCTTTCCCTTAAATCTATTCTTACGCATTTGTCCGCTGCCCTGCCAGCGGACAACCCATGACTGAATTTTTTTCTTCAATAGTATCTGAGGGTTAGCCCTAACTCCTGTTTTTGCACTTTACAAGCCCTAAAACTGCTTCTATTATTGATTTTGTAACGAATTCAAAATGAGGCATAAAAATGGTTAAAGGGGGACTCAGGGCAGGTGCTGGTCGGCCAAAAAAATTCAGTGAAGAAACCAAAGTGCTACGGGTTCCCTGCTCCAAAATCAACGAAATCCTTGCGTTTATCGACAGCGGCAAATCCTGCACAATCCCCTTGTATTCAAGCAGTGTCCGTGCAGGCTTCCCCTCCTCCCCTGCTGATGACTACATTGAATCGCACCTGGACTTAAACACCCACTTAATCAAACACCCGGCATCGACTTTTTTCCTGATTGCTTCCGGCGATTCAATGACCGGTGCCGGCATTCAGTCAGGCGATATGCTCATTGTCGATAAAAGCCTTGAAGCAGGCCATGGTAAAATCGTGATTGCGGCGATTGATGGGGAGCTCACGGTAAAACGGTTGTCAAAAAAAGAAGGGCGCGTGGAGCTGCTTCCTGAAAACAGTGCCTACCCCGCCATTGATATTACCGATGAACAGGATTTGGTCATCTGGGGCGTTGTCACCCACGTTATCCATAGGGCAAGCTAGTATGTTTGCCCTTATCGATTGCAATAATTTTTACGCCAGCTGCGAGCGGCTTTTTCGCCCCGATTTACGCACCACGCCGATTATCGTCTTAAGCAATAATGACGGCTGTGTTGTCGCACGCTCCAATGAAGCAAAAGCGTTAGGAATTAAAATGGGCGTGCCCTTTTTTCAAGTGAAAGCACTTTGACTGGTCGCAAAATGATTCTTTTGGTTCAAGCGAAAACCTTACAGACTAATATGCAATTTATCAGATTTATAGCACCCCAAAAAGGCTGCATCCTTGCAGCGAAGCACATTCCCTGTGCTGGTCCCTAAGCGACGTCCTGTCAGACTAATCCTTGTCATCCCTGTATATGTTTCAGTATATCTGGTCTGTGTCTTATGTCATTGAGGAAAGCGCTTTGCAGTTTGTAAGAAATATCTCAAAGAGAAGGAGGTTTTTTCTCCAGCAAGACCATTCAGGCGCAAAACAATCACTCCGCGCTCAAATAGGTTTTTTTAAATCAAATTATTGGCAAGGGTAGGCTGTCGTTTGCGGAATCCTCTGCTGATGGAGGGTGGCTTGTTGCCTCCTTTTCTGAAAAGATTGGAGAGAATAAAGGAGGCGGAACGGCCGGATTCTCTTGCTGCAAAGAACTGCCAACTCCATCCTGAGCCAGATTTGCATGCCTGCTGGCTGAAAGGTTGTATCCATCAGCAAAGGTTGGATTATCTTCCAGGCTAGTCAACAGGGAGCTTAGTCTGGCACCGATCTTTTTTACAAGGTATGAGGTACTGGTATACACCATCGCCGGTAACAGCAAGATAGCGGCAACCCCTATTGCAGCAGCCGAGGCAATGGCGATTGGTCCTGCTGCAAGGGGTATCAAAAAGAAGGTTAGTAACAGATGGGCGGCTATCTCTCCTCGCCAATGGTGGTTTTGAAGTTGGTTTGTTGAAGAAAAAAAATCCACAATTTTTGTCGCCAGAGCACTGCCTGCTTTGATCGAACCGCCAAGGAGCATAAATGGAAAGGCGGCAATTAAAACCGCAACTATGAACACAGCGGCAATCAGACTACCAATACAGATAAAGGGCAAACACAAGAGGGCCAGCAAACCGGTGATTAATTTTTTTAACATTAGGCTTTGGCATATAGACTATATTGCCCAATATTATAGCAGGTTGTTTCTTTAAAGTAATCGATAACCCTGATGTTATACCTGAGTTATCGATATAGTGAATTAGTAGTTCAAGGTGGTTTGGTATTCTTCGTTGAGCTTTTCTTGAGAAGACTTCAGGGAAGAACGTTCAGCTAACCAGCTGTTGCGGCTATTTCCGGGATTCACAACCTGCCCTGATGTAAGCCGTTTTTTTTCTGCCTGCTCGCCAAAGATTCGATTCATTTCCTTAAAGAGATTAAGGTTATCATAGGCCACAGCGGTTAATTGTTCCAACTGTTTGGCAATTTGACCTAAATGGGCCTCGGGAGAATCAGCCAGTCGTTGTGCGATCCCTTTAATATCAGTAAGGTGTTTAGTCACTAGCACCGGAAACTGATGATACAGGGAGGGATTAAAATCAGCGCTGATGAATGCCTGACAGGGAGTATCGCTATTTAATGTGTCGAGCTGATCTTTTAAAACGCAAGCTTTTCCCAGTGCTTCAGCAAATTTTGTATTGGAAAATGCCTGAACATTAGGAAATAATTTTCTTCTTCCTTCCAGGGACAGATTGCTAGCCAAAGCAGAAGCCAAAGGGATTGCATGGGCATCAGCCAAGGGATGAAATTGATTAAATAAATCTACGTTTTCTTCCAGCAGTTCACAGGAATTTCCACCGTCCGGATTTAATATTGCGGTAATAATTGCGGCTGTCTTCAGGGCTTGCCCCAGTAAATGGATAAAGGATTTAGGGGAGGTTTCTTTTAGCTGCGCGAGTTTCTTTTGCAGAAATTCCACTCTATCATCAGGGCATTGCAAAAGAATCTTTGTCGCCAAATTAATTTTCTCTTTCGCTGACAACTGCTCCAGCTCTTCATAATTTTCTGCTAAAGAATCGCCATCTTCTATTAAACAGACAAACGGTTTTTCCATTGCCAGTAATTCTGTTTTGGTATACTTAGACATCCTAATCTCCTTATTAATGCCTGTTGATTAATGGTTGGTCGTCAATAACTGTTAATCCCCGCTGTAATTCACGCTTAATATTAGATATTGTTTATACTTAAGATTAAGAACACAAGTTTGGAATTTTGCAGCGAATTGACAACAGGCCTGCAGAGTCAAATTTACTTCGTGTTACAGGCATTATCTATAGTAACGAAATCAACCTGGGATGCAATGCCAAATGAAAGACTTAAAGTTTTATTTTAAAAAGACGACTATATTAGGGCGTGTTGCCTGAAAAAAATAATAAGGAGTGGGCAATGTCTAAAAATCACCTCTTGCAGGATCCTTTCCTGAATGAATTGCGAAAGGAAAAAATCCCGGTATCCATTTTTCTGGTCAATGGAATTAAGTTGCATGGCGTCGTTGATGCGTTTGATCAGTATGTGGTGATGTTAAAGAATTCCGTCACCCAAATGGTTTACAAACATGCCATATCAACCATAGTGCCTTCACGGATGGTAAAAATACCCTCTGGTGAGCAAGAAGGAAATGTGGCAGACTAGCGGCTCTTTGATGATTGGTTTACTTACCGGAATCTAGCTTTGTTTGAACGACCACAAGCCGGCGAACGCGCCATCCTCGTACAATTGGCGCTTCCTGGTGTTGATGCTGAGAAAGCATTAGCCGAATTTAAGGAATTAGCCGTTTCGGCACAGGCCGAAGTGATGGCTTGTGTCCTTGGAGCTCGTGCTACCCCTGAAGCCAAATATTATGTAGGTTTGGGGAAGGCTGAAGAAATCAAGGAACAGGTGGAGGCCTGTCAGGCAGAGCTGGTGCTGGTTAATCATGAACTTTCCCCTTCCCAGGAAAGAAACCTTGAACGCCTGCTGCAATGCAGGGTTGTGGATCGCAGCGGATTGATTCTTGATATTTTTGCCCAGCGCGCTCGTACATTTGAAGGAAAACTTCAAGTGGAATTGGCTCAATTACAACATCTGTCCACCCGTTTGGTACGTGGCTGGACTCACCTTGAACGGCAGAAAGGGGGAATTGGTTTAAGGGGGCCAGGTGAAACCCAGCTGGAAACCGACCGCCGCTTGCTGCGCGAACGGATCAAGTCGATTAACAAGCGCCTGGAAAAGGTAAGAAAAAGCCGTGATCAGAACCGTCGCGCCAGACAAAAAGCAGACATGCCGACCGTTTCCCTGGTTGGTTATACCAATGCCGGAAAATCTACTTTATTTAACCGTTTAACAGGCGGGCAAAGTTATGCCGCCGATCAACTCTTTGCTACCCTTGATCCTACCATGCGGAAACTGGAGTTACCCGGAGCCGCCTCCGTCATCCTAACGGATACGGTGGGCTTTATTCGTGATTTGCCCCATCACCTGATTGAAGCATTCCGAGCCACTTTGGAAGAAACCCAGGAGGCTGATTTATTAATTCATGTGATTGATATTGCTGATCCTCATTGGCGGGATATGGCCTTTGCTGTACAGCAGGTACTGGCTGAATTAGGGATTAAAGACATGCCAGTTATCCAGGTATTTAATAAAATCGATCAAAAAGAAGGTTGGCAAGCCAAACTGGAAAAGCAGGACGATGGTTACAAGGTATGGTTGTCCGCAAGAACAGGCATCGGTATTAATTTGCTACAAGAAGCAATTGCCAGCCAATTGCAGGGGGCAATTTTTGAAGAAGAAATTTCCCTGGATGGCAAGGACGCCAAATTGCGTGCCCAGCTTTACCAAATCGATGCAGTACTTGCCGAGACACCTGAAGAGGATGGCGGTTGGCGTTTAAAAATAAGGTTGACCCAGGCACAAAAGAAACGTTTGTTCCCTAATCGAGAGATTGAAAATCCCTGACTTAAGAACTCGCTATTGCCTCATTGAGGCTGGCTAATGTTTGCGGGCCATAGAGTGTTTTGCTTAATTTCCCTTTTGGATTGAAGATAAATGTCGCAGGAACACCTGGAATATCGCCTAACTGCAGTAGCCTGGCAGGATCTTCTTCCAGACTTGGATAGCGGATATTGTATCTTTTAACCAGCAGAAGCTGCTCCTCCAAAGACAACATGTCGTAATTTACCGCAAATAGAGCCAGCTGTCCTTTTTTATGCTGATAGAAACGGTTTAATTCGGCAATTTCATCAATACAGGGCTGGCACCAGCTTGCCCAGTAATTAATAAGCACCCACTGACCTTTCAGGCTATCAAAAGGTATCTGCTTGCCATTTAGCTCCTTTAAGACAACCCCTTGTGCCTGCACAGCGTTAACTAGCAGCAAACTCAAAATAAGAATGGATTTTATACGGTTCACAGTTAACCCCGTTTCAGTAAAATCCTGATTCTAGCATATTCAATTAAGAGTGAGGTAATGAGGTGATTTGCCGATGCCACCCTCAATTCCTGCGGTTAGTAGCGCAGGAATTGAGGCCAAAGCGTTATCACCGAAGATCAAAGGCTAACTGAGAGTTGGTCTGAGTGAATTTTTAAATTCATTATTTTCAACACGGTGCCCAGGCTCTGAAGTCCATATCCCCTGGTGAGTTAATTCTTTAGCCAATCCATCCCTGGCAGGGGTGCGCCAGTTGGGCAATTGAATAGAGGATACTTCTGGGGAGCAGGGGGGTACAGGCAGCGATTCTCGTTCGGGATTTAACCGTCTTTCCTCCGCTTCAATACGCAATAATTCCCTGGCGGATAAGGGCAGCAGTTCTCCACTATAGATAAATGGCAACAACCGAAGTTTTGCAACCAGAGCAAAGGCATGCCACTTATTTTTTATTTCTTGATAACCGTGGTCCTTGGGGGCTTCACCAAGCGATTTAATCGCCGAGGGTGAGAGGGTATGAATTTCGTTAAGCTGTTTGCGGCAATAAATCTTATTGTCTTTGCCGAGGATAATCAGAGGCTGAGGCTGGCGATAGTTGTAATCAATATCGGGTAAATGCTCAAGGCCACCATAATTTTTTTGCGCGGGGATAGCCTCGCCCCCTAATACAGCAGTCAAATCCTGAATTGAACTTTGCATGCCGGCAAGACAGTAGTTTTTATTAAAGTAATTCATGCAGCCATTAAAATCCCCGTCTCCCCGGGCAGCAATCGGTGCTTCTGTTGGCTGCGGAGTAGGATCATAGGGCTTCTTCGTATAAACCCCTATGCGGTTTAATTCATTATGCAGATCATTAGCTAAAATGCTGCCCCAGGTACCAAAGCGCTCTGGTAATAAGGTGCGTAAATCCCCTACCATTGACATATGCCCTGAAGCAAAATGATCTGAATAATAATGAAATACAAATAATTCAATAAGAAAAGCCAATGCCTGATAACGGTGAGCCAACTCTCCCAGGGTATCAGGGGATATTCCAGCTTCTTTTTGTATGGTATCCAGTAGGTCAAGCAACTGCTGGCTGGTGGGTTGATAGTGGTTGTCTTTAGCTAATCGTTTCAGCTCACAGGCCATCTGCGCGTAGCCCAGTGCAAGATGATGCCCAAGCGTATAAACGCGAACAGACCAGGGGGTAAAATGAGTCTGGTTGCGATTTAACATTTCACCATAGTCTTTAACCCGCAGGAAGAACATTAATTGCTTCACATAATCATTTAAGAGGGTTGAAAAAGGAATATAGGTGCTGCCGTCAATTTTGTAGATTAAATTAATATTTTTTCGACTGACATCAACGGAGGCCAGATTATTATAAGCAGCAATAAGAGCCCGTTCTTCACTCGCCTTCACCAGCTGATTGATAAGGTAGTCACCTAAAGACCCTGCCGTCTTATCCGCCAAATTTTTCTCAAAATTGGAGCAACTGGGAAGATCCAGTTTCATATTCCAGTTGCGGTCGGTAAAAAAATCGCCCGCCATGGCGATAATTTCTCCGGCAGACATTTCCAACTCCAATGGCTGAGGTATCCCCTCTTCAGAACAGCGCTGTAATTTCAGGTACAACGTCCCTTGCTCATCGACCCTTAAATAAGGATTGCCTTCAATATTTTCAAAACGTAATGCATTGCCTAATTCCGTATGTTCTTTAGTATCCACAGGAACTCTCCCTTTCCTTGGGTTATAATTAAAGATATAAAATTTTAGAGTAGTTAATTTTTTTATGTTTAACAATATTTTAATTTTGCAGTATGCTTATTTTTATTTCTGCTGAGTAGGGCTCATGGATGATATCCGGGTTGAAAAATTACTGACAGGTACGTTGATGCGCGAGGGAGCCGGGGTAAAGCTTCACCGCTATATTGGCAGCAGTCAACAAAATGAATACGACCCAATTTTGTTGTTTGATTTTTTTGATAGTGATCAACCTATGGATTACCTGGGTGGATTCCCGCAGCATCCTCACCGTGGCTTTGAAACCGTAACTTATATGCTAAACGGTCAGATGCTCCACCGGGATAATCATGGTCATCAGGGAGTGATTGGTCCCGGAGATGTACAATGGATGACAGCCGGACGAGGAATTATTCATTCGGAAATGCCAAAGCAGACTGAAGGACGCTTAACCGGGTTGCAATTATGGTTTAATTTACCCGCTGCTAAAAAATGGTCCTCCCCACACTATCAGGAGTTTACGGCAGCGCAATTGCCTGTGGAAACCCATGACTCGGCGATAGAGATTAAAGTCATCGCTGGCAAAACAGACAAAGGAACGGCCTCCCCTATCCAGGGAATTGCTACAGCCCCCCTGTTTTTTGATATTAGCCTGCCTGCAGGGCAAGCCATACAGCAATCTATCCCTGCTCATCATCAGGCAATCCTTTTTGTCCTCTCAGGAAGCTGTCTTGCAGGCAATCAGCCTGTTCATTCAGGGGTGCTTGCAATTCTAAGCCCGGGAAATAAACTAGTTTTAAAAGGGCTGACTGAAAATGCCCGCTGCCTGCTGATTGCCGCAAAAAAACTGCAGGAACCCGTTGCCTGGTTAGGGCCTTTTGTAATGAATACCCAGGCAGAAGTATTGCAGGCATTGGATGATTATCGAAATAAGCGATTTTAGTTGAAGCTATTCAACAAGTATGGAGAGTTTTATTGCTAAGGAGAGAGTGATGGCAAAATTATTAGTCCTGTATTATTCCAGCTATGGCCATGTGGAAACAATGGCAGAAGAGGTCGCAAAAGGAGCCGCAGAAGTGGAGGGGGTTGATGTAGTGATTAAGCGTGTGCCGGAAACCATGCCTGAAGAGGTAGCGAAGAAAGCGGGGGTTAAGTTAAACCAGAAGGCGGAAATCGCAAAACCTGCCGAAATGAAGGATTATGATGCCATTATTTTCGGCACCCCGACTCGTTTCGGCAACATGGCTGCTCAAATGCGCAACTTTCTCGATCAAACCGGAGGCATGTGGATCAACGGGGATTTAATCGGTAAAATTGGCAGTGTTTTTGTCTCCACTGGTACTGGCGGAGGCAATGAATCAACCATTTTATCATTCTGGAATACCCTGATGCATCATGGGATGATCCTGGTCGGGACCCCCTATTCAGAAAAGGGGTTGACTGATCTGAGTGCGATGCGCGGTGGCTCCCCCTACGGAGCAGGAACCATTGCTGGTAATGACGGCAGCCGCACTCCAAGTACGGTAGAACGCCAGATTGCACGTTTCCAGGGCAAGCATGTGGCAGGCATTACCAGGCGATTATTTGGTTAAACCTGTCAACGATGCCTTCAAAAGGATTAAATTCAAGCCAATTGTTGTGGTTTAATTTCCACGATAAACTATAAAAAATAGACAACAAGACTTATTTATAGTCACCTTGGTGTTTGCTGGGGCAGCATAAATAATATATAATCTTTACTTTTTTGCTGTTATTACGACAGAAATCAACAATCCTAACAAATAACTGAGGGCGTGATGGCCATCACTGTGATAATTTTTGTAGTTTTGATTTTAACCCTGGTTTGTGTGGCTGCCATGTTTTACGGTCTGGCCAAGCAACCCGCGATAAAATTATCGTCGCTGGACTATATAAAACTCTTTTTTAGCGGAATCGTTGCTTTTATTGCCGACACCCTCGGAATTGGCAGCTTTGCTGTAAATGTAACCCTGGCTAAATTGCTTGGTACTTTTCCTGACGATGAGTTGCCCGCCGTTAATAATGGTGCCCAGGTAATACCAGGCACCATTGAATCCCTCTTCTTTATGCAATTGGTTGATGTTGATCTTGTCACCTTGATGACCCTGGTTTCAGGTGCCTGCATTGGCGGTGTAATAGGTGGCAATGTAGTCAGCCGTTTAAGCAAGCAAGCCATCCGCCTGGCAATGGTATGCTGCTTTATAGTGATTATTGGCTTGCTCGTTTGTCATCAATTACATTTAATGCCGATTGGCGGTGATCTGGTTGAACTGCACTCCTGGCGGCTGGGGATTGGCTTTTTCGCCATGATCGTTTGTGGTGCATTGACCTCGGTTGGAATTGGCTTGTTTGTGATGGTTCAGGGGGTGTTGTTTTTATTAAATGTCTCTCCTGTGGTTGCCTTTCCTATCATGACAACCGCCGGAGCCATGCAGCAACCCTTGACAACCCTGGTTTTCGTTCAACAAAATAAAATCCCCCTGAAGAAAACCCTGATCCTCAGTTTTGCAGGTTGCATTGGCGTTTTTATTACCTTGCCCCTATTTACCCAGTTAACTATCTCCTGGTTGCATTCTTTATTACTGGGTATTTTAATTTATAATCTTTACGCCATAGGCCGCACATATCTACAGTCTCGCCCACCAAAACCCAGACATGGAGCGCAGGTATCATTTATTACCGATTAACCTGGTTCTGGAAAGCATTAAAGATGATAAAATCAAACTATAGTTGGATAAGCTGATAATTTGGCTTGGGTAGTAATAAAAAGGGTTGATTTGATGGAAGAGCCAAAAAGTAAATCACAAAAAAAGCGCGACGCAGAAGCCTTGCAGAAAATAGGGGTGAAGCTCATCGACTTGAGCATGACAAAGCTTGATAAGTTGCCTTTGCCTGCAAATCTGCGTCGGGCAGTTATTGATGCGAAAACGATTAAAGGCCATGGTGCAATAAGGCGTCAGGCACAATTGATAGGAAAGCTGATGCGGGCGGCAGATGGTGAAGCAATTGCCGAAGCCTACGAGACGGTAATTGCAGAAGATGCTGCGCAAACCGTAGCATTCCATGAACTGGAGCAATGGCGAGAGCGTTTGATTGATCAGGGAAAAGAAGCACTTACCGAATTTATCAATCATTATCAGCCTCAGGATGTACAGCAGTTGCGGCAATTAGTTAAAAAAGCGGCCGATGAAAGGAATACCCAAAAGAACACGGGTGCTGCAAAAGCATTATTCCGTTTTTTAAGGACATGTCTCCGATGAAATACGCTCTGTTTGTCAGCTGTCCCAAAGGGTTGGAATATCTTCTTGAAGAGGAACTGAAGTCCTTAGGCTTACATGTTACCCAGGTAAGCCCTCAAGGCGTTTACGGGGAGGCTGAACTGGCTGTCGTTTACCAGCTTTGTCTCTGGTCAAGGCTGGCTAACCGAGTGCAACTTATACTCTTCAGTGGCCAGGCCCATAATGAACAAAGCCTCTACCAACTTTGCAACCAATTTCCCTGGCAGACGGTATTCACTGCCGATAAAACTTTCTCCATAGAATTTCATGGCTCCTCCTCCCATATCCGCAATTCCATGTTTGGCGCGCAGGTAGTAAAGGATGGGCTTGTTGATCACTTTCGCCAATTTAAGGGCTTACGTCCTTCCATTGAACGATCAAAACCGCAAATCCGCCTGCATGCGCACTTGAAGCATGATGTGGTTACGGTAAGTCTGGATTTAACCGGTTACAGTTTGCACCAGCGTGGTTATCGCACACAAGCCGGAGAGGCACCCTTAAAGGAAAACGTTGCTGCAGCCATGTTGATTCGTGCCAAATGGCCACAGTTGGCGGCCAAAGGCTATAGCCTTCAGGACCCTTTCTGTGGAGCGGGTACTATTGTGATAGAAGCGGCAATGATGGCAAGCCAAATAGCGCCTGGATTATTGCGTCATGATCAATCGCTTGCACACTGGGTACAACATCAGCCCTCCCTGTGGGAAAAAGTCAGAACCTTGGCGCTACAGCAGGTAAAACCCCTTAAAGTTAAATTAAAGGGGACTGACAGTGATCCAAGACTTATCAAGATAGCCCATGCGAATGCTGAACGTGCCGGGGTGTTGCCTTTAGTGGAGTTTGCGGCCATGGAGGTAAAAGATTGTCGTCCTGATTACGAACAGGGCTTGATTGTCTGCAATCCTCCTTATGGTGAACGCTTAGGTGATGCAACACAGCTGGTGCCTGTTTATCAACAGTTAGGGACTACTTTATATACTCATTATCAAGGTTGGCAGGCAGCGGTTTTAACATCCAACCCGATGTTGGCAAAAGCCCTGGGGTTGCGTGCCAGCAAACAATACAGCTTATACAACGGACCCTTAGAGTGCAAATTATATTCGGTGATCCTTGGCGCTGAAAATCAGTTAAAAACCGGCAACATCGGTGCCCTCTCATCGGGAGCGCAGATGCTGGCAAATCGTTTGCGTAAAAACCATCAGCATTTACTGAAATGGGCCAAGCGTAACCACATCAGCTGTTACCGTGTTTACGATGCGGATTTGCCTGAATATGCCTTTGCGATAGACATTTATAATGATCATGCGGTTCTGCAGGAATATACTGCTCCAGCCTCTATTCCTGCGCACAAAGCTGAAAAACGTAGTCTTGAAGTAATTCAGGTTGTACCCCAGGCATTGGGAATTTCCCCGGACAAGCTTGTTGTTAAGCAGCGAAAACCTCAAAAGGGCAGTAAGCAATATCAAAAATTACAGCAAACCCGGCACACCATGACGGTCACTGAAGGGAATGCACAATTGCAGGTAAACCTGTATGACTATCTGGATACAGGGCTGTTTTTAGATCATCGTCCATTACGTTTGCGCTTTGCCCAATTAAAGCCAGGGACGCGATTCCTTAATTGCTTTTGCTATACAGCAACTGCCAGCGTGCATGCTGCTTTGGCTGGCGCGATGACCACCAATGTTGATTTATCCAAAACTTACTTAAAATGGGCAGAAGATAATTTCAGGCTTAATCATCTTGATTTATCCAAGCATCAGTTTGTTCATTTTGATTGCCTGGAATGGTTAAGGGTAGCCCGTGATCGGTTTGATGTGATTTTTTTAGACCCTCCTAGCTTTTCAAATTCAAAACGCATGACAAAAACGCTGGATGTCCAACGGGATCAGCTATTGTTAATTGAGGCTGCCATGCGCTTATTAAATCCGCAAGGCATATTATACTTTTCAACCAACTTTAGACAATTCAAGCTTTCCCCGCTAATTATGGAGAAATATGATGTTCGCGATATAAGCGCTGAAACCATTGATTTCGATTTCAAACGCAGCAAACGTATTCATTATTGCTTTATGATTAGCAAGAAGATCTAGGTTCTGTGCCCTTATCTACTATCTAGGCCAAAAAGCCTTGATTTTCTGCGCTCCGATGCTCACATACTTCTATGTATGCTCCGCTTCGGTGCTCGCCAATCAAGGCTTTTTGACTCAAGCTCGCGATAAGGGCACAGAACCTGGTGCCTTGACAAACCTTTTGAATGGAAAATAAATCCATTCTACTGCAGTCTGATTCGAGCTTATTTTAAGTTCAAAATATAGACAGTTGTGGCGAATTTTGATACAATTGTCCCTTATTAAATGAACATGGAAATACAGTATGAGCAGAAAACATCCCCTCTTCCCTACCTATGAAGAAGTCAAGAAAAATCCTGATTTAGCACGTTCCGATCATTTGCCTGTCCTTAGTAAAGTGCCTCTTGGGGAGCAAGAGTCATTAAACATTGTTTCGCTTAATATTTTAGGCGGTGAAGGTTGTTCTGGTGTTCATCCGCGCCGAATGGAGATCCCTGAGGGGCACACGTTATTTCGCTACCAACAGATCGCTTCAGGATTAGGCTACAGTATTAAAAAGCATCAAGTCGATGTCATTTTGCTACAAGAAGCTAATCAAGCTATCGTACCCTGCCTAGAGGAGGTATTAGGAAACGATTGGGATATCATCATTGACCGTTTCGGGGTCATTAGCTGCTATAATAAAAAGCGGTTGCAATTACAGCAGAGCGCTGAAGATGAAATATCAAGAATACGCTCAATGACGTTTACAGACAAGAAGTCTGGTTTTTCTATAGACGTGCATAACATATGGGGAAACTACAGCCCTTTTCCTCACTATATGGAAGAACAATATCATTCAGTATTAACCAAGACTGAAAGTGACATCTCAGTCATTATGGGGGATACCAATTCAAGATTAGCCCCACCTGCGGATCATCGTAAAAAGAACCTTACCACAGGTATCGTACCGCCTGTCATTGCAGCAGCTAACGGGCTTTCTGACGAGATACAAATCACAGACCATCCTGATGGCGGTTTTTACCGTGATAACAGCGGAAGCATTCATCAACTTTCCATAGAGACCCTGGATTTTGATACCGCAGAAATTGTCATCGACGAGCGGAATGAAGCCGAGGCTGACGTATGGCAAGAATACAGAATGGTGATGTGCCTGGATGATTATTATCAAAAAACGGCGATTATTGACGGGAAAACTATTTTTGACTACGAAAACTCACTTAAAGAGGGTTTTGGTGATGAGACGCTGGTTGTGCGCATGGCCAGCGACAGTTACAACAATAAAGCTATCGCTATTCGCTTTCCTAACAGGTCACCTGTTATTGCAGCGATAAAGAGAGAATTTGATGACTTTCAGTTTGAAACTATCAACTCTACAGATCCTCGAGAGGGTGGTCAGCTTTTTTGCTGTGTTTTTGCGCCTGTAGATAAAATAGACTTGTTGCACCAGGCCCTACAAACAGCCATGTTAAAACATCAGGTAGCTCAAAAAATTAATACGGAAACTTCAAGGTTATCGGTACGGCGCTGGTATTTAAGGGATGCTTCTGAAAAAATAGCCAGTCTTAATGCCTTGAAAGACCAAATAACAAATACCCCAGCAAAGAGTACAAAAAAGGATATTTTACAAATTATTAAAAACTGGGAAAATGAGGAGCCTTCATCAACTGTGCTTAGTGATAAAATTAAAAATAACAATCAATTAATGGATGTTCATCGTAATATCCTTCCCTTTTTCTCCCCTAAATTTACCAAAACTCATGATACACTGCAGTCGCTAAAGGAAGAATTAGGCGATAAACCAGGCATAGAAGCCAAAATGTAGTGTCATCGTATTTTCATGGCTCAAAAGACACCTTGAGCCATGAAAAACCAGCTTCCAGGTTATTGTCAGAGGGTATCGTCTGGTGAGTTATTGGCTTCTGCTGCATCTACCGGAAGATTGACGCCGTAAATCTGCTGCTGTAGCTTTTTCATGCGGTCAAATTTAAAAAATAATTCGGCGGTAAGAAACAAGGGAGCAACTAATGCCTGCCAGAAATTTACCAGTAAAGCCGGGCGCTTTCCTTCCAGGTAATGGCCTGTCAACTGCAATACCCAACCTAAAATAAAAGTAACCACAAAGGTCCATAAAGCATAGCGTGTGGGACCTGCAGCTGTAATGATATCAGCTATCCATAATAAAAAAATGAGAACAGGTGTGAGAACCAAAGCCAGGCGCCAATTGAGGAAAAAATAATAAACCAGCAATACAACCGTTGCTATGCTCGAAATCGTAGAGTCAAATACTCCGGGAACCATAAGGTGAAAAAAGCCTAAAAAAATCAGCAAGGAAAATATGATTAAAGGTACACCAGCCAGATGGGTATAAAGTGTAAATGGTTTCTTATGGTATTCGGCATAAAATTGAGCTTGTTCAACAAATGATTTCATCTTCTCAATCCTTGAAAGTTAGGTTTGATTATCAGGAACTAATTATTAGTAGTTTAGTTCGGGAAAGTAAAGATTAAAAGCCTTAGCAAGCCTTCTTCTTAAGGTTTCAGGCTGTTGTTATGACACACTTATTGTCCTTAAAAATGAATTTTAAAGAATCTGCGGTCATAAGTATAACAGTTCCAAAAGAATCTTTTACTTCCTAGTTCTATATGGATGCGCAGCATGTCAAGGTTGGCAAGTTGCGGTTGCCTGTTGATATGGCACACACGATAAACGCCGCCAACAAAGACAAAATGATAACCATCGATTGTTCCTTGATAGTCCCTTGGGAAGCTGTAATACTCACCATGAGGCTGCAGCAGTAAAGGCTTGCCGGTAAGTAAAATTCTGTTTGCGAAGTTAATTGGGCTGAATAATATTAACAGAAGAGAAAACAGGCTAACGATAATTGTTCTCATCCCATCTCCTTTTTAACGCCCTGCTCAGGGCGCATCCTCAATCAAGTTTTCCAGTACAGTCAACTGATGTCACTTTGTGTTTTAATTCGTTAAATAGAGCTTGCTATTCCCTCATTCAAACACAAAATGACATAATCCATTTTTTTCCTCAAAATTAATTGAGGGTATCTCCTGATAATTTATTATTTATTTAAAGTATAGTACTTCTGTTAAACACTCCTGCGTATTGGCAATACATTCACAATCCCCATGACTGAGGAAAAATTACCAATCACTGTAAAAAACGATTGTAACCGGCACTTTGAATCAGCTATCCAATATCATACCCAGAGCACCAATGATGCCGGATATTCATGTATTTCTGCCTTACAATTTTTCAAAATTAAGCCGATACTATAAATATCCCCCTTGACAGGATGAGTCTGATGAAAGAAATGCATTATGCTTACAAGGTAACCAGTCAATCTTCCGGTTTAATTTGCACACAAGCCGAATTTGAAGAGGATAAGATGCTGGATTTGCTAAAAGATATTGTAAACACTGGCTCGGAAGGTATTTATTGGATCTTTAAGCAATTAGAAAATAACCCCCGGGAGCCTCTTTGCATTATTGATTGCTACCACAACCGTATCTATTACCATTATTCCGGAGAGGTTGAGGATATTGATTTAATGATTAAAAAATTAAGCAAGTAACTGTTGCCATCGGAGTGCGACTTTCTTAAATAATTAAAACAATCTCTATAGGTCGAAAGTCCATTTGCCTAACAGGAACAATACATTTCCTGCGTGTCCGGAACCTGGGATATAGGTAGCCGATAAGGTCAGGTGACGATAGTTAAGTGAAATCCACGGCAGAACGCCAGGAAAAGGGACATTATTAAAGATATCAGGACGCATGGTAACTAAAATCGTATAGCCGGCACCAAGGCGGGTGTTTGGCCCCAAGTGGGCAACCTTAAGGAAAGCATAACCTGCAGCCGGCTCCACATTTTTATGCGAATCAAGAAAAGCAATAGCATAAAGACCATGCCAGTCGCCGTCTTCATCATAAAGCCCCTTTCCTAATCCTCCGCCCCAGGCCAGCTCATTATAACTGTCGACCTTATCCCTGGGATAAGTAAAGCGGTTATGCCAGGCATAGCCTGAAACATAAAGCTCATTGTTTCCTTCATTCCAAAGCTGATGCAGACGCCGACAACCTGACTGAAACCAGGGGGGCCAGCCTGAACAGGCTTCTTGAGAATTTGCGAAAGAAATACTCGAAAATGTTAATAAAAACAGGCTAATAAAAAAATTTTTCATTAAATTTCAATAGAAGCGCCATTATTCTGGCATAGTTTATGCTAAAGGAACTTATCAATTGCCGGGTTGGTCAGCGTTAACTAATCTACCCAAGAGAATACTAACATGGACTTATTTCGCAAAAAAGCGGTTAATGAACTTAATCAACCAGGCGCTATGCATTTGGCGAAATGCCTCTCCGCGCTCGATTTGGTTTTCTTGGGGATTGGCGCAATTATTGGCGCCGGTATTTTTGTAATAACTGGCGTGGTTGCAGCAACCCAGGCAGGGCCTGCGATTATTCTATCCTATATTGTGGCAGGGTTTGCTTGTGCGTTTGCAGCCTTATCCTATGCTGAATTGGCTGCCTCAGTGGGCGGATGCGGCAGCGCCTATGGTTATGCTTACATGGGGTTTGGTGAATTCATTGCCTGGATTGTCGGCTGGGATCTCTTACTGGAGTATGCAATTGCAGTTTCTGCTGTTTCAGTAGGCTGGAGTGGTTATTTTAATGATTTCTTGCGCTCAATTAAGATGGGCTTGCCCACTGACTTGCTCCATGGTCCAGCCAGTGGCGGGTTATTCAATTTATCCTCTTTTTTAATTGTCATTATCCTGGCAGCCTTGTTGGCCTGGGGGGTAAAATCCAGTTCGCGTTTTAACAACCTTATCGTGCTGGTAAAATTATTGGTCATCCTTTTGTTCATTACCATCGCATTGACTGCCGTGGAGCCTGAAAACTGGTCTCCCTTCCTGCCCTTTGGCTGGAAAGGCGTTGTCGAAGGTGCCTCGCTAATCTTTTTCGCATACATTGGATTTGATGCCGTCTCTACAGCCGCTGAAGAAGCCATCAATCCACAACGTGACCTGCCCATTGGCATTATTGGTTCCTTACTTGTTTGCACAAGCATTTATA
The DNA here is from genome assembly GCF_900640175.1 of Legionella sp. W10-070. Lineage (GTDB taxonomy): Bacteria > Pseudomonadota > Gammaproteobacteria > Legionellales > Legionellaceae > Tatlockia. The sequence goes on along the minus strand of NZ_CAAAJC010000003.1, from coordinate 114,591 downwards.
TCGTCGTCTCTGCCCTGTTAACTGGCATCACCCATTATTCAACCCTAAATGTTGCTTCTCCTATCAGCCACTCTCTCCTGTTGCTGGGACATAAACTGGCAGCCGGTTTGGTCGGGGTTGGCGCGATAGCAGGGCTTACAACGGTTATGCTGGTCTTGTTCTACGGGCTTACCCGGGTATTTTATGCCATGTCCCGCGATGGTTTATTGCCGCGCTTTTTTGCTACCACCAATTCCCGCACCAAAACACCTGTAAGGATTATTGTATTATGTGCCATAGTGATGTCATTAACCGGAGCATTGGTGCCCATCGATGACCTGGCAGAATTAGTTAATGTAGGCACTCTTTTTGCGTTTATCATTGTTTGTACCGGCGTGATTGTTTTGCGCTACACTCATCCTGATTTGCCCCGTCCATTTAAAACCCCATTGATGCCGGTTATTCCTGTTTTGGGCATTATCAGCTGCGCTTACCTCATCATGAACCTGCCTTGGATAACACTGCTGCGATTTACAGCATGGATGCTGGCTGGGATGGTAATCTACTGGGGTTATAGCCGCTTTAACAGTGAACTGAACTTGCAAGAAAACAGCTAATTTAAATTGGCTGTTTGATTTCAAACCTTTCTTGCATTCTCAATAGCCTGTCTTCAGGGAACTCAATTGAACAAGGTAAAAAACCGGATTAGCATCTGCCATCTCTTGTTAGGAATGGTTGAAAAACACCACCATCACACCACCTTAACCTATGGTGAATTAGTGAAAATATTTGGCGAGCAGGCGTTTGGTTTACTCATTATTCTGTTTGCCTTGCCAAGTGCCTTACCTGTTTCCATTATTCCTGGATTTTCCTTTATCTTCAGCTTGCCAATAATCTTCATTGCATTTCAGATTATTATCGCCAGACAAGCGCTGTGGTTACCCAGCAGGCTGGCAAATCGAACATTGGATTTTAAGAAATTCGCTGAGGTTGTTAACAAAACAGTGCCTTACCTAAAGCGTATTGAACAATTGCTAAAACCGCGTTGGCTATTCTTTACTTTACCCATTATGAACCGCTTACATGGACTGACCATGCTCGCTTTAAGTTTGCTGCTCCTCCTGCCAATCCCGTTTAGTAATTTTATATTTGCTTCCCTGATTATTTTATTTGGCTTGGGGATTGCTGAAAAAGATGGGGTTATCCTGGCATTTTCTTATTTGGCAGTCCTATTGTACGGCTTATTTCTTGTAACAATGGCAGGAGGAATAATCCACTATATTATTAGTGGATAGGAAGTGTGTCACCGCAGCGGCAATTTATCGCAAGACAGCTCCTATGTTCCAGTAATTCTATTGACAAGACCTGCTCTGGCAACGAGGAGAAAGCAATTAATCATTATCAAATGTAATAACTGGTGTGCGTCATTAGCTTAGACGTTTTTTGCATCAGTTTTTTAATCAAAATCGGCAGCTCTGCTGCGCCGGCATTTTTTGCCACCTCGGCATGGTGCGCCTCGTCTTCATACATCTGCTCTAGTATGGCCTTGGTTTTTTCATCCCCTGGAGGTAGTTTTTGCAGATGCCCTTGCAGGTGTTGCAGCACTTGCAACTCGGTTTCAGTGACGAAACCAAGACTCCAACGATCCCCTATCAGTCCTGCAATCAGTCCAAGCGTAAGCGAGCCCAGATACCATATTGGATTGAGCAAACTGGGCTGGCTGCCCAACTCCTGTAATCGCCCTTCACACCAGGCGAGATGGTCAATTTCTTCAGCAGCAGCATCTGCCATTTTCTGTCTGATACCCGGAAGCTGAGCCGTTAATGCCTGTCCCTGATAAAGCGCCTGCGCGCACACCTCACCAGCATGATTGACCCGCATAAGGCCCGCTGTGTGGCGCTTCTCACTGGCAGTCATTGGTATCTCTTCCATTGGCTGGGCAGGGGAGGGTCTTGCTGTCGTGCGTGGTTTTGGGGGGAGCAAGGTGCGTAAGGCGGTATCCAGTTCTCCCAATAGATTATCTAGCAAGCTAAATTTACGCATTATAATGTTGGCTGGTTGATTTAGCCCAATAGTAGCTTGAATGAAGTCAAGATTAAAGCAGCAATAGTTCTCGGGTGCTATTATTTAATAGAGATATCGCTGAAAGGAATAAAAGATGACTATTTTATCCAAAGAAGCTTTAGAAAAAATCACAGAGGAGCGCGCTGCTTGCAAGGAGGAGGAGGCAGAGGATATCGAAGCGTTATTCAAACAAATCGATAAGACTCAGGAAAAGGAAGCAGATGAGGAATATAATCCCTTTGCAGAGGGAGAATTTGAGTCATTTAAGCCTGACAACGAGTAAATCCATTGATATTTATTTGTTCATGACAGTTTTGTATCTTTTTTTGTGCAAAATGGATTATAATTGACCTAAAATAATTATCAACATGGACTCTGCATGTATCCTCTGTCCCCCAAAATATGGACCAATTGGTTTAGCTTTCTCCTGACTCAAAAAACAGATGTTATCTCTTCAGTCCCCCGGGAAATCCTGTGGTCCATTTTTAGTTATTTACAGCTTAAAGATATCAAGGCTGTTAGCCAAACTTGCAAACTGCTGAACAATTATGCCAACACCGCACCTTACTGGTCTTCTTTTTTTTCTCCCAGGGTCAAACTGCCTGCTGGTATTGCAAATTATCGAAAGTTATATCAGGAAATTTACCGGCGAATCGAGTTTATTTTTAGTGAACAGCAAAGTAACTACAAGTATTTTCTTGATAAGAATCTTATCAAAATTAATGATATTGCTGCGATGATTAATACAAGTATCTTGCCTGAAAGGGGACAGGAAGTATGCATTATTACCGGTGATTATGTAGATGACACTGATAAAGAAAGCTTTAAAGAAAATTATGCTTACTTTTCCTCCATGGATCGTAAGAACCAATGGGAGCCTCCTTTTAAACTACTCCAACCCGGGAGCGTGCGGCGCTCAAGGCTTCCGCAGTTTAAACGGAACAAGGGCGATTTAATCGCCATTGTCATTCAATCCACTGATGAAATTGAAGTGAATGAAATCCTTAAGGATCTTAATGAAACTTATACCAGTTTACCCTTTGTTTATGTTTTAGGGTTTAACAATTCTAATATGAGGGTAGAAAATATCCGTTATCCCATCATGCACTTGATTAATATGTGCTATACGCTGAATGGCTCAATGAAAAACCCTGCTTTTTTAAAGGCCTGGAGTGAACTGGTAATTTCCCTGGCAAGGCTTGGCTGTGCGAAGAAAAACCTGGCCAACCTCCGTTCAGAACCTGTAGAACCTGATATAAAAAAGATACCACTGCCAGTTTGGGAAGATTGCTTAGGAATCGCGGCAAGGCAAGCATCGCCCTCATCGGACTGCAGTATCCTGTAAGGGAAGATGGCTCCTTGCTATCTTCCTCGATATTAGGACGTATCCTTCCAGATCGCTTGCGCATTCCCAATTGTTCTCTGTCAGATTTGTCTTTTACTTAATGAGCAAAGCCGCCAACGAAATTATTCAAAAAAGCTTGATATGTACATAAGCATAGAAAGCAGGCAAAAGAGGGGCTTTTATTCAAAAATTATATGCGTTTATCCCCATAGCAACAGATTTTTATTCTACTTAATTTTTAGATAATAATTTTTGTGTAAGCTATATTTATTAACAAAGATGCAGGAGTCTACTTATGACGTATGAACAATTAATAGCCTGGATAAAAGCATTAGAAAAATCTAATCCTGAAAATAAATCACTGCAAGCGCAAACCAGAAGAATACAAGCGATATTGCAAAAACCGTTCAATAATTCCACATTAGATACAATCAATACTTGTTTACAATCCTTAATCGAAATAGATGCTTCGGAAGCAAAAATTACCTATCCGCCAGAAAAAAGCGCAGGCATGATATTTGAAACGCTCCGTAAGCGCAGCGAACAGTTACAGTTTCAGCAGTCTTATCCTGAATCTCCCCAGTCTCCAAAAAGTAAAGAAATTGTAACTCATTCAGAAGAGTCAGATGAAGAAAAACGACCTGTAGCCTTACTGGATGTAGATCATACTCTCCTGTTTGATACTGAATTTAATGAAACGCTACTTACTTCTCTAAAGAAAAACGGTATTAATGATATTTACCTGTTTACCGACATGAGATTTGGCAGGTTAACTGTTAAAGATCGAATGGATTTAGTTGAACGGCTTGAAAAAAAGGGATTTAAAGTTCATGGTGTTATTACCCCAGTGGATCTTGTATGGAGCCAATTGAGTGCTGATAATGCCAAAGCATTTGATGAGGCGAGCCGTCGATTTAAAGGAAGATTTCAGGGAGAAGCATTTAATGGATTTTTGAATGAAAATATTGCGAAGCTACCGTTCCTTGAAAATGTAAGTAAATATGCACCTGAAAGCAATGTTCCTGGAGCCAGTTATAGGGATGCTGTAACAGCATATCAATCCATGCCAACGACAGCCAAGGAAGATGACCCTTTACCTGGTGACATGCTGATAAGAAGCTCTTTTGCCAAAGTATTTGCTGATCATCTTGCAGAAAGAAAAGGTTACGTGGATCTTAAAGCAGAAACGACTGAAGGAAAAGGGCATACTAAAGGATTAATGTTAGATTTCTTCCTCCATCATAAACCAGACTGGATAAGTAGGATTATTATTGCAGATGATAACAAAGGAGTCATTGGAGCTGTAAAGAAATATAAAGAAACGCATACTGAGCTGCCAATAACAGCAATCGAAGTTACCTCTTTTAATATGGATGTTAGTTTCTACGATAAGCATATGGATGAGCATTCATCTGTAGGAACCAAGAAATTTAATGATGAATTTGTTGATGACATTGAAGTCATTAAAAGTCAAATCGATCGTCAAATAAAAAAACTAGAGCACTCTAAATACAACCTGTTTCTTAGTTCACCAAAGGCAAAAATTGAATCATTAAAGTTACTTAAAAATTTCCTTGATGCTCCAAATGAATGGGCTCCTGAAGCTACTACAATTGGCGAGTTAATAAATACATGGAAATCGTCTGAAGCTTTTGAAAACACTCAAACCCATACCAGAGTTTCAACTAATACAGTATTGACACAGCATCGGAACTTATTTTTTAGTGAACATCGAACTAAATCCACATCTACTCAAGACTTTGTAGATAATCTATCCAGAGATCATGGAGATAAAGAGATATATGAGCAATCTACCAAGCACCAGATAAGCTGATAAATCAGGCTCAGACAAAAGAGAAAAGCCAATTAAAGTCTAGATCTCTTTGTCTGAACCTGTTTTAAAGGTTCAGTTGCAACTAAATCTTTCTAAGAGCAACCAATGCATCAGTTATCTTTAAAAGTTGATCATTAGTTGCGCCAGTATTCACAATTTGATATCGCGGGCTTGAGGTTTCCTGTGGTCTCAAGTAGTATATCTAAAATCTTTCGAGGGCAACAAATACAGCGCCAGATAAGTTAATAGTTGAAACCCGCCTTGTACCATGTGATTTTCCTCCAGATCAAATTTCATCACCAGCTGATCTGCCAAGAAAAAAGCAAGCCAGTAGCTAAGCGAAATAATAAACGCGATGTCTGCTCTTCTCATCCATAGCTGAGGGCTTTTATGCAGGCTCAGACAGGCCCAAAAAAATGCCGCGGCCGAAGCAAAAGACCAGAGAATAATACCGGCAAACAGTAACGGTGGGAGCCAATCAGAAACCGGATAAATTTTTAACGATTCAAGCAGGAAAGGATAGTTAATATCCCTGGCCCAATCCTTAACCACCAAACCATAATGAGCCAGAAGCCCCATGACATCGGTCCATAATGCAATAAGCCACCAGAGCATCCAGAAAAGAATCATTATTTTTTTAAAGTTTTCTTTATAATCCATCGCATGAGAATAGCTGAGTTGTCGTCTAACAGAGTTTACCCGCGAATACAGTCAATTAATAGATGATTATTCTGGCTTAATAACTCATGTTACGCACATGCGTAACATGAGTTATTAATAAAGATTATATGTTGGGTGGACTTTGTTTAACCATGCTCTTTAAACTGTGAGTGGCGTTTAATGCTCAAAATTGGGGTAAGTCTTGAATTCCTATGTAAATATCCAGTTCAGTCTGATGAGGATCGGATGATCTTTCATCATAAACCTCAAAGTCAGCCAGATACCTTCTTGCCCCATCCATATCAGCTGGGGACATCTGCCAAATTTCTTGCCATGCATTAATACAAACGCCAGGCATAGCATCAGGGCCACTGGTGAATTTTGCATATCTTTGCGAAGGAATAATGATTTTGCAAAAGCCTTCCGGGATATTATTCGCCTCCCTAACCAGCTCTCCAACAAAATAAGTATAATCGCCAAATTCATCAGACTCATAGTCGGTGTAGACGCAATAGGTCGTCGCTGGTTTAGCGCGGCATGGAATTTTATCTGCCAATGCCTGTTGGAAATAATACTGCAAGGTAGGTAAAATTTTCGCTTTTTCTGGATTGGTTTCATCTTTGTTATTCGTTCGCGTCGAAATGCCAATCAATGTCAGTTCAGGCAGGTGGAGTATTTCTCTTCTCATAACATATTCCTTCTTGAATTAATAAATGCTGATGTTCCACGTGAAACTTAAGCTTGTGCCAGGCTCTGTGAGCCAGGTAGTTCAACGACTTCACCATGATGCATAGAAAAAAACGTCGACTGGCCCTGATTATTCCTTAATAAAGACTCATCAACAGAGGTTATAAAGAATTGGCCATCCATTGTTCCAATCAGATTTAACAGGCGTTTTGTATGGGCTTCATCAAGCTCGGAAGTCAGATCATCACAGAGGTAAAGACAAGAGGTTTTATTGAGTCTGGCCTGTGCCAATTTTAGAGCAAAAAGGATTATTTTTTGCTGCCCCCGGGATAAATACTGTTTGGCATTCAAATTGTTTATGGTAAATATCAGGTCTGCTTGGTGAGCGCCATATTGAGTAAACTGGCGGCTTATATCGCTCTGATAGCTGTCCTCCAGAATAAGCTCTAATGGCTTGGCAGCCCCCTTTTTATCCCAGCCTTTATAATAAGCAAGCGAACAATCAACAGTACTTAGCTGTTGAAGGATTAGATGAAACTCCGGCAGCAAACAGGCAAAATATTCTTTTCTGGCCTCATGCATTTGTGTGGCTAACTCGACAAGAACTTTGTTCCAGGGACGCAATTGCTGTTGCGATGCTCTTTGCTTTAATAAACTGTTTCTCTGTTTCAAAGCACGCTTATAGTTTTTCCATAAGGCATGATAGTTTTGTTTCACGTGGAACAAACCCCAGTCAAGGACAGTACGACGGACAGCAGGGCCTGCATCAATAATCTGGAAGATATCCTGATAAAAAACCTGACAGGGTAAAAAACGGGCAAGTTCACTGCTGGTCTGACAAGGGAAGGAATTAACCCGCACTTGAGCAGGTGTTGTAAGTGACTTTTGGATACTGACCGTCTGTTCATCTCCCTTGCGGGCGAATATAGTGAGCGAATCCTTGCCATTAGATATCAGCGGTGAAATTTCTCGGGTACGAAAAGAATGCCCGCTACCCAGCAAATAAACCGCCTCCAGCAGCGAAGTCTTCCCACTGCCATTTTCACCAATAAAAAAATTTAGCTTCGGATGAAGATTTAGCCGAGCTGCTTCAATATTGCGAAGATTATTGATTTGTAATTGAGCGAGGCTCATATCTTCATAGGCATAATGACATATTGATAATTCTCATCCTCAATTGACTCAACTAAAATGCTGCTATCAGCATTGGTCATTGACAATCGTACCAGACCTTCTCCCAAAAAATTGAGTACATCAAGGAGATAACCGGCATTTACACCTATTTTTATCTCACTGCCGTCAGTATGGGCTTCGAGAATTTCCATTGCCTCTTCCTGCTCCTGATTATTGGCGATCAGCGTCAAAGAACCTGATTGCATGTGGAGTACAACCGCCCTTGATTTTTCATGAGCAAGAATAACAATACGGGCAAGCGCCCTTTTCAGGATATCCCGGTCCACAAGAATAAACTTATCCTGTGATTTGGGAATAGCCTTAATATAGGGAGGAAAACGTGCTTCTATCAAACGGGATTGAAAGGTGTATTCTTGGGTAGACAACTTAAAATGGCCTTTACCTGCAGAAACGGCAATGTGTTCCTCATCACTATTGTTCAATAATCTTAACATTTCCTGTACCCCTTTTTTAGGTAACAGGAAACGATGGTGTGCACTAATAGAATCGCAGGCCAACTTTGAAACTGCCATTCGATGACCATCAGTAGCTACAGCAGTTATTGCCTGCGGATTCAACTCAAGCAACAAGCCATTTAAAAAAATACGTACATCATGCTGTGACATGGCAAAATGAGTGGATTGCAACAGGGTTATAAACGCCAACCGCGGCAAGGTAAGCTCAACCTCACTCAACTCATCTTCACTTACAGGGAAATTGTCTGCAGGCAAAGTAGCCAGCTTAAACTGGCTGCGGCCAGCACTGATAATGACAATATCACCCTTCAGGGTGATAGTTGCTGTTGCCTCATCATCCAGAGAACGGATAATATCAATAAATTTTTTTGCAGGGACTGTTATCCTGCCTGCAGAATGACTGAGATCACAATAAATACGAGCGGTGATCTCCATCTCCAGATCAGTTGCTGTCAACCGAAGTTGATTATCATTCAGGCAAAGTAAAATATTAGACAAAATAGCCAATGATTGCTTTTTATCGACAGCCCCGGAAACTATCAGTAAAGGAGTTAATAATTGATCTTTGGCAAGTGTTAAATCAAACATATCAGTCCTGTTAAGAGGTCAACGTACGCATTAAATTTTTGTGGTCCTCAGCAAAATCACTTTCTTCCTGAATTAACTCCTTGACCTTACGACAGGCATGAATGACAGTCGTATGATCCCGCCCTCCGAAATGATCGCCAATTTCAGGCAAGCTATGATTAGTTAATTCCTTGGCAAGCGCCATTGCCATCTGCCGTGGGCGGGCGATGGAACGACTGCGTCGCTTGGACAACAAATCAGCCACCTTTACCTTATAGTATTCAGCAACGGTTTTCTGGATGTTTTCAATGGTTACCAGCTTATCCTGCAGGGCGAGTAAATCACGCAATGCTTCATGAACAAAATCAATGGTGATCGGCTTGCCGGTAAAATGGGCGTTCGCTATTACTCGCCTTAACGCCCCTTCTAATTCACGAACATTAGAGCGAATACGTTTGGCGATAAAAAAAGCCACCTCATAAGGAAGCTCAATATTGGATTGCTCGGCTTTGCTGATTAAAATAGCCACTCGTGTTTCAAGTTCCGGCGGTTCCACAGCAACAGTTAACCCCCAGCCAAAGCGAGATTTTAAGCGTTCTTCCATGCCTTCAATTTCTTTAGGATAACGGTCGCTGGTCAGAATAATTTGCTGTTGACCTTCCAATAACGCATTGAATGTATGGAAAAATTCTTCCTGGGAGCGATCTTTTCCGGCAAAAAACTGAATATCGTCAATCAGCAAGGCATTTAAGGAACGATAAAAACGCTTGAATTCATTAATCGCATTCGTTTGCAATGCTTTGACCATATCAGCAACAAAACGCTCCGAATGCAGGTAAAGAACCTTTGCTTCAGGATTATGTTTCAAAATAGTATTGCCGATAGCATGCATTAAATGTGTTTTACCTAAGCCAACCCCTCCATATATAAACAAAGGATTGTAAGCCTCTCCCGGCTTTTCAGCGACCTGCAGTGAAGCAGCACGAGCCAATTGGTTTGAGTTTCCCTCAACGAAGCTATCAAAGAGAAATTTCTTATTTAAATAACTATTTTTATATTCAGCAGTTTTCTTAGGGATTGCCTTGGAAGCGGTTGGTTGTGCCTTTAGAGGCTGCTCCAAAACGACACTCTGTACAACTTTCGTACCAATTTCAACACTGACAGAGGAGATACTTTCACCACTGATCTGCTGAACCAGCTCTTTTATTCTTGAATAAAAATTCTTTTTTACCCAATCCACGACAAAACGGTTAGGAGCAAGCAAAATTAAGCTGGCATCCTGAAGTTCAGCTTGTAAAGGACGCAACCAGGTATTGAACTGCTGGGGAGGATATTCCTCCTGTAAAAAAACCAAACACTTCTGCCAGACATTTGCAGACACACGCACTCCTCAACTATTTAAGCCAGAACACAGAAATCCAAGTACAGAAACAAATATTGCCCTGCAAATGCGATATGAGCAAGACATTCGCAAGAAGCAATATAACGCTGTAAATCTATGATGTTTATAAATCTGATTAATGATCCAGCTTTAAGAAAGCGACACCGATATAAATTGCCGGATTATACTCAGCGGTGGATAAAAAAATAAAGTTATCCACAAATGAATATCGAGAATATTATCAAAGAGAATGCCCCAAGTATATCTATAAGCTTTTTTAATATATGTAACAGTGGGGATAATAACCCTGACTACCTTGTTAATAATTGTTGATTAATAAGGACTTTCATCTTAAGGCAATTTTTATTAAGAAAATACTATCTGTTTTAAACAAGGGTTAACAACAAGTTAAAAATAATGTTAACTTACTGTTTTAAAACATAAAATTTAAAATACCCACAGATTTTTTCTTGCTATATAATAAAAATAAGAAAGTAAATTAATATATTTTTATAATTATAGAAAAGAACAACCTTGACCTCTGTGGTTTTACATTTGTTCTTTAATTAAGAAAAATTAATTACTCCTGCTACCGGTTTTTACCCGGTGGTTTATCAGGGAAATAAGAAGTCCGTCTATTGATAAAATTTGAAGTAAATCATCCTGGAAATCAAAATGAGATAGGAAGATTTAAACTGCCCTTGCTAAAACATGTGAATAAACGCTCATTAAAAACCGTTTTGATAGTGAATAACTCTCCTTCCTCTCTTCAGAATGACTACTTTAAATAATAAGTACACAGTTATTTTCCAGCCTTTACCACAACTAATTTGTTACTTAACCATATGATTTTAAATTAATTGTAGGTATAATCCACAGGCATGAAGAAGCTTATAATAAACATAAATTTTAAAATATTGTTTTATTATTATTAGCACGTCGATTTCAAAGAAAACAAGAATAGGCAATTGCGAACGAAGTGAATTAATTACTATTTTTTGCTAACAGCCCGTAATGACGCTTTTGACTTAATGATGCGCATCAACTAATGCAAAAGTAAAAAATTTAAGCGGACAGCCCTGGTATTGTTTGACAGCTGATGTAAAGTTTTCTATCATTGCCAACCTTAAAAATTTAATTAATAACAGGTTTATCATGAAACGCACTTTTCAACCCAGTAATCTAAAGCGCAAACGTGATCATGGTTTTCGTCAACGTATGGCAACCCGTGGTGGCCGTTTGGTTTTAAAGCGTCGCCGAGCGAAAGGACGTAAGCGTTTATCAGCTTAAGTGAATTGTTTTGACAAAGCACGCCGGCTACTAAAAAAAAGCGATTACGATCAGGTTTTCGCCAAGGCAAAGAAAATAATTACCTCGGAATTTATTATTCTTTATCGCAAAAATTCGTTGGGGTATGCCAGACTTGGCCTTGCTCTGTCGAAGAAAGCGGTGCCGAAGTCCCATGATCGTAATCGCTTGAAGCGTTTGCTGCGCGAAACATTTCGCACAAGCCAATTGCCTGCGATAGACGTGGTTATCTTGGCAAAGCACGGTGTGGCCAAGATAGAAAACAAAACACTTATCGCCAACTTAGGTAAAACATGGGACAAATTAGCCGCATCATCCGCCACATAATTTGCTTGCCTATTGTATTGTATCGCTATTTGTTAAGTCCGATGATGAAACCCTGTTGCCGCTATTATCCGAGTTGCTCCCAATATGCCCTTCTTGCAATCAAACACTTTGGTGTTATTAAAGGAGGGTGGCTGGCCTGCAAGCGATTGCTACGCTGTCATCCCTGGGCTGCGGGGGGCTATGATCCTGTAATTTCTAACGAAGAGAAGCCTTGATGGATATACGACGTGTAATTTTATATGCAGCACTTGCTTTAATTGTTTATTCACTATGGATGACTTGGCAACAAGATTATCCACCACCTGCCCCAAGGCAAACCATTAGCGAACCTGCTGCGGCCATTCAAACCAAGGATGGCAGTTTACTGCCTGACATGGCAAAGGGTCAAATGAAGGAGCCTGCTGAGCAACCCGCCATCAGCAAAAATGAAGAAGCAGTAAAACGCCCTTCAAAAGCCATTCAGGTAACAACGGATGTTTTAAACTTAACCATTGACCTGCTTCATGGCGATATTGTGGGTGCTCAGTTACTGGATTACCCTGTCAGCGTTGAGCAAAAAGATAGGCCGATAACCCTGCTGCAAGATCAGAACAACGAGCGCTATGTCGCTAACAGCAGTTTATTTGTCACTTCTAACCAGACCATAAAAAATGTTGATTTTAATTTTAGCAGCGAGCAATCCAGCTATGAGTTGACAGCGGATAAGGATGATTTGATAGTCGGCTTAGAGGGAAGAACTGCAGATGGATTGGCGGTTAGGAAAGAATTTCACTTTGTCCGGGGCAGTTATTTAATTCAGGTGAAATACATCCTTGACAATGAGGGAGAAAATGCATGGAAAGGCTATATGAACACCCAGCTTTTGCGAAGCTCTCCTAAGGAAGATAAATCGAGCATCTTCCATATCGGCTCCTATACGGGCGCTTCTTACTCCAGTCCTGGAGTGCACCGCTATCAGAAAGTGCCTTTTTCTGCCATGACCAAAGCCAATCTTGATGTGAATAGTCAGGGTGGCTGGATTGCAATGCAGCAACATTATTTTTTATCTGCCTGGGTGCCTGATTCAGATAGCCGTAATGTGTTTTACACCAGAGCCGTCGGGGAAGATTATACAATTGGTGCCGTAAGCCAGCCGATAACCGTTGAACCAGGTGCTCAAAAGAAAATAAGCTCCAAATTGTATGTCGGCCCTGAAATTACCAGTGTCTTGAAGGGTATTGCTCCAGGGCTTGATTTGACTGTGGACTATGGCTGGCTATGGTTCCTGTCTTCCTTTTTATTCATGCTCATGAAAGCGATTTATTCAGTCGTTGGCAACTGGGGTTGGGCTATTGTCCTGGTAACGGTATTAATTAAACTGGCTTTTTACCGTTTGTCTGCAACCAGCTATAAATCGATGGCTGGAATGCGCAAGCTGCAGCCTAAGTTACAAGCCCTGCGTGAGCGTTATGGCGATGATAAGGCTAAAATGAGCCAGGCAACCATGGAGTTATACCGTCAGGAGAAGGTAAATCCCTTGGGTGGCTGTTTGCCCATATTAATTCAAATACCGGTTTTTATCGCACTTTACTGGGTATTATTGGAGAGTGTTGAATTAAGACAGGCTCCCTTCATTTTCTGGATAAAGGATCTGGCAGCAGCTGACCCTTACCATGTGTTGCCGATTATCATGGGTGGTACGATGCTGATTCAGCAAAAATTAAATCCTGCCCCTCCTGATCCGATGCAGGCGAAGATTATGATGTTTTTACCCTTATTGTTTACCGCCTTGTTCTGGAACTTCCCATCAGGACTGGTGCTATACTGGATAGTGAACAATACCCTATCGATTTTGCAACAGTGGTATATCACCCGCAAATATAGCGATGATAAGCCGAAGAAGAAGGTTCAGGCCTCCGCGAAATAATGTCTAGAGATACGATTGTGGCGATTGCTACACCACCTGGTCGAGGGGGTGTAGGGATCGTCCGCCTTTCAGGTGAACTTGCTTGCGCCATTGCGTTAACATTAAATGGCAATAAGTCGCTGTTGCCCCGTGTTGCCGCTTACTGCTCGTTTAGAAATTCTCAGCGGGAAATCATTGATACAGGATTGGCGATTTATTTTAAAGCCCCTCATTCTTTTACCGGTGAAGAGGTTGTTGAACTGCAGGTGCATGGGGCTCCACTGGTTCTTGATCAACTACTGGCTGAATGTGTGGCATTGGGTGCCAGATTAGCCAGGCCAGGTGAGTTCTCCGAAAGGGCGTTTCTTAACGATAAGATTGATTTGACACAGGCTGAAGCCATTGCTGATTTAATTCACGCCAGCTCGCAAACTGCTGCCCGTTTGGCGGTGCGTTCCCTACAAGGTGATTTCTCGAAAAAGATACAGGCACTTAATGAGCGGATTATTCATCTGCGTTTGTTTGTTGAGGCTGCAATTGATTTTCCCGAAGAGGAAATCGATTTCCTCAATGATGGAAAGGTTGCTGCAATGCTGGCGGAAATCTTGCAGGTATTAGGCGAAATCCGTGCCAGTGCGACACAGGGTGCTATATTACGGGAAGGATTGTCTGTGGTCATTGCCGGTCGGCCCAATGCGGGGAAGTCGACTTTAATCAATTGTCTTGCCGGGCGTGATGTGGCCATTGTCACGGAAATTGCCGGCACCACAAGAGATGTCATGCGTGAAAATATTTTACTGGATGATATTCCCCTGCATGTGATAGATACAGCCGGACTCAGGGACAGCGATGATTTGGTTGAGCAGGAAGGAATAAAACGGGCCTGGCAGGAAGTCAGCCGTGCTGATTGCGTGTTGGTGGTGGTTGATATTAACTACAAAGAAGCATCGACTGAATTAAGCGAAGCCATCCGCAAAGCACTGCCGGATGGCGTGCCTGTCATCCATGTGTTTAACAAGATTGATTCCTTAAGTCTAACAGCCGGAAAGGAAGGTAATGATGTTTATCTTTCGGCTAAATCAGGTGCAGGATTGGCTTTTCTCAAAGAAAAAATTAAAGAGGTGGTCGGTTATCAACCAACTGAAGGGCAGTTTCTTGCAAGAAGGCGCCATCTGCAAGCTTTGGATCAGGCCAGAGAATTATTACTGGCTGGTCAAAAGCAGTTATCAAGCCAACGGGCAGGCGAGCTGCTTGCAGAGGATTTGAGGCTTGCCCATCAGGCCTTGGCTGAGATTACCGGCGAATTCACCGCCGATGATTTACTGGGAAAGATTTTTTCCAGCTTTTGCATTGGTAAATAGCATTGCTTTAAAACTCGATTTTATGAAAAAAGCCACCGACCAAATCGCTGCAGGGATTCGGCAGTCAAGTTATATTGTGGAATTAACAGGACTGAATTCCTGCTTTTCTTCCGAGCTAGCGCTTATTTGTTGTTCGCGAGTTGAAGTTTTATCTGAACTTACAAATTTAAAATCCTCTTCAATAGCAGGAGGATATACTTTGCTATCCACACCAGCACGCTTAAATGCAACACCTACATTACTCCCTGGAACCTCATTGTAATTCACATCTTTGCCAATCTCTGCAAAATCCTCAGCTAAAGCCGTTTTTTTGGCAACTTCTTTTGTGGGTTTAGAGGTTATCTTGCTGACCATTGCCCCGATGCCGGACTTAAGGGCATGATAGAAGGTCCCTGCTGTAATCAGGAGAGCGGCAGCCGCGGTTGCTGGTGCCAGATTTATTCCCACCAGGGCAAATAACTGGCTGAATGGGTAAGCCAATGGGCTGAGTACCGGGGCGCTGGCTAAGGATGCGCCTAAGAGCAGCGGGGCGGCAAAATAAGCCAGGGCAGCAAAAGCAGCAATACTTAACACTACCGACAGGACAGCCATCGCCACCCTTAATTTGGGGTTTTTAATTGCCAAAGCGGCTTGAACACTGCTGATTGGCGACGTAACGGTACGCAAGGCAAGGTAGGCTCCCTTGAACAAGCCTTGGAAACCATAGGCTGCAAGCATCAAGGCGCTGCGAAAATATTGGCTGACAGGATGGGTCGGTGCCCAGTTAATCAAGCGGTTTTTCAAATAGTTGGCGGTTTCCGACAGGGCGTTGAAAACAAATTCCACAGGGCGCCTGATAAGGTTAATAAGCGGTAAAATGATAAAACTTAAGGTGAGGAAATAAATAACCTGCTTTCCTCTTTCCTTGGGCCAGCCTAATAAATAATGGCGGAAGCCCAGTTTACTGCGCTCTTCTTCTTTTTCCAGGGGCATGACGGTATCAAGCCAGGCTTTCTTCATAAAGGATAAAAAGTTGCTGTCTACCTTGTTTTTAAAGTTCTTATCTATTCTGAGTATGTTGGCCGATTCACTAACCGGGTTTCCTGTTTTGGTTAACAAATTGGCAGCGGTTATGGCTTGCCCATTCTCTATTAATTCCTTGCAAGCCATGATATTGGCTACATAATGGTAGCCACAGGAAACCCCATCAAAAAAAGATTGGGTTCCCAAAGCATGGTAATTGGCCTTTGTACCGTCAGCCAGATTGAACTGATGGTGCGGAAAGGGGTTTAGTGAACGGAGGAGGCTAAGGAACTTGCTGCCTGTACTGCCTTCACCGGAAAAAAAGCGCTGCGGGTTGCTGGCTTTGGGGTCAAAGATATCCATTTCGCCATCCCGGACGTAAGCGGTAACAATGTGTTGTTCCGTGACCCCCTGACCTGTGATTCCAAGAAGAAGGTTGTAATTAACATTTTCCCCACCAGCTAAATGGCTTTTAATTTTTTTGAGGCAGTGGTTGACTTCACTGGCAGGAAGAGGGGTGGTAATAATAATTAAATTACGATCAGGATGTTTATAATAAGAGAATGGATTGCTAAGTAGTCTATTGCCCTTTTCATCTTGAATGTCATTGGCTATAACAGTTCCTGTAATAATAGGAGGTTTAGGAGCTAATAAATGCTCCGTTTCAACATTACTTAAAACCAGATAGCCGGTCATCTCTTACCTCCAATCAATACATCCATAGTATAAGAAATCAACATTAAGCTACCATTAACTAGTGATAATTCAATATGAAAAAAATAAATACAAAAACGCTTGTTTAGCAGATTGGACAATGGTAAGTTTTTAATTTTACCTTACTGTCTATTTTATGGATTAATCATGGTTGATTACGCGCAATATCAAAATTTTCTGATTGATAAGCAAACTTTTTTTGGCAATATCAAAATGAGTAATGACAAAAAAAACACAGCAGAAAATAGCGCATTTAGCCATGACTATGGTTTCATAGCTACTAACAAGTTGCTGATAGAACAAGAATTTAACCAACTTTTTACCAGTCTGAGACAGCATGGCTCAACCAACGATGCATTTTGGTTTTACTGCTATTATTGCTGCCTGATGTTAAAAAATTATTATCTGGCTTATAAACATAAAGGCAAGGTTAAGGAATATGATGCCTTGCTGGAGCGGTTAAAGCAGTGCATGGAGAAGCAGGTTTCCTCTCAATCCAGGAATAATGAGGATTACTTGACTGCCTTAGGTAAACAAATTGGTCAGGATTTGGGTGATCTTGCGGCAACTCCCATGAGCCTGTCCAAGCTGCGGGACAAGGTGGCTGCTTCTAATTTAAACCGTATTTACTGGTTTTTCTGCCGGACTACCGTGGCCAATTCCTTACGGCTTGCCCGTGATTTGCAATGGATGGAAAAACTGGGGAACTTATTGGGTAAAAAGATTGATGTTGAGGCATTTATCCATACCCTTGAAGTTCCCAATGATATCCTGCGCTTTTTAAGTGTTGGCTTCTTCGCTGTACGCTTTATCATGAATGCAGGTGTTTTAATGAAGCATACCCTTTTCCCCAGTGAAAAGGAAAGAAAGCTGGATTGGAAAAAACGCTTTTCCAATGAAATCTATAAGCGCCATGCTGTCTTCCTCAATGACCTGGTTTGGGGTACGGTAAACCTGCTAACCAACTACAATGAGGCATTTGGCATTGCCGCCCCGGTGGCAGGCTGGATGGTTGCCGGTTTTATGGCTTTTGATGTTTGCCTGATTTTGTGGCGGCGGCATTTGGAGGAGAGAGAGTATTTAACCAAGCGCTCCCAGTACACCCGCGAGCGTGATTATTATGGCGCCAAATTAAACACCAAACTCGACCCGACGGAAAGGCTGGAATATGAGGAACATTATAAAATGTTGACCCGGCAGCTGGAGAAGCTTGAATTAAGCTGGAAAACCAGCGATGCGACCTATTTGTTTAATGCTTCGGCAGCATTATTGCTGATGGCTGGTTTTTCTGCCTCCATGCTGCTCACTCCTCCGGTGATGGTTTTGGGCTGTTATCTCGTTTGTACCTTTGCTGTTGCCATGTATTTATCTGATGGTGCCTATAGCAAATATAAGGAAAAAAGTTTGCTGCTTGAAGAAGCCGAGGTGGCTAAAAGAAATATCCCGGTTGCATTAAAAGATTATCAGGCGGCGCGCAATGATTTTATTTTTACCCTGGCCAAGAATGCCATCATCCCCACTTTACTGATTACAACCTTTGCTGTCTGTTGGCAGGCTGCATTGCTGCTGGCTGCGGTATATATTGGTTATGAGCTATATCGTTCTTACAGCAAGCATAAACAGACACAGCTTGATGCGATCGCTCCAGTAATGATAGAACCTGATGATGAGGTTAGTGGTCTCGGATTTCAGCTGTCTTAAGTTAAGCAATAGCGATGTTAATTGGAGATACTGAGCCTGCATTGAGGTATCTCTATTTTCTTAGGATGCTCAATAACGGCCATATTGATGATTGGTAGCTGCGTTCTCTTCTTCACCTTCCTCTTGTTTAGACACTTTCAAATAGGAGGTCGGTTAGTTCGAGAAAAAATTTATTCCATTCGTCAACATTGGGGCATTCAAATCAGCTCCATTGGATACTTGATGTCGTTTTCAGTGAAGATGACTCGCGTATTCGAAAAAACCATGGGGCTGAAAATTTTGCCGTTATGCGACATATGGTACTTAATCTACTGAAACAAGAAACATCAAATAAATTTAGCTCCAAGAAAAAAAGGTACGTTGCTACTCTAAATCCAAACTATCTTGAAAAAATATTGCAAGGCGCCTAATTCAATATGCGCTTGCCCTGTGGCGAATTGTTCATAAATTACTTCACTATCTTAAAGTATTCATTAATTTTCTTTTGCAAATTAGTAATGTTATTTTAGATGGAGATCTATTGAGAATACCAGGAATTCTGGTCGCCAGGAGGCAGTATGAACGAGTTTAATCACTATGCACAAGCAAAAATGTCTTTTATGACATGGCAGCAACAGCTTAAGGATAATATTCTGTTGCAGGATTCTTGCCTGATGCATACCTACCGGTATTATTTTTCTGCAGAGCCTGATTTTCTTGAGCAATTGGCTAACTTTTCCCAACAGGTAGTTAACCAGCTGGAACCGGTGGTTATGGAAAATAATCTTGATGCCAATCTGCCAAAAATCGACCCTTATGATGCTATCGGACAACGACAGGATAAGGTGGTCCATCATCCCTCTTATGAAGTGGCCGGGAATATAATCTATGGCTCCGGGCTGATGCGCCATTTGCTTACCCCAGGCCAGATGGGTAAAACATTAAGCCTTTTTTTGCTTTCTTCTCATGCAGGGGAAGCAGGACATAACTGCCCTATTGCCTGTTCAGCCGGCATTATTCGCGTATTGAGCCGCTATTCTCCACTAGAGGATACGCAATATTACCTTAATAAGCTCACGCAACCCTCCTTTAGCGATAATTTTACAGGTGCGCAGTTTTTAACTGAAATCCAGGGTGGTTCAGATGTTGGTGCCAATGCCTCCCATGCTTATCAGGATGAAAATCGGCAGTGGCGAATTGTCGGTGAAAAGTGGTTTTGCTCCAATGCCAACGCGGATTTAATTTTGCTGACCGCCCGCTATGATCAACAGGTCATTGGCACTAAGGGATTGGGCTTGTTTCTACTTTCAAGCCAACTGCCAAATGGCCAAAGAAACCACTATCAAATACGCCGGTTGAAACAAAAAATTGGTACCCGTTCAATGGCCACTGGCGAAATTGATTTCGCAGGAGCGCTGGCTTATCCCGTTGGCAAGGTCACTGAGGGGATCAATCTGGTGATGGAAAATGTTTTGCATCTGTCACGGCTATTCAATGCCTTTTCAGTACTGGGTATGGCAAGGCGAGCTTATCAAATTGCCTATTATTATGCGCTCAACCGCCAGGCATTTCAGCATCCTGTTATTGATTATCCCTTAGTGAAGGAAACTTTGGCTCAAATCAAAGCTGAAAACATAGCCATGCTCGCCAGTGTTTTTCACATGGCCAATAATCAGGATAAATGGGATGCGCAATTACCAGAAGAGCAATCCAAAGAACAGCAACTTTTATTGCGCACCCTGGCTAATTTAAATAAATATTTTACCGCCAAGCGTTCAGTAGAAAATATTCATCATTGTATTGATATTTTGGCGGGCAACGGCACAATCGAAAGCTTTTCCTCTCTGCCAAGGCTACTGCGTGATTGCATCGTCTGTGAAAACTGGGAAGGTACCCATTTTACCTTATGGATGCAGATCTTAAGAGATATCCATAAATTTAATGTCGATGAAATATTTCTTCATTATTTAGGTCAGCTCCATGCTGAAATTGGCGATGCTTCGCAGTATAAGCCTTTGTTAAAAAGGAGCATCGGGGAGCTGGCTGAAAAAATTAAACGGATGAAAAAGTTGACGATGGATGAACAAAGTCTGCAAATAAAAGAAATTGTCGAGCAGATGGCGACCTTGAATGCTGCATTGATCCTGAACCTGGAAATACAAGCAGTTAATCCGCCTGAAACTAAAATAGCGGCTTTGCATTTGTTTATTCAACGTTATCTTGATAAAAGTCAGCCAGATGCAGATAAAAATTACCTTACTTTATTGAGCGAAGTACTGGGATAACTATCAGGCTTTCCCTCAATTTCGCTTCAATAGTTTTTAGCAAACTGAATTAAGGCAAATTTAATTCAGCTTGCTAAAAAGTGCTTTTCTTACAGAATTCCTGATCAGTACCCGGACGAGGAATTTCTTTTTGGCAGGTATTATTGGTGTAAAAGAAGCTACTTATCGCTCCTCCCAAGGTTTTCTGGTCAGATTTTTCTTTTCTATTGTAGTTTTCTTGCAGGGATGTTAGCTGCTCTTTCAATTCGCCCGTTAACCTATCTTTGGTTGGATCATCAGGAGCGAGGTCGATTGCTTCAGCCAGATTGAGCAAACTCATGAGATTGTAGTCAAGCGTTCCTCCTGAAGTGTTTATCAGAGTGCATTTTTTTGCGTTCTCTTCAAAACTGGTA
Organism: Legionella sp. W10-070; assembly: GCF_900640175.1. GTDB lineage: Bacteria > Pseudomonadota > Gammaproteobacteria > Legionellales > Legionellaceae > Tatlockia. The sequence goes on along the minus strand of NZ_CAAAJC010000003.1, from coordinate 93,471 downwards.
TTTTCACCATCTTGAAAGCCAGATATTGCTCCTAAGCCACCCATTAATTTTATTATTTGCTGCATATCCGTAATTTTGCTTACAGTAATTTGTTTGATATCCGTACTTCTAGCTAATAAATAATGAGGTGTAAGATGTGTTATGGGCGCCCCATGAGCAACTAAGAATGTGAATAATTTTTTATCGCGCAACTTGCAAGCGAAATCAGTGGGGAACTCTTTGTGAACATTAATAGGGTAGGCAAAGGAAGCGCCTTGTCTGGTAAGAATAGCCAACATCTGATAATCAATTTCTTGCTTTGTAAGGGCATTAGACAACGGTGATTGATAGGTCGGTAAAATGACCTGATTTATTAAAGCGGGATTTCTATTCAGCAGTTCTTGAGCCTGTTGATAATCATTGTTAAACACAGCCCGATTAAGAGCAGAAAGATCATGTGGCAGGTGATTGCTGTCGATAAATTCATGCGTCATAACTACCTCTTAATACGGTTAAAAGTTTTGTTAACGCCAAGTCCAAATTTATACATAAAACATATAAACATGTCAAATAGTCTTTTAATTTTTCAGCAATAAGATTATTTAAATAACAATCATTACATTTTCTTTACAGCAAATATCGGTTTTTTTACATAATGTTTAATTGTTGCGTAATAATTTTATTTTATAGTGATCTATAGCGACACAAGTAAATGAGCTTGGGAGACTAAGATGATCAATAACCGAGATATTTCCAAGATGCTGGAGGAAACAGCAAAAGAGATAAATGAGCGGGTTCAGAAATCTGTAGAAGAGATTAACAGCAGGGTGCAGAAAGCATCAGAAGAAGTAAATGAGCGGGTTCAGAAATCTGTAGAAGAGATTAACAGCAGGGTGCAAAAAGCGTCAGAAGAAGTAAATGAGCGGGTGCAGAAATCTGTAGAAGAGATTAACAGCAGAGTGCTTAACGCATCCGAGATGAGTCAGCCTAAAGTTAAAACGGCATCTGAAAGGCTGGATGAAATCAATAAGAACATTAATCAATTAAAAAAAGCGGAGCAAAAAATCTATAAGCCCTTATTTCTGAAAGCAATATTGACTAAAAATTATAACCTTTTTAAAGAAGTAATGACTCATTTGAATTTAGAGGAAGAACCACGGGATGCCAGTCTTTTTCTCTTTAATAACAAGGATCCCGGAGCTATTTTGTTAGATCCTGTCTTGATTGTGCTCCAGACTGCATTGGCTTCAGAGGAAGAAAAAGCATTGCTTTCTATTTTAATGAGTACCTTTCAATCAATTCCGGAATTATCCCGGGATGAGTCAGGTATTAGCCTGGGGATGAGAGATAAGAAAACAATTTTAATGGCATTATTAGACCAGGTAGAGGAACCAAAGAAAGCATCGATTTGTTCACAATTAACTGACCTGTCTTTTGATGCACAGTTACCTGCGTTCAGGCCTTCAATCGGTGATAAGAATTATGTTAAGACCTCAATTAATATGAAAAATTACCTGTCTGCTATTGGCAGCGACACAGATGTATCTGAATTTATTGTCTTAACTATCGGGTTATTACAATCTCAACGTGACATTGATAAAACTTTTTTACAAAAATTGTCGGCTGATTATCTATTTGTCGATTATGAATCCTGCATGAAAAACATCCATAGCTATTTTATTTCCCAGATTAAGGAAAACGCTTACTCAGATATGAAGCTGGAGATCGCTAACAAAACTTATCAGAAGATCGTTGAGTCCATGGATAAACTTAAACCATTTGATCCGCAAAAAAATGATACCCGCCGGTTTTTTGAAACTCGTTTGGCTCAGTATATTAATGGCTTGACTCATTCGCAAGATAGTTTACCTGCTGCTGGCAAAGCACGGCTGGAACTTTATGATGATGAAGCACTGAGAAAGGACACGCTGGAAGCGGCCAACAAAATTCTTTATTTCTTCCTGGGTGAGGAAGGCGTGGTGGCATCACCAAGGGAAATGGAGCAAAAGATTAGTATTTTTGCCAATGGTTATAAGGATACTTCCAAATTTAGCAAGGATGAAATTGAATTTATTGCTTCAGTGATGAAGCGCTGCGAGGTTTATAAAGGCCGCGACAGGATTGCCAGAGAATCTATTTTAGAAAGAAAATTTGAAATTCGCCCGGAAAATGTAGGAGGAGACGCCTGGAATTCTGCTGGAGGAGTAATGAAGGGAACTTCACCAGTGTTTTTTGATGCCCAGCGACAGCCAATGCGTAATATGTTGGTTGATAGTTCAACGGTTGCTGCAAAAGATATAAAAAAGCAACAATGGTTTTGGAGCAATAATCGTGAATATGCAGCTTATGTGGGTTCCATATCCGGTCATACTTGCAACATCGTCGGTATGCTTAATAAGTACATGGAAAACAATAACGAAGATCCAAACCTGTCGCGTGACATTACCCTGTTCTTGACTCAATTGGTGGCAGTGTACGCCAAAAGGGGATACCATGGCATGCTTGAAGTCCTGGATGTTCTTCATGATCCGGGGGTTCAGGAAATATTTTCTCACCATGGAGTAACACTTAATCTCTGTGAATACTTTGGCAAAAACCCGGAAGTTGCTGCTTTCTTTGATTATGCAATGAATGATGCCTCTATGTATGCGCAGGTAATGATATCTAAACATCAATTAGGTACGGCATTGAGTAAAAGCAGTTTTTTCAGTGAGAAACCTAAAGCTTCTTCTGAGAAGGTGGAGGCAGTGGAAAACCATGATGCCAATGATGAATACAGACATTAATAAACTTAAGATGTCTCTAGGTTCTGTGCACTTATCTACTATCTTGGCCAAAAAGCCTTGATTTTCTGCGCTCCGATGCTCACATACTTCTATGTATGCTCCGCTTCGGTGCTCGCCAATCAAGGCTTTTTGATTCAAGCTAGCGATAAGGGCACAGAACCTAGGGAAGTCCTTATGGGGCATCTTTTTAATTTTGAAAAAGAGTAGTCTATGATTCTATTTAAGTATGGCTTTATCTTGTTTGTCTTGCTGATGCCCTTTTCAGGTTTTGGCTCGGTTAATGATAAACACTATTACCAGGGGGATTATCCTGCCGATCATTGGGCTTTGCAGCCTTACTCTGTTAATGATCCTAAAGTCATTGCCCTTGCCAGTTTCCATAATGCTCAATATGCTGTTTTTTTAAATCCGACTGATGAGCGTGGTTATCGCAGTATTGTCATGCTGGTCGATAATAATGACATGCATCAGGTGATGAATCGGGATTATATTTCTGAAGAGCGCCTGGGTTTAGGAATGTTGGTTCAATTAATGGCAGAAGCATACGGTCATATAACGCCTGTCTCACAAACCGCGTTGATGGGTAATAACTGTCAACAATTTGATCCCGATACGGGTATTACTTATCTAGGGACAGCTGAGGAGCCTTGTTTGCTGCATGCCCATGTCATGGGCCGAGGAAACCCAAAATACGATTATGTAGAAGGGGTTACATTAAATGGGCCAATACCGGGGATCGCTTTTTTATTTAAAAGCAAGGATCCTGATGTGCCAGGAAATGACAAAAGTGTTGCTTGGAAAGAAGGAGAAATGAAAAAAGTCGCCCAGCGTTTACGTCAGGAAATCAACAAAATTAAAGAGCCTTATGCGACCCAAGGGCTAATAATGTCAACAGTCCCTGATGCAGGCATCCAATAGCCTCATATTCTCTTAATCAGGCTGTTGGCAAAAACCTGCTGCGCAAGCCGATAAAGTTGTAATCTCAATAAATTAACTACAATTTGTCCTGTAACTCCAAGGCCAGTTGATAAAGCTCATTCTTGTTCCTTTTGGTCAAAAGACTGGCGAGCTTTACTGCTTGTTTTAAAGGCAATTCCCCAAGCAAAATTGTTAGTACCTCTTCTTTCTGTTGATTTGTTTCGGCTGGTTTCGGGGGAAGAATGACGACAAACTCTCCTTTGCAATGGGCACTGTTTTCCTGCAGCCAGGCTTTAATTTCGGCTGCTTTAGCAATAATGAAACGTTCATAGGCCTTGGTCAGTTCTTTTGCCAGGGCCAGTTGATATTGCGAGCCATATACCTGGCATATATCCTCGATACACTCGATGATGCGATGAGTAGATTCATAGAAAACGACGGTATGTTCACTGCCTCTTAGAGCACAAAGTTTGTTTTTTCTTGCCGCAGCCTTAGCAGGCAAAAAACCAACAAAGCTAAAGCTGTCGCAAGGCATGCCTGCAGCGCTTAAGGCAGCTATCAGGGCACAGGCACCAGGAACAGGGATAACCGCAATGCCTTTTTCACGGGCGAGACGCACCAGGGGAAATCCCGGATCGCTTATCAGCGGAGTGCCTGCGTCACTAATTAAAGCAAAGGATAGTCCCTGTTCCAGGTTTTCAATAATCTGCTGACTTTTTTCATTTTCATTATGGGCATGCAAGGATTGCAGCGGTTTTTGAATCCCCAGTACAGTCAATAGCTGTGATGAGTGACGGGTATCTTCTGCCAAAATGACGTCTACTGAATTTAAAATCTTTAAGGCGCGCAAGGTTATATCATCACGGTTGCCGATAGGGGTTGCAACGATATAAAGAGAGCCTGGAGATGTTGCTGTATTTTTTACCATCGTTTATCCTATTAGGTTCCTGTGTCTTGGACATACCTTCATGCGATCAAATTCAAGTTTACTAAAAATAATGATGCTGTTCTGTGCCATAATTTGGCTTTGCCAGTGCACCCATGTTGCCAATAATCAATCCCCATTATCCAGGTCCAACCAACAATATACCCCTTACACCATGCCGGCAGCAGCCTATCTTGCCCTGGCAAAAAATCAGGGGGGTAATGAAGAGCAGAACTTGCTCATCATGGCAGCCGGGCGGTTAATTTATGATGGCCAATGGCGGGAAGGCGTACGTACCTTAGCAAAGACTAGCAATTTATCCACAGCACAAGCGCATGAAAAAAATATCCTGTTGGCTAAAACAGAGATGATGCGGGAGCAGCCGCGAGCCGCCATAGCCAAGCTGTCAGCCGTTCGAGACACTAGCAGCTTGCCGCTTTTTTATCAAGTTCAATACCATGAAATTTTGGCCAATGCCTATGAGACGGTAGGTAGTTCAACCGAATCACTCACCGAACGCATTAAATTAGAGCAGGTTTTGCCCGATGAAGCAGGACGGGCTAACAATCGCCGTATTTTATGGCTGACATTAACAAAATTACCCATTGCCGAGCTAAATACCCTTGCTATCGAGGCTCAGGAAGATTCTGATATTGAAGGCTGGGTGAGGCTGGCTCTACTGGCGAGACAAAATTCTGCTAGTGCCGAGACAAGTTACGCGCAGATTGAAGCCTGGCAGCGGCAGTACCCTTCTCATCCTGCCAATGGCATTTTACCCTCCCCTCTTGCCGCGGTTAAACCTTATCTTTATCGAACACCACGTCAAATGGCCTTGTTACTTCCGTTAAGTGGTTCGCTGGCAGGGCCTGGAGCCGCTATTCGCGATGGCTTTATGGCCGCTGCTAATAATGCAGCCGGCATTTCTGCTATCCGGCTATATGATACGGCCAAGGGCAATGTCAGGGAGTTATACCAGCAGGCTTTGAATGAGGGGGCAGATTATGTGGTTGGCCCATTAAGTAAATCCGACGTGGCCAGCGTGGCAGCAATGAATCATCCTGTGCCTACCTTATTATTAAATGATTTGGAAACAGGGATTAATGGCAATGCTTATCTTTTTGGTTTATCGCCTGCTAATGAGGCAAGGCAGGTTGCAGTCAAGGCAAGTAAAAATGGCTATCGGCGTGCTTTGGTCATTGCGCCGTCAGGGGCTTGGGGAGAAGAAATCGTCGCGGCATTTAACGCCCAGTGGCAAAAAGCGGGTGGGCTGGTGGTTGATCAGTTAAATTATGACAGCAATACTAATCTTAATTTGGCTGTGCGTGATTTGCTTCGTGTTTCCGAGAGCCAGGCAAGGGAAAAGCAACTTAAACAGCTACTGGGCAATATAGAAGCAGCGCCCAGTCGGCGTCAGGATGTCGATATGATATTCCTTCTTGGCTACCCTTCCAAGGCTCGCCAAATAATGCCGTTATTAAAATATTATTTTGCTGGCGATGTGCCTGTTTATGCGACCTCAACGGTTTATAGCGGCAGTATCAATGCCATGAAAGACAGGGATTTGGACGGCATTATTTTTTGTGATATGCCCTGGGTTTTCGCTCACCAGGCAGGACAGAAAAACTGGCCAGAACAATTTAACAGCTACAACCGTTTATACGCTTTAGGGATGGACAGCTTTGCTTTGGCTACCCAATTGAATCAATTGTTGCTTTTCCCGGCCATGGGCGTAAATGACAAGAGTGGTGCTCTTTACTTAAACCGCGCACAACAGGTTGCCAGAATCCCTGCCTGGGGAAAATTCAAGGGAGGGGTGGCCGTGGCAATGACGGAGCATTCATAAACACCAACCGCTGTTTTAATCGCACCCTAAACAGTACAATGGAGGATGTGTTTTTTCTAATTTAGGATATTATTACTCATAATTCTCGGCTTGGCTGCGGGGCGTTGACCAGGAAAAATGTATTTTAATCGCATCGGCGAAGCAAAAAGAATAGCTACAGGTTGAAGGAAGGAGATGTCGAAGAAAGCAGGTGCGGTAAGTGAGCAAAATGCAAAGCGTTATCTTCTTGGCCAAGGATTAAAATGGTTGGTGAGCAACTATTCTTGTCGCTGGGGGGAAATTGATTTGATTATGCAGGAAACTGATTGGCTGGTGTTTATCGAAGTACGTGCCCGTTCCTCTGCTTCTTTCGGAGGGGCTGCGGCAAGTGTGACCTACAGTAAACAACAGAAACTATTAAAAACCGCATCGCATTATTTATTGACCAATAAGATACATAACAAACAGCCTGTCCGCTTTGATGTTTTAAGTTTTGAAGGAAGCCCACCAGAAATCAATTGGATCAAAAACGCGTTTGGGGTTGATTTTTAATAACAGAGTTTTGGAGCCAAAAATGACACCGATGGAAGATAGAGTCAGACAGCTTTTTGGAATAAGCATAGAAGCAAAAATTGCTGTTGCTGATCTCTTGTCTGCAAAAATAGCCAAGGCGGGATTGCGCCTGGCAAACTGCTTGCTTAATGATGGAAAAATACTCCTATGCGGTAACGGTGGCTCAGCTGCCAATTGCCTGCATTTTTCTTCTGCCCTGATTAATCATTTCGACGTTGAAAGACCTCCCTTGCCGGTTGTTGCATTAACCTCAGATTTGGCTTCCCTGACCTCAGTTGCCGCAGATAGCCATTATGATCAGATTTTTGCCCGCCAGATCCATGCCTTGGGACAGGAAGGTGATGTGCTTATTGTGCTCTCCACTTCAGGCAACGCCGATAATATTCTACAGGCAGTAAATGCGGCTAACGACAGGGGCATGGATACCATTGCCTTAAGTGGCCGTGATGGAGGGCTTCTTGCCAACCATCTGGGGCCAGAGGATATTGAGTTAAAAGTCCAGGCGGACAATGCGGCACGTATCCGGGAAATGCACCTGTTTATTTTGCATTGTTTTTGTGACTTGATAGATCAATCGTTATTCGGTCAAATGTTGGGGTAAATATGAAAATTCGCACAATTATTTTTTTACTGATAAGTACCTTGCTTACAGGCTGTGTTGCTGCTGTGGTGGCGGGTGCTGCAGCGGGTCTTGTTGTTTATGACAGGCGAAGCATAACCATGCTTGAACGGGATGCCCGTATTTTTCATCTGGTTAACAAGGCAATCGTAACTGATCCTCGTTTCCAAGGCTCGCGTATTTTGGTAAGCAGTTTTAATCAGGTTGTACTGCTCGTTGGTCAAACGCCGACCGCATCCTTAAGGGTTGCGGCTGAAAAAATTGCTCACAATACTCCCAATGTGCGTCGGGTGTATGATGAAATTTCAGTGGATCAGCCAATTTCCATATCACAACGGACTCAGGATACCTGGATAAGCAGTCAGGTAAGGAGCATGATGCTGACTAAAAAAGGCCTTGAATCAGGCTCAATCCATATTGTTACTGAAAATGGTGTTGTCTATCTAATGGGGATAGTGACTCATGAGCAGGCAAATTTGGCGGTAAGTGTGGCGAGGCAGGTTAAGGGAGTGCAAAAGGTTGTTAAGGTTTTTCAGTATATAGTTTAGTACCCATGAGAACACAGGGATGTTTTATTGTTGTCCTGCTCCTGGTCAGCTTGTTAACAGGCTGTTTCAGCAATTTATGGACAGGGGCTGTTCTCATTTATGATCGTCATAATGTCTATAAAAAAGTTAACGACTATCAACTCGCTGCCAATGCGCAGCAGAAACTCTACCAGGACAAGGTCTTCAAACAGGAAGGCTGTGCCATTGATCTGGCGGTGTTTAATGGCGATATTCTGCTTGCCGGCCATGTCTCAACGTCGGTATTAAGAGAGACCGCGGTTGCAAGGGTTTTATCGCTATCTGGCTACCGCCGGGTCTTTAATCAGATTGAGGTTGGCAAAAAATCGGCTAATACCTTGCAGGATAGCTGGATTACAACAAAAATTCGTAGCCGTATTTTCGCTGATGCCACAATAGATCCTGGCTCGTTTAAGATAGTTACCTCTGATCGTATTGTTTACCTAATGGGGGATGTTAAGCCAGATCAGGCTGCACGAGTGATTGACATAGCCAGGAATGTCAGCGGCGTAATCAGGGTAGTCAAGTTACTTAAATATTATCACTTAAGCGAGCAGGCCGCATTGAACCAGGGCTAATAGAGGCCTGAGAGATTAACTCAGGCCGCTGTGTGCTGCTCCAACCCAGGAAGTGGCTAACCTGGAGGATATTGTTACTTTATCAATGGAAGCGACCTTTATCCAGTCGTTTACGAATTTTTCTTAAATTAGAAGCACGTAAAAGTCCTGTGGAGGTGTTCTCATCCTGCTCTTTTGCATAACCATTTAATTGCACCGGATGTGAGCGGCAATGTTTGCGATAGAGGTGGCGATTTTTATCATGTTTGTGGTTAAGGCCATCGCCATAGCGGTTGAACATTTTTTCCCGCATGCTGGCTGCGGTTCGTTGCTGCTTTTCAGACATAATATTCCCTTCCTTACTTGCGAGGTTAAAAAAAGGGTTGGAATAAACACACCCTTATGATCAAAATATAAACAATTGATGGCTGATATTCCAGCTTTTCGGCCTAACTGGCGATAGAAATGTCACAATACTATAGCTTCCGATTATTATTCCCCCTCTGTTGAGCTTACTAGTGTGCGGACAGCGGTGCGATTTTTCTAATTTAGGGGTGTTCTCAATAATTCTCGATCTCCCGCGACGCATTGGCCAGGAAACCGCACGTTGGTCGCCCTCGAATTCATCGAGAAACAAAGCAACGAGATGATAAAAATAAGGTAATCTTTATCATTGACGTTGCTTATCCAAATTGTTTACTTTATAATCCGCGCGTTGAAAGATAGGTGAGAACGTGAAAAATAAGCGTGGCATTAGCGGTGTAAAGCGTTTGCTTATGACTCAGCTGATTCTTAGTGGCTCAATTACACTGGGGCTAATGCTGGTTTCGAGCGGAAAGCAGGCGATGTCAGCAATGCTGGGTGGACTTGTAGCAATAATACCAGCTGCATTATTTGCAAGAAAATTATTTCGATATCAAGGTGCCCGGGCCGCCAGACAAATAGTCAAGGGTTTTTATTTAGGGGAAGCGCTAAAGATATTGTCATCAATCATCTTGTTCATACTGGTTTTTCTGCTGTTTAGCCTCGACCCTATTGCGTTTTTTTTCACCTACATTCTGGTGCTGATGACCCATTGGTTTGCACCGTTGTTTTTTGCTAACAAATAATAGGCCTGAAAGTGACTGAAATGGTATCAAGTACAGAATATATCAAACATCACCTAACCTACCTGTCATTCAATCTCAAAACCATGAGTTTCGGGTCAGGTGGATTCTGGACATTAAACCTGGATACATTGTTTTTTTCCATTGTCCTGGGTGTTTTTGTCCTGCTGTTTTTATATTTCGGCGCCCGCAAGGTAACCACAGGTATCCCGGGTAAGTTACAGAATTTTGCGGAAATCATGCTTGAATTTGCTGATAATCAGGTAAAAGATTGTTTTCATGGCAAGAATAAGCTTATTGGTCCGCTGGCTCTGACTATTTTTGTCTGGGTGTTCTTAATGAATTTCATGGATATTGTTCCAGTCGATATATTGCCTTTAGCGGCTCAATCAATGGGGATTCACTACTTAAAAGTTGTGCCTACCAATGATTTGAACCTGACGTTTGGGTTATCATTATCTGTTTTCTTTCTGATTATTTTCTACAGCATTAAGATTAAGGGGGTTAAAGGCTTTGTTAAGGAATTAACCTTGCAACCGTTTAATAACCCAGTCTTTATACCCTTCAACCTGTTGCTTGAGTTGGTTGGTTTAATTGCCAAACCAATTTCTCTGGCGCTTCGTTTGTTTGGAAACTTATATGCTGGCGAATTAATTTTTATTCTGATAGCCTTGCTGACCTTGAATGCGACTGCATCCTCAGTGGCGCAAACGGCTACATTGACTATTGCACAGTTTATATTGGCATTAGCGTGGTCGATCTTCCATATTCTGGTGATCACCCTGCAGGCGTTTATCTTTATGGTATTGACTATTGTTTATCTCAGTCTTGCCCATGAAGATCACTAACCATTTTTAACTTAAACATTCCATTAAGGGGATTTATATGCAAGCTGCAAGTTTAATAGCACAGGTACAAGGCATGACTGTTATCGCAGTCGCTTTACTCATTGGTTTGGGTGCATTGGGAACAGCAATTGGTTTCGGACTGCTAGGTGGAAAATTCCTTGAAGGTTCTGCCCGTCAGCCTGAGATGGTTCCTATGCTGCAGGTGAAGATGTTTATTGTTGCAGGTCTTCTTGATGCGGTAACAATGATCGGGGTTGGTATTGCATTATACTTTACCTTTGCTAATCCTTTCCTGAGCAATTTGGGTTCTTGATAACACCTAGTGGGGCGTGTTGCCCCGAATGTTACAGGAGAAAGTACTTTGGATATTAATTTAACTTTAATTGTACAAATGTTGGTTTTTGCTGCGTTTGTCTGGTTTACCATGAAATTTGTCTGGCCTCCGTTGGCAAGAGCAATGGAAGAGCGACAGGACAAGATAGCTGATGGCCTGGCTTCAGCTGAACGTGGACGTAAAGAACTGGAATTGGCTCAACATCGTGTCAAGGATGAATTAAAGCAAGCGAAGGCGCAGGCTTCGGAAATCATTGAAAAAGCGAATCGTCGCGCATCCCAATTGATAGAGGAAGCAAAGGAAGAGGCCAGGCTGGCGGCACAAAAACAAGCTAAAACGGCTCAGGAACAATTACAGCAGGAAGTTAACCGGGCAAAAGATACTTTACGCAAGCAAGTTGCTCACTTGGCTGTTGCTGGTGCCGAAAAAATTCTCATGCGGGAAGTCGATGAGCAGGCAAACAGTGCCTTATTGGATAACCTGATTAAAGAGATTTAATATGCCGGATACCACAACAATTGCCAGACCTTATGCAAAAGCAACATTTGAGTATGCTCTGGCTGCTAATAAACTAAGCCAATGGTCTAAAATATTGAATACTTTAGCGTTATTGGTCATGGATGAAGAAGTAAGTCGCTTCATTAATAATCCTGCGGCAACAGAAGGACAACAAATTGAATTGTTGATGACTTCCTTTCCGGAAACCAAAGAGAAGGCTGACAGTCAGGCAATTAAAAATCTTGTTTCCTTGCTGGCCAATAACAGACGGCTGATGCTGTTGCCTGATATCAAGGTTCTGTTTGAAGTGTTGCGTGCTGAGCAAGAAAAAACATTGACTGTCAATGTGATTAGTTTTTCTGAACTTTCCGCAGCTCAGCAAGCGCAGCTAAAAGAGTCGCTAAGTCAACGGCTAAAGCGTCAGGTAACACTCAACGTGAGCATAGATAAGTCATTGTTAGGGGGTGCGGTTATTCAGGCTGGTGACTTGGTAATTGATGGTTCGGTGCGTGGGCAATTAGACAAACTTGGCGCCGATATAGCCGCATAACAGAGAGGATAGATTTCATGTCAGAACAAATAGCGTTAAACCCATCTGAAATCAGTGAATTAATTAAAAAGAAAATAGAACAGTTTGGTGTTGTTTCTGAAGCCAGGAACGAAGGAACTATTGTCAGCCTGAAAGACGGCATTGTGCGTCTTCATGGTTTGGCTGATGTCATGCAGGGAGAAATGATTGAGTTTCCCGGCGGCGTTTACGGACTTGCCTTAAACCTTGAACGTGATTCTGTCGGAGCGGTAATCCTCGGCGATTACTCTGGCCTTGCCGAAGGTGAAAAAGGAAAGTGTACGGGCCGTATCCTTGAAGTTCCCGTTGGCAAGAGCCTTTTAGGTCGTGTCGTAGATGCCCTGGGTAACCCCATTGATGGTAAAGGCCCTATTCAGACAGAGAAAATGTCTCCAATCGAAAAAGTGGCGCCAGGCGTTATTTCCCGCCAATCAGTGGATCAGCCAGTACAGACAGGGTTGAAGGCAATAGATGCCATGATTCCTGTCGGTCGGGGACAACGTGAATTAATTATCGGCGATCGTCAAACCGGCAAAACAGCTATCGCCATCGATGCCATCATCAACCAGAAGGGTACCGGGGTAAAATGTATCTATGTTGCCGTAGGCCAGAAAGCCTCTTCTGTAGCAGCAATTGTACGCAAACTGGAAGAGCATGGCGCGATGGAGCATACCATTGTCGTTGTAGCCGGTGCTGCCGATTCTGCAGCATTGCAGTTCATTGCGCCTTATGCCGGTTGCGCGATGGGCGAATATTTCATGGAGCGCGGTGAAGATGCGCTGATTGTTTATGATGATTTAACCAAACAGGCTTGGGCTTATCGGCAGATTTCGCTGCTATTGCGCCGTCCGCCAGGACGTGAAGCCTATCCGGGCGATATTTTCTATCTGCATTCACGCTTGCTTGAGCGAGCTGCAAGAATCAATGCCAAGGAAGTAGAGAAATTAACAAATGGTGAAGTGAAAGGGAAGACTGGTTCGCTTACCGCATTGCCAATTATTGAAACACAAGCTGGCGACGTCTCGGCGTTCGTACCGACCAACGTAATTTCCATTACGGATGGCCAGATTTTCCTTGATGTTGATTTATTTAACTCCGGTGTGCGACCAGCAATTAACTCAGGCTTGTCTGTATCAAGGGTAGGTGGTGCTGCACAAACCAAAATCATGAAGAAACTTGGTGGCGGTACCCGCCTTGCGCTTGCGCAGTATCGTGAGTTGGAAGCCTTTTCACAATTTGCTTCCGATTTGGATGATGCAACTCGCAAGCAGTTGGAGCGTGGGCAGCGTATTACGGAACTGATGAAACAAAAGCAATACTCCCCTTTATCGGTGGCTGAGATGGCGGTTTCTCTTTTCGTAGTGGAAAAAGGCTTTCTTGATGATGTCCCGGTTGCTGAAGTTAGTGCTTTTGAAGCGGCCCTCCATGGCTACATGCATTCTTCCCATGCTGCTCTCCTGGGTAAAATCAATGAGGAAGGAGCCTATGATCATGAGATTGAGTCCCAATTGAAAGGTGCTGTGGAAGAGTTTAAGCGTACTGGAAGCTGGTAATTAGAAGCCACTTAAGGTTGGCATAACCGATTAGGCAGATGGCGAGGTAGCTTGCCTTCTGCCAGTTAAAGGCGAGCAAGATATGGCTGGAGCAAAAGAGATCCGTTCAAAAATTGCGAGTATTAAAAACACGCAGAAGATAACCCGGGCGATGGAAATGGTTGCGGCAAGCAAGATGCGCAAGACACAAGACAGGATGCGTGCGTCCAAGCCCTATGCAACCAAGATTTATGATGTTGTCAGACACATTGCACGTGCAACCTCAGAATACCGTCACCCTTTTATGATTCATCGTGAAATAAAACGTGTTGGTATTATCGTGGTTACAAGTGACCGCGGATTATGTGGTGGCTTAAATGCCAATTTATTGCGAGAAACAATTACTACCATGCGCCAATGGCAGCATGAGGGTAAGGAAATCGATGTCTGTGTTATTGGCCGGAAAGGTCAGGCATTTTTCAAGCGGGTAGGCGGACGGGTGGTTGCTTCTGTCGATCAGCTTGGGGATAAACCAGGCGTTAAAGATTTGATTGGCGTGGTGAAGGTGATGCTGGATGCCTTTTATGAGGGCGAAATCGATGCCTTGCATATCGTATACAATGAATTTGTTAATACGATGACCCAAAAACCAGCAATGAAACAGTTGCTGCCATTACCAGTAGCTGAAGAAGACAGTAAGTCCCTGGGCCACCACTGGGATTACATTTACGAGCCTGATGCCAAGGAATTATTGGATGGTTTGTTGGAGCGTTATATTGAGCTTCAGGCGTATCAAGGTGTTGTTGAAAATATTGCCTGTGAGCAAGCGGCTAAAATGATCGCCATGAAGAGCGCGACTGACAATGCAGGTGAATTAATTAAAGAATTTCAATTGGCTTACAACAAAGCCCGGCAGGCTGCTATTACTCAGGAGTTGGCAGAAATTGTCGGTGGTGCGGCCGCTTTATAAGAGGGTATATCATGAGTCTAGGAACAGTAGTTGAAGTAATTAATGCGGTTGTGGACGTCGAGTTTCCCCGCGATAGTGTTCCCAAAGTAAAGGATGCACTGAAACTTGTTGAGGGAGATTTGGTATTTGAGGTGCAACAGCAGTTAGGTGATGGTGTTGTTCGTACTATTGCCATGGGCAGTACTGAGGGCTTAAAGCGGGGTGTTAAAGCTGAAAACACAGGAAAGGCGATTCAGGTACCAGTTGGTAAAAAGACCCTGGGACGCATCATGGATGTTCTTGGTCGGCCTGTAGATGAGGCAGGTCCTATTGACGCTGAAGAACATTGGGCTATCCATCGTGAAGCCCCAAGCTATGAGGAGCAGGCAGGTAGTCAGGAGCTTTTGGAAACCGGTATCAAAGTAATTGACTTGTTATGTCCCTTCGCAAAAGGTGGTAAGGTTGGTCTGTTTGGTGGTGCGGGTGTAGGTAAAACCGTTAACATGATGGAACTAATCCGTAATATTGCGATTGAGCACAGTGGTTACTCGGTATTTGCCGGAGTCGGTGAGCGTACTCGGGAAGGGAACGACTTCTATCATGAAATGAAGGATTCTAACGTACTTGACAAGGTTTCTCTTGTTTATGGACAGATGAATGAGCCGCCTGGAAACCGTTTGCGGGTAGCCTTGACTGGTCTGACCATGGCGGAAAAATTCCGTGATGAAGGCCGTGATGTATTGTTGTTTATCGATAACATCTACCGGTACACGCTGGCCGGGGTTGAAGTTTCCGCATTACTTGGCCGTATGCCATCAGCAGTAGGGTATCAGCCTACATTGGCGGAAGAAATGGGTATGCTGCAAGAGCGGATTACCTCTACCAAGACAGGTTCTATTACCTCTATCCAGGCGGTATACGTTCCTGCGGACGACTTGACCGATCCTTCACCTGCAACCACCTTTGCTCACTTGGATGCAACAGTGGTGTTGTCACGTCAGATTGCCGAGTTAGGTATTTATCCTGCAGTTGATCCTTTGGATTCTACCTCTCGTCAGTTAGATCCCCTTATTGTCGGTCAGGAACATTATGATACTGCCCGTCGTGTGCAGCAGACACTGCAGCGTTATAAGGAATTGAAAGATATTATTGCAATTCTCGGTATGGATGAGCTTTCAGAAGAGGATAAGCGTGTAGTTTCGCGTGCACGTAAAATCCAACGTTTCCTGTCGCAGCCATTTTTCGTTGCTGAAGTATTTACCGGCGCGCCTGGTAAGTATGTGTCATTGAAAGATACGATTAAAGGTTTCCAGGGGATCCTTGCCGGTGAATATGATGATTTGCCTGAGCAGGCGTTTTATATGGTCGGTAGCATCGAGGAAGCTGTTGCCAAAGCTAAAACTCTATGAGGCAAACAGACATGGCAATAACAACGCACCTGGATATCGTGAGCGCTGAGCAGGAAATTTTTTCTGGTGTCGTCGAGATGGTTGTAGCAACCGGTGAGCTAGGGGAAATTGGTATTGTGCCTGGACATGCTCCTTTGCTGACCATGCTGAGACCTGGTGAAATTCGTGTGACCCTCCAGGGAGGGGGCCAGGAAGTTTATTATGTCTCTGGCGGGATGCTGGAGGTTCAGCCATATTACGTTACTGTTCTGGCTGATGCTGTCGAGCGTGCCGAAGATCTTGATGAAGCCGCAGCCCTTGCCGCTAAAGCAAGGGCAGAAGAGGCTATAACCAGTAAAGCGGCTGACCTGGATTATTCAAAGGCTGCTGCAGAGCTGGCGCGTGCTGTAGCCCAGATACGTGCAATTCAAAAAATACGCAAGCATATGAAGTAAAACCCAATTAAGCCAGCTTAATAACAAGCTGGCTTAATTGGCTGTCGGCTACCAGCCTTATCGAAAACTATTGGATGCAGTCAAGAGAAGTTTTACCATCAAACGTGTTTAATTCTCAGCTAATGAAATGACAGTGTAGTTGTTGGCATCCTGAGCCACATCCGCCCAACTTGCCGGTAGTGTTGCCTGAACATTCTGTGCCGTAATAAGGGTTGAATTATTGGTAATAGTTAAGAAACCCGGCGTGCCACTATCGGCTACCAAGTCAAGGGTGGCAGGACTCACTGCAATTGATGCCTGCTCTGGTGCTCCTTTGCTAATATTCAAAATATAAGCCGCACTTGGCTGGTAACACTGGCTTGGGTTAGGGCTGCCGTCCGCATTCGCCTGACACAGTGCCGGGCCGCCATGAATGCCTCCTGCAGGCAGTTTACTTCCGGTAATGGCAAGGCTTAAGGGGCAGCTGCTTCCGACCTGGCCTCCGGGTGCCAATTGACAGGGTGTCGTTTGAGTAATCCCGGGTATTGGTTGAATCACTAATTGTTTTGGCTGCCAGACTGATTCTGTTCAACATACTGCACGGTCGAGGTGTTGTTTTCTGGAACCGTTTGGGTAGTATTGCTTCCCGGTGCAGCAACGACAGTCCACAACGGTCCGGCAGCCTGTGCGGCCGTCCATATCAACCAGGATAACAAGCCAGCCAATATCCTGTTCATATAGTATTAACAAAGTTATCCACAATTAAAGCAGATAAAAAACCAAGCCTTTCTTTAAAAAATTGATTTATAATCAATAAGATAAAATAATTTATTGATTGCAATAAAAAATGTATACAAAAGTATCCACAGTCTGGTTAAAATAAACGACAAGTGCCATAAAAGATGTTAAGTATTATGAATTTAACGAGTCACCGTAAATTTTAGCGATGTTATCTGCGGGCATCAGAGCCTACTGTCCACTCTTTATGTGCCGAACCCTGTCTCAGGTGGGGTATTTTCCGCCGTTTTTCCTCGAACTCAAGAAGGTGTTGCTTGAGGCTTTGTATACAAGGTTTAAGTTGGTGTCACCACTGCTCCTGGCGAACTGACGAGCTAAGTCTTGTATATTACTTTAATATTTTCTACCCTGTTTTTTTCATAAGGATATAGAAATGCCCCTCTTAACTCCTCAGCAAAGTAATAGTATCACTGCATTATCGGTTCTATCTGGTTTTATAGTAGCTTTAGAAAGTGGCTACAGAGAGTTATTTGGCCAGCAAGAACTAAGTATCGCCAAACATATTTTAAAAACCGCGATTAAATCTGAAAATGATTACCCTCTTTGGTTTCTTGAATCACTTATAAGTAGTTTGCCCTATTCAGCACAGCGCTTCTTTTTTAATAAAACTATTTCTGATGGCTATGACTTACACAAAATGATGAGAAAATATTTTATTAAAACGAGCCTGGAAAAAAATATTGTGGAAAACGATGTTCAGGAAGTCATTTATTTGGGTAGAGGTTATGATATACGCTCTTATATGCTTTCGTTGAAATTTCCAAATGTAAACTTTTTTGAATTAGACCACGGAGCAACAAGACAAACAAAGTTAAATGCCTTAAAAACATTACCTCCTATACATAAACAACCAGGCTCTAATATTCAATTTATTGAATGCGATGTAGCCAAAGATGGGTTGGGGTCAATTCTGTTAGAACATGGCTCGCTTAAAAAGAAGAAAATTTTCGTCATCGAAGGATTAACAATGTATTTAACTAAAGAGGAAAATCGCAAGCTGTTAAATACACTCTTTCAGTTATTAAATGAAGAAGAGGACGTTATTATTAGTTTTTCTAATAAAAATAAATCGTTTAATCAATTATCACAGCAAGCGCTTAAAAAAACCAATGAGATGTATAAACTGACTTTACCGCCTGACGAAGTTATTCCATTTGTTGGTGAGTGTGGTTTTACCGTGGTAGGAAAAAAAATGTCATTGGACATGTTTAAAGAGTTAGGGGCTGAGCCAGGTTTACAAAATAGCGCCCCTTCTTTAGGAGATAATTATTTTGTTTTACAAAAATCCTCCAATCCTAATTTAACATTGACAATGGAATCAGTCCCCAATGTTCAGTTAGGCATCTCAAGTGTTATGCATAATCAGCAGTCAGAAATACTTGCAATGTAAGCGCTGGTTAATTAATTGGCGGGCTTGGGGGTTGGGTCTATATAAATGTAATGGGACAAAATAAGTGAGTCAATGCATTAACCGCTGTTTAGTTATTTTTACTCTTTGAATATTTCGCGATAGTTGTAAATACTTGCTAGAATGACTTTCAATACAATCAACTCGCACAAGCCATTGCAGACCAGTATGAATTTTAAAGTTATGAACGATACCATAGAATCTAAACCGCTGACGGAGTTTACTGAAAAAGCCTATCTTGATTACTCAATGTATGTCATTCTCGACAGGGCTTTGCCCCATATTGCTGATGGTTTAAAGCCAGTTCAACGACGCATTGTTTATGCGATGTCCGAATTGGGTTTGAAAGCAACCGCCAAATATAAAAAATCGGCCAGGACGGTCGGTGATGTGTTGGGTAAATTCCATCCTCATGGTGACTCCGCCTGTTATGAGGCGATGGTGCTTATGGCGCAGCCTTTTTCTTATCGCTACCCTTTTGTTGATGGCCAGGGTAACTGGGGTTCCCCCGACGACCCTAAATCATTTGCCGCGATGCGTTATACGGAGGCACGATTGTCTGCCTATGCTGACGTGCTTTTGTCTGAACTCCAGCAAGGGACTGTCGATTGGGTGGATAATTTTGACGGCACCCTGCAGGAACCTTCGTTATTACCAGCCAGACTACCCAATGTGCTTCTCAATGGAGCGACAGGCATTGCGGTTGGGATGGCTGCAGATATTTTGCCGCATAATTTAAGCGAAGTTGCCGATGCCTGTATTCATTTACTGGATAATCCGGACGCTGACCTGGATGCTGTTTTCGCATTTGTTCAGGCGCCTGATTTCCCAACCGCAGCTGAGATCATCACACCGCTTAGCGCGCTTCGCAACATCTATGAAACGGGAAACGGCTCTGTCAAGATGCGGGCAATTTTCCATCAGGAAAAGCAGGGTATTGTGATTACTGCGCTTCCTTATCAGGTTTCCGGGGCAAAAATACTGGAGCAAATAGCAGCCCAGATGCAGCAGAAAAAGTTACCGATGATTGAAGATCTGCGCGATGAATCGGATCATGAGCATCCTACACGCCTGGTTATCATCCCACGTTCCAGCCGCGTTGGTAGCGATAGTCTGATGTCGCACCTTTTTGCTACTACCGATTTAGAGCGCAGCTACCGGGTTAATTTCAACATGATAGGTCTGGATGGCAAGCCGCGGGTTAAAGGGCTTTTAACCATCCTTAATGAGTGGCTGGTTTACCGTCTGGCAACGGTTGAGAGGCGATTACAGCATCGTTTGGCGAAAGTGCTTGAACGTATCCATGTGTTAGAGGGTCTAATCACCGCCTTTTTGAATATCGATGAGGTGATTGCCATTATCCGCGAGCAGGATAACCCCAAAGAAAGTTTGATGCTGCGTTTTGAGCTAAGTGAAAGGCAGGCTGAGGCCATCCTGGAAATAAAGTTACGCCATCTTGCAAAGCTTGAGGAAATCAAATTACGGGGTGAGCTGCAGGAGTTAAGCGCAGAGCGTGATTCGCTACAGGCTATTTTGGCCGATGAAAAGCGGCTGAGAAATTTGGTCAAAGATGAGATTATCGCAGATAAAGGGCAATTTGGTGATCCCAGGCGCTCACCCCTGGTTGCACGTCAGGATTCCCAGGCATTGAAAGAAGAAGATATTTTGCCCAATGAACCAATTAGCGTTGTTCTCTCTCAAAAAGGCTGGGTACGTGCTGCCAAAGGCTATGATGTTGATGGGCGTGAACTAAGCTACAAGGCCGGTGATGAGTTTAAAGCTCAAACCAATGCGAGAACTAACCAGCAGGTATTGTTTTTTGATAGCGAAGGGAAGGTTTATAATTTGCCTGGACATAGTTTGCCGTCTGCCCGTGGACAGGGGGAGCCGCTTACCGGTAAATTAAATCCTTCGGATGGTGCCTCGTTTGAGGCACTGGTCGGTGGTGATGCGAAAGACTGGATTCTCCTGGCAAGTGACGCCGGATATGGCTTTATTACCAAAGTGAGCGAATTATACGTTAAAAACCGTAATGGTAAGGCTTGTATTAAATTGCCATTGAATAGCCAGGTTTTACCTCCCCGTTTAGTCACTGCTAAAGAGAAGCAACTTGTCGCCTGTGTTACCAATATTGGCCGTTTGCTTATTTTCCCTGTACAGGAATTGCCTGAATTGAGTCGCGGGAAGGGCAATAAGCTAATTAGCATCCCTTCTGCAAAGGCGGCACAGCGTGAAGAATTTTTGATAGATTTACGAGTACTGTTTTCAGACGATACCATCACCGTTCATGCCGGTAAACGCCATTTTACGCTTAAGGCAGCCGATCTTGAACATTATAAAGGCGAAAGAGGGCGGCGTGGTAATCGCCTCCCAAGAGGACTACAAAATGTGACTGCCCTGTCAATAGCAAGCAGGCCTGAAAAACAATGAGACTATCTGCTACTTTTTTGCGCATTATATTAAATTGCTGGCCCCCTTTTTGGGGTGCTGGCATCAAGGTAGAGACTATAAGTAAAGATTTCTCATTTGCCCGCGTTTCAATGGCTTACCGCTGGTACAATAAAAATTATATGCGGACCCAATTTGGCGGCAGTTTGTATTCAATGACTGATCCCTTCTTCGCCCTGATGCTGATTCACAAATTAGGCCCAGGTTATGTTGTTTGGGATAAACAGGGTGAGATTGATTACATTAAGCCTGGAAAGAGCCGCGTCTATGCTGACTTTCACATCAGTAAAGAACAGCTCGAAGAAGTAAGGGAAGCGGCAAAAAACAATAGAAAACACTTTCCGGTTTTTTCTGTAGACATCTATGATCAAAGCAAGCAAGTCATTGCAACGGTTAAAAAAACACTTTATGTCAGGTGCAATTAGCCCTTAATTTAAACTAACGTTGGTTTCCCGTGAAACAATCACCGCATGTAATTTGTCTCCACACAAGGTAAACGCTATGCCTGCTATTTTGCAAACACAGGCTGGCGGCTTGTGTGGAGATAATTATGAGGGTTAAGAGTTAAGCATTGCTTTCCACGAAAGCACTGAGTTGCGATTTACTAAGCAAGCCCATTTTGACCGCTTCTACCTGGCCGTTTTTGAATAAAATCAAGGTGGGAATACTCATTACCCCGTATTTGGAAGGAGTTTGTGGATTTTCATCAATGTTAATTTTTGCAAAAGTGATACTGTCGCTATGGCTGGCAGCGACTTCCTCAAAAATTGGCGTTAATGCACGACAGGGACCGCACCATTCTGCCCAAAAATCCACCAATACCGGCTTGCCAGACTGCAAAACGTCCTGATCAAAGCTGGCATCAGTAATTGTTTTAATATTAGCGCTCATGGATTACACCCTCGATTAATTAGAATTGTAAATGCTTTCCATTATAGATCACCCCACACAGCTTGCAATACACTTAATGCGCTAATTGCCGCTGTTTCTGTCCTTAAAATCCTGGGGCCTAGGCGTAATGGTTTAAAATCAAAGGATAAAATTTGCTTGATCTCTTCATCACTGAATCCGCCTTCCGGGCCTATCAGCAAGGTAATCTCATTCTCTGCAAGCTCATAATTTCGCCAGGTTTGGGCCATTTCTGGATGAAGCACTAACTTAAAGGAGGGATGATTTTGTTTTAAGTAATTATCTAAATGACATACAGGCTTTATCTCAGGCACCTGATTGCGGCCGGATTGTTCGCAGGCGGCAACGGCTATTGCCTGCCATTGCCCCCGTTTTTTTTCCATGCGCCCGGCATCCAGCTTGACGACAGAACGTGCTGTCAGTAAAGGGGTAATGCTTGCAACACCCAATTCAACTGCCTTTTGTACGACTATCTCCATCCGCTCGCCTTTGGAGACCGCCTGCACCAAATGGATACCCCGCGGCGACTCCCTGTCGACTGACCGTTCTGATATGATGGCGACGGTAACCTTTTTTTTATGCACGGAAGAAATAATGGCTTCAAATTCGCGGTTATCACCGGGAAACAGGGTAATTTGCTGACCTGGCTGCATCCTTAAAACGATGCCTACATGCTGGCTTGCTGCTGCGGATAACTCAAGTTGCTGGCCGCAATGATACTCACCGGGCTGGTAGATACGAATTTCTCTCATGGCAACATCATCGATTTTTCGCTTTAGTATATATTCTAAGTGCTTGCTAAGAAACTATCTTTGCCTATTACTGATGCCAGCGGCGTATTAACTCGCCATCATAACAGGGCACAGTCTGAGTAACATCCTGCTGAGAACAGAGTAAAACGTCTTTCTCATAACCTAGTTTAAATAACTGTTTTGCACTGTCGGTCTTTGTTAATGCCAGATACAGGTCATCCACCCGTTCGGGTTTTATGGTGCCTGTGAGCGTTTTCTGCCAGGGTATATTATCGAAGATAATCGATGCGGCGTATAAATCATCCAGCGCTATTTGCCCCTTTCTTCCCGCCAGGATGAGGCTTAGAAATCCATTGTGCTCCTTTGCAATTGAGCCGGCAAGGATGGCACAGGCTTTGGCATTGAGCGCAGAACCAATAAGCACATGATTCTCTGTGCTTTTCGCCGCAATAATACAGCCCGAACCATTGGTGGTTTTGAGTGCAAGGATTTCATCACTATCAAATGGTATTTCCCTCAGCTCAGCAGGTGAATTATTGAAATGGCAGTCTCCTAGTTTCTGGCCATTCTTTTCACCGATGCACAGGCCTTGCCAGCCGTAAGTTGAATTGACTGGCTTGATCGCTTTAATCCCTTTATCAAGCAAGGTAACAATTGTAGAACTGGCTCTTAATACATCAACAATGACTGCAGTATGATTTTCCTCTGCTGCCTTTTCTGCTCCGGCAAGTCCCAGTGCAAACTCTACCGTAATCATTGACATAGGGTATCTGCTCTTAATTGTTGCCTTAACGATTCAAGGCTGATTACATCTTCAGGGGCGATATTTCCAAGATTGACATTTGCTCCCAATTGATTGATTAGCCATGCCTGCTGTGATTTTTTCGGTGATTCAAATATTAATTGTTCGCTTGCCAGTTTGCTGGTAAGGGCAACAAACTGTTCATCATTAATTTTTCCCTGACGATTAAACAAGCCGACTGTGCCTGATTCGCGTGCTTCAATAATCACTTTCCAACTGCCGGCTTGAAGCTCGCTGTTTACCATAGTGATTTTTTCTTCAATACCAATCGCTTTATCAAGCTCAGGATCTTTACTGCCGACCTCGCTTAATACTTTGAAACCAAAATCACTGGCCTGCTTGATACAGTCGAGCTTTCTTTGATAGTTCATGGGCAGTGCGCCGTCTGATATTTCAACATAGTTTAACCCCAGAAGCTTACAGGTCTTGAGATATTTGGTAAAACTACCCTGTTTTTCTGCAATTTCAAATAGTGTTCCGCCTAAACAGGCTTCACAATTTTTTTGTTGCAGGCGGGTAATTTTTTTCTCCAGTATCTCCCGGGGGAGAATTACCGCTGTCCCGAAGCCAAATTTAACCAGGTCGATGTACTCTGCGGCTATATCCAGCAGATCCTCAAGTGCCTTCAATCCTAATCCTGTATCGATTACCGAGGTAATGCCGTTTTCCCTTTTTTTAGTCGACCTGGGAACCTCGTTGATAAACTCAAACATAGTATTCATCGCTGTCCTTATCTTGCTAGTGTAGCCGGTTAGGTCAATTGAAAGCGTTGGTTTAATTCGGCAAAGGCATTTAATGTTGTGTCAATGTCTTCATCGGTATGATTGGCTGTGGGAATCAACCTGAAAACAATCATTCCTTTGGGAACTATCGGGTAAGTGACGGCTATGGTAAAAATATGGTATTCATCCCGCAGGGCTTGTAATACTTTTTTACCCAACTCCAAATTATACTGCTTGTCAGTGAACACGACTGCGGTGATAGGCGATTCGGTTGAAGCTAACTTAAAGCCTAACTCTAGCAAGCCTTGCTGTAATTTTTTAGCGTTATGCCACATCTTTTGACGAAAACGATTGTCTTTTACCAGTTGAAGGGTCTTAAGCAAGGTTTCAACCATTGCCAGAGGGAGAGATTTTGAGGATAAATCCGTCCTTGAATTAAAAGAAATATGAGAAATTATTTCTTCTTCTCCCGCAAGTATTGCCCCAATACCTACAAATGCTTTGGCAAAAGTACCAAAATACAGATCAACCTCTTCATGACAACCCAAGTGCTCGGCGGTGCCGCGGCCATTTGGACCCAATACCCCAAAGCCATGGGCATCATCTAAAAATAACCTGGCGTTGAATTGTTTTTTTAATTCACATATTTCGTTTAGCTTTGCCAAATCACCCCTCATGCCAAAGACACCTTCTGTCACAATAAGGGCACCCCCATCACAATCGGTAGCGGCAGCATCAAGTTGGCGCTCAAGATCATTCATGTCATTATGCTTAAAGGGATAAACTTTTGCATGTTGTCTTGCCTGAGCCAGAAATGCGCCGTCAATCATGCAGGAATGGGACAGGCTATCAATAATAATTGCATCACCTGCTTTTACTACCGCGTTGATTGCGCCGATGACCCCTAAATAACCGTAATTGGAAAGACCTCCTTTCGGTTTTTGCAGAAAATCCGCGAGTTCTTTTTCCAGGGTCAAATGTTGAATTGTGGTGCCAGTTAGTTTTCTTGCTCCCATGGGAGCTGACATGCCATAGCGGGCCGCTGAGGCTGCGGCTGTTGCGATGAGTTCTTTGTTATTCGCAAGCCCAAGATAATCATTAATCGCCCATACAATCATTTCCTCACCGTTAAAGCGCATGCGTCGGTCGGGATTTCCCTCGAGAATCGGTTCGATAAAATAATGATCGCAGTCATTGTTAAATTCGGAGAAATTGCCGGATGTTGACAGGCATTTATCAAATAAATCTTGTTTAAACTGGTTGCTCATTAAAAGGCTCCTTGTTATTGGACTCGTCAATTAAATGATTGACTACCGCAATCACCGAGCTAATGCAGGGATTTGTAATTTTCTCCGGTTTAATTAAAATGTTTGCCTGGTTTAGCATATGATTGAGGTTATTGAGTAATTGCACAATCATCAGCGAGTCAATCCCGATTTCAAAAAAATTGTCTTCCACATTGATGGGTTTGGCTTTATCTAAACCACTGACGTAGCGGATTTCGGTTTCAATAATGTCCTGCAGGTATTTGTTTCTTTCATTTAAAGGTAAATTAATCCAGGCAACCCCTTTCTTTTCTGGTTTTTTATGGTCATGTTTAATGGCGTCACTGATTGATTTTATTTTTTTGCGGACTGGTGAAGTGATGGTATCAGCATTTATCCAGTGCCTGTTGGCCAGGAAAGGATAGAAAGGCAGATCGATTTCTGGCATATCGGAGAACTCATAAACCTTGTCCCAGTTTATATTGCAATTGGCAAGGTAAAGCGCCTGTAATGTCTGGGAAACTTGCACCCAGTCTTGTTGGTTCTTTCTTAGGGAGGGCAATAAATTTGCCTTTTTTCCGGCAAAATAATTTACAAAGCTGCACAGCGTGGGCTGAGGTCCGATTTCCAGATAGGTACCACAGCCAGAATCGTTCAACGTTCTGGCCACTGCGGCAAAATTTACAGGTTCACGAATTTGATTTTTCAGGTAAGCCGCATCGAATGTTGTTACAACCTCCCCGGTTAAATCATTAATGAGCGGAATATGGCCTGCACGATAGCTCATCTTGCTTGCCAACCCATAAAACTCATCAAGGATAGAGTCCATATACTGCGAATGGAATGCCCGATTTGCGGGGAGTAACCTTGCCGAAATTTTTTCCTGTGTGGCCAGGTCAATCAGCTGGTTTATCTGCCGTTCATCACCCGCCACTACTGTTTGTATGGGAGTATTGATCGCAGCTATATCCAGTTTGCCCAGGGCATGTTTTAAAATAAGCTGACTTACCGTATTTAATGGGGCTGTCAACGCCACCATTAGGCAATTATCCGGTGTTTTTTCCATTAACGCTGCACGAATGCATACCAGCTCGATTGCCTCCTGCAGATCAAGGATGTTATTAAAGCATGCTGCAGCATAGGTTCCCAGGCTATGTCCGGCTACATAAGCGGGCCTTACTCCCCAGGACTCCCACATTTTGGCCAACGCATACTCCATGCTAAACAGTATTGGCTGGAGGTATTTGGTATGGTGTAAGCAAGCCTCATTTTGCTTATTAAACAATTCATCAATGAACGAGAAATTGAGATACCCTTCTGCCAGTAGACTACACTCTTCCAGGACGGTGCGAAATTGCCGGGAAATGGAATATAGCTGTTTGCCCATGGTTAAGTATTGAGCCCCTTGTCCGGTAAACAGGAAAGCGATTTTTTCTTCCTGGGGGGATCTTTGCTCCATGGAGTAATGTTGTAATTTATGCAGCATTTCTTCTTTTTCAGCGGCACAGATTGCTATCCGGTGTTGTTTAAAATGTTGCCTTTTTAGTGCGGCATTACTGCATAAGGCCTGCATCTCGGTACGGTCATTCTTTAACAATTCAATATAGGCTGATTTTAATGAAGCCAGGCTTTCACTTTCTTTTGCTGATAGAGTCAGTAGCGAACAGGGCAATTTAGGCCGGATTATTTTCATATCACTTCCGGATTGATATTCGGATAAGGTAAGATGGACGTTTGTCCCTGTAAAGCCAAAAGAACTGACTCCTGCATAGCGTAATCCCTTTTCCTTCTTCCAAGGCAAATTTTCTGTAGGGAAAACAACAGAAAAGCCTTTTGTATCAATATGGGGGTTGACAGCGCGCAAGTGTAAGTTGGCGGGAATGAGTTTATGTTTCAGCACCAATACGGTTTTGATTAATCCGGCTATTCCTGCTGCTGCCTCCAAATGGCCGATGTTTGATTTAACTGCCCCTATAATTAAAGGATTATGAGTACTGCGTTGATTTGAAAAGATTGCACCCAGGGCGGCAATTTCAATAGGATCCCCTAATTTTGTTCCTGTACCATGACTTTCAATGTAGTCGACCTCCTGAGGAGGGACTTTCGCATGATGCAGGCTTTTTCTGATTAATGCTTCCTGAGCAAGGCCATTGGGAGCGGTCAAGCCGTTACTTGTCCCATCCTGGTTAATGCAGCTGCCTCTGATCACTGCAGAGATGGTATGCTTATTTTGAACGGCGGCGGTTAATGATCTTAGCACGACAAACCCTGCCCCTTCACTACGAACGTAGCCGTCGGCATCATCCGAAAAAGGTTTGCAGTGGCCTTCTGGAGACAGCATTTTTGCCCGGGTTAAGGCGATTGATAGCTGGGGATTGAGAATGAGGTTAACCCCTCCGGCAATTGCCAGAGTACAGTCCCCCTGTTTAATAGCGTTTATTGCCTGGTGTACCGCCGCTAACGAGGAAGAACAGGCGGTATCAATGGTCATGCAGGGGCCGCGAAACCCGAAAGCATAGGCTACCCGTCCGGCGATTGCGCTTAGGGCATTGCCAGAACCCAGGTAAGGACCTATTTGTTCATTTCCCTGTTTAAGCAACAAACTGGCATAATCACTGCTTGAGGCACCTATAAATACCCCTACCTCTTGGTTACGTAAGGTTTCCGGTGCTATGCCGGCATCCTCAAGAGCATGCCATACTGCTTGTAAAGTTAAGCGTTGCTGAGGATCGATAAATTTGGCTTCGTTTGCGGTGATATTAAAAAAACGCTCATCAAACTGCTCTACTTCAGTAATGAAACCGCCAAATTTCGAGCCAATTTTGCCTGCTTCCTCAGGGTCTTTTGAATAAAATTCATCGTTTTTCCATCGGCTGGAAGGAACGGTAGTGATACCATCTCCTTTGTTAATAAGGAAATCCCAAAATTGTTTGGGGCTATGGACATTGCCGGGAAAGCGGCAGGACATCCCAATGATAGCCACTTCATTCTGCAGGGATTGAGCAGCAGGTAATACAGATTCAGTGATTAATGGCGATGGGGGCGACGACAAGAATTGCGCCAACTGGTCAATAGTAGGGTAGTTGTAAATAATTGCCGGCTCTATGTGCCGATTGAAACGCTGTTCTAATAGACCCGAAAGTTCAATCGCCTTTATTGACGTTAAACCAAATTCGGAAAGTGGTCTTGCCGTGTCTATACGGCTGCTATGGCCTAACACCTGCGTAACACAAGAACTTATTTGCTCAATGATGGAGTAATCGATTGGTTTTTCTGTCTGTGCTTTCTCTGTTGTCGGCGGTATAGTACTTTCCTGCATTTGACGCAGACTAAATGATGTCTCCAATTCCTTGTCGAGGTATTTTTGCTTTATTTTAAACCGTTGTAACTTCCCGCTTGTTGTTTTTGTTAAACATCTTGAAGCAGTTAATACGATGTCATAACTTTCAATGTGCCATTGCGCAAGAATACTGTTATATATCTTTTTTATCATTTCTTGCTGTTCAGGGGGGGATGGGGTATGGAGCGCCTCGGCAACTATCACCAGCCGTTCAGTACTTTCACCCGCAATTGAAAAGGCAGCGCAGCCTCCTTTACGTATATTGCCGCAAGATGCGGCAACGGTTTCTTCAATATCGGCAGAAAAATAATTCATGCCGTTAATAATGATTAAGTCTTTCATCCGCCCAATAGGATATAAATGATTTTTCCAGACATAACCCAAGTCACCGGTGCGCAGGAAGGACTTTTTTTTACCCGCTGTAGAGGCATGAAAAATAGCCTGAGTTAGTTCTGGCTTGTCCCAATAACCCACGGCAATCGACGCGCCACGGAGCCAAATTTCTCCAGTCTCCCCCTCTTTCTTCTCCTGCAGTGTATCAGGGTCAACAATGATTGCATCTTGATAAAGTTCCCCGCAGCTGACGCGTTGTTTGTCTGATGAATTATCATCGATGTGGGAGTTTTGATAGTGACCGCAGCTAACCATCAACGTTGCTTCTGCAAGGCCATAACAGGGGAGCAGGGCTTCCTTTTTAAAGCCGACCACGGCAAAACGGGAAGCAAAAGAATCAAGCACCTTGTGATTGATTGGTTCTGCACCACAGAAAGCAACTCGCCAGTGACTTAAATCAACACCTTCCAGTTCCTCTTCGGTTATTTTTTGGGTACACAAGGCATAAGCGAAATTAGGTCCGCCGCTTGCGGTTGCACGGTAGTCTGAAAGCATCTTCAACCAATTAACCGGTTTTTTTATATATTGAAGCGGCGACATTAAAGTAGCTTCTGCCCCTAAATAGAGAGGGTGCATAATCGCCCCGATTAAGCCCATGTCATGATAAGGTGGCAGCCAATTGGCTACGATGTCCTTTTCATGCAAGCCAAACCCTTTCTTTATAAGCATCTGGTTGTCGATGATGTTGGCATGGGTTACCATTACCCCCTTGGGCGCTCCTGTGGAGCCTGAGGTATACTGTAAAAAAGCCAGATCAGTGCTGTTTGGCAGTAGTGATTCATCTATCGGCAGATTTTTTTCTGCTGTCAGGGTATCGGTGGCAAGCCAATAGAAATTATCGAAATCCCAGTCGATGTTGATTGCTTTTTTATTCTCAATGTAACGGGTTGCCAATTTATCGAGCAGAGGAAGTTTTTTCAGTGTCTTTAACCATTTTAACTGTTTAATTTTATTGACGATGTCTTGTGATGAAAGAACAAGTTTAGGTTTGGCATCGGAAATAATATGCTGCAATTTTTCGATCAACTCTGCCGTGGCAGGCGGATAGACTGGGACAGCCACCACATTAGCCAGGAGGCAGGCGTAAAAGGCAATAATGTATTCAAGCCCAGGGGAGTATACCAGTAGTACTCTGTCACCCCGCTTTGCGTATCGTCTGATATGGGAAGAGAGGGAGTGCGCCCTGGCAAAGAGGTCGCCGTAGGAGAGAGTTATTACCTGATTTGACTCGATAAACCGATAAGCCGTATTTTCAGGCTGGTTCCGTGCTCTGCTGAGTAAAATATCAATGATACTCTTTTTCATATTAATATCTCTGGGCATGGGATCACGTTTTCAGGATTTCAGTGTGAATGCCACATTCTCCTCCCTGACAGTCCAAGCCACCCCAACGGCCATCGCGTTCACTTTCTTCAGAGTCAATTTCCCTTTGTGAACAATTTTTACATCCTAAGCTGCGATAGCCCTCTGCGTACAAGGGATGCACTTCAATGGAATTAACTGCGATATACCGCCAGATATCGAGTTCGGTAAAATAAATGAGGGGATTAATCTTGGTTATGCCTTGTACTGATTCAATGGGCTGAATATTTTCTCTTGTTTTTCCCTCCGTATTGCGTATCCCACTGAACCAGCACTCCATTCCTATGATTGCCTCTCGCATTGCTTCAACCTTTTTATCACGGCAGCAGGCTTGGGGGTTAGTCCTGACAAGCTCAGCTTGCTCAAAATAAATTTTTTTACAATTTATGTTCCATTTCAGGATTAATTTATCAATATAATCATAGGTTTCCTGGAACTCTGTGTCGGATATAAGAGACAGCACGTTAACGTTGGGAATGATGCTTAAGGCAAGATGCATTAACACAATAGAATCCTTGCCAAAGGAGCTGGCAAGGAATATCTGGTTTGCGTCAAATTTTTTATGTGTCTCGATAATAAGCTGACGAGCGAATTGAACCTTGTCCAGGTACCGCATAAAATTCACCCTGATCTAATAGAGCTGATAATTTTTAAGGCTAGAATCCAAAACTCAAAAAGTCAAGATTTAATCTAAATGTAGAGCAATTGTTCAATTTATGTGGTGGTTCACAGAACCTTACCTCTTTTAGAAAGCCAAATTAATTAATCCCGATTGCTGTGTTAAAATTTATTTTTTGCCAAGAGGATAAGAAAATGAGTAGCCTGCGTATAGAAACAGATAGCATGGGGGAAGTCGAAGTGGCCGCGGATAAATATTGGGGGGCACAAACAGAACGCTCTCTCCATCATTTTAATATCGGTCACGATATCATGCCGCGTGAGGTGACTCATGCTTTCGGGATATTGAAAAAGGCTGCTGCGCTCACCAATCTTGACTTGGGCAAATTACCCAGGGAAAAGGCAGAATTAATCATAAAGGCGGCTGAAGAAGTGGCTGCTGGTTCCCTGGATGAGCATTTTCCTTTGCATGTCTGGCAGACTGGAAGTGGAACACAATCCAATATGAATGCCAATGAAGTCATTTCAAATCGTGCGATTGAAATGGCAGGAGGGGCTAAAGGAAGCAAGTCTCCCATCCATCCTAATGATCATGTCAATATGTCGCAATCCTCAAATGATACCTTTCCAACGGCAATGCATATTGCTGCGGCTATTGCCTTTAATGAAAAATTGTTGCCCGCGGTGCGTTGCCTGCGAGATGCCCTGGCGGTAAAAATGCGGGACTTTAAAGACATTGTAAAAATCGGCCGTACTCATCTTCAGGATGCTGTTCCCTTGACTTTGGGGCAAGAATTTTCAGCGTATGTTGCCCAACTTGATGCCTGCATTCAACGGTGTGAAGAAATGCTCCCCGAATTATATGCCCTGGCTTTGGGGGGAACTGCTGTGGGTACCGGGTTAAACACGCACCCCAAATTTGCTGAGGAAGCAGCCAGGCATATTGCGGCGATCACCAAGCTCCCTTTTGTTTCCGCCCCCAACAAATTTGCTGCTTTGGCATCGCATGAGCCCCTGGTTATGGCGCATAGCACGCTGAAAGCCCTGGCTTGTGCCCTGATGAAGATAGCTAACGATGTACGCTGGCTTGGATCAGGCCCAAGATGTGGCCTTGGCGAATTGATATTACCGGAAAATGAGCCCGGTTCTTCGATTATGCCGGGCAAGGTTAACCCGACTCAATGTGAGGCGATGACCATGGTTTGTGCTCAGGTTATTGGCAATGATACAACGGTTGCTGTTGCGGCAAGCCAGGGTAATTTTGAATTGAATGTATTTAAGCCGGTGATAATCTATAATGTCCTGCACTCCTTAAACCTGCTGGCAGATACCTGCCATTCATTCCAGGTGTTCTGTGTTGAGGGTTTGGAGGCAAATCATCCACGGATTGATTACTATCTGCAGCATTCGTTAATGTTGGTTACCGCATTAAATCAGCATATCGGTTATGATAAGGCTGCCAAAATTGCCAAAACCGCCCATCATGAGAATATTTCTTTACAAGAAGCCGCCGTTAAATTAGGTTTCCTGACAGCGGAGCAATTCAAGCAATATGTAAAGCCTGAAGAAATGATTTCACCTCAATAAATTTCCTCGAATGCAGCAAAGTTTTTGCTGCATTCCAGTGCATAATTATCGATGCCACTTTAATTTTGTGCATTCTCTTCCCTTGGTTGTCCTAGGTGATGACTCAAGGAGGCAACATTGTTGCTGAATAACCAGCGCAACCCGCGGTTTAATTCCCGGTACAGGCTGAATTTTGAATCAATAAAGCCTACGCCAACGATTTGATTGGCAGTCGATTGCAGTTGCTTAATCAGCTTATCCGTAATTAGCAGATAATGCCCCAGGACGCCCCCATAATGTTTCTGCAGGCTCAGCCGGCAAAATTTTTTAGCATTATTGGGTCCGGCAACCAGCAGCATACACTTGCGTGGAAAATGGGAGAATGAAGCAAAAATGGCTTCATCCAGACTGAGTAAATGGTAATCTTTGCCAGAGGTTAGCCCATGCAGCGATTTTTCCAAAATAGCTTCTGCATTAAACGGGGCTTTCAACTCGATAAAGAGATGCATTTTTTTACCATAACGTTGAATTACCTCATCAAGGCTAGGTATCTGAGGAAGCATCTTTCTTAACGATTGAAAATCGAGATCCTTAACCGCAAATTTCTTCCCCCAAAGCCGGGTTAAAGTCGGGTCATGATTAACCACTAAAATATGATCGCTTGTTTCCTGGATATCAAATTCAATTCCCCAGCATCCTAATTTCAGGGCGCGATCAAAGGCAGCGAGCGTATTTTCAATAATCGTGTGATTGTTATCGTGCGCACCCCGGTGGGCAATAAATTTTGCTTCGGACAAGGCTAAGCTGTCGGGCTTTTTTCTCGGTATAAAAGCGAAATAGTAATCAATAAGCTTTTGCACGCAATCTAAAATTCCCATAACGTCCTGAAATATATAAATCCTCTTTAAATCCTATGGTTTGCTGCCTTGTACTGAGAGAGTCATCGAGGATTATCCTGAAGTAAAGTCATCTTACCTAAAAATTAATCTGCTGTTAATTGCTATAATTAACGAAATGTTATTGACAGCATTACCAATCTTAAGTATTTTAGCGACCTATGCCGAGGTGGTGGAATTGGTAGACACGCTAGCTTCAGGTGCTAGTGGGGGCAACCCCGTGGAGGTTCGAGTCCTCTTCTCGGTACCATTGAGTAAGTTTAAAACACTTCACAATGGTTCGTAATTATGCGTAAGCCATTGATTATTATTGTAATAATACCGACGTCTTTTCAATCCTCCTCTGCTATTCGTTATTTTGCCTCTTTCCCAAATCCGCACATCATTACTTTTAGTGGAGATGCCTCATATACCGGCTATGACGTTAATTAAGTTGGTTAAATGTTTTGTTTAATTTTAAAAAAATTAACACGAGGTTCCAAAAACATGCCGAAATTAGTGCTTATTCCGGGTTTGATGTGTGATGAAATGTTGTGGAAGCCTATGTTGCAAGAATTTAAAAATAATCATCTTGCTGAAATAATATCCGTCGGCTCTTGTTCAGAAATCGAAAAATTTTCTCAAACAGTTTCCAAAAATATTAGAAAAGACGTCGTATTGATTGGCTTTTCCATGGGAGCGTGGATTGCTTTATCACTATTTTATCATTTGGAAAACTATTGTAAGGGATTGGTCTTAATTTCTTCAGCACCAGGTTATTTGAAGCAAACAACGAAAGACCATTTATTAAATTATATACACCTGATCTCTTCTGGTCATTTTGAAACATATATCAATTCAGATTATGAACAAGATATATCCGCGGTGAATAAGGATAATCAAAATATCAAAATCAATCTCTTAAACATGATGCGTCGTCAAGGTGCTGATGTTGCTATCAGACAACTAAATGCCATACTTGAATGTAACAATCATTTTAGTTATTTAAATCAGATCCGTTGTCCAACACTATTAATTCGTGGCGCTGACGATAAAAGTATTAATATAGCTAGACAAGAGCATATGCTTGGAGAAATTCCTAAAGCTGAGTTGAGCATTATTCCTAAGGCGGCTCATTATGTTCCCATAGAGAATCCTCAAACAACAACATCTGTTATTGACGAGTGGTTATTAAAACATAATATCTGCACTTAAATATGTTTTCATGAGGACATGATTTCGAGTGGAATAATTTCTGTAGTTTTTTGCTTGTTATCTCCTGCAATAGGCTTTGGGTTGTTACTGGAAATTGGATTGAAAAACCACCCTGATAAGCTAATTTATAACTATACTCAAACCCATCCGGGTGGGTTAATGGCATCCTGCAAGCGTTCCAACCTAAAAACCATTACATATCGAACAAATTCTGCTGCAAATTCGGATAAAATACTGTACAATGCGTGACAATTTTTTATTCATTTAATTTTAGTAAGAGCACTATGACTGACTTAAACCTTTACAGAAACATTGGTATCTTCGCCCACGTAGATGCCGGGAAAACCACCACTACAGAACGTATCCTTAAGCTCACCGGTAAAATCCACAAAATGGGTGAGGTTCACGAGGGTGAATCAACAACCGATTTCATGGAACAGGAAGCGGAGCGAGGGATTACCATCCAGTCAGCAGCAGTAAGTTGCTTCTGGAAAGGTACTCGCTTCAACGTAATCGATACCCCAGGACACGTTGACTTCACTGTAGAGGTATATCGTTCACTGAAGGTGCTTGATGGCGGCATCGGGGTGTTCTGTGGTTCTGGGGGCGTTGAACCTCAGTCAGAAACCAACTGGCGCTATGCGAACAATTCAAAAGTATCTCGTTTGATTTTCGTCAACAAACTTGACCGTATCGGCGCGAACTTCTTGAAGGTCACTGAGCAAATTAAAAAAGTATTGGGTGCAAATCCTTTAATTATGACTTTGCCAATTGGCATTGAAGACAATTTCGTCGGGGTTGTCGACTTATTAACCCGTAAAGCCTATGTTTGGGACGAAACTGGCCAGCCAGAAAATTACACTATTACTGATGTACCAGCCGATATGCTTGACGATGTTGAAATGTACCGCGGGCAATTAATTGAAACGGCACTTGAAATGGATGATGATTTGCTGATGGCTTATTTAGATGGCGAGGAGCCATCAATAGAAGAAATCAAGCGTTGTATCCGTAAAGGTACCCTTGAATTGGCCTTCTTCCCAACTTATTGCGGTTCAGCCTTTAAAAACAAAGGGATGCAGCTATTATTGGATGCGGTGGTTGACTATTTGCCAGCTCCCCATGAGGTTAACCCACAACCGTTGACCACTGCTGAAGGTGAGCCAAACGGTGAATTCGCTATCGTTTCTCCTGATGAGCCATTTCGCGCCTTGGCATTTAAAATCATGGATGACCGTTTTGGTGCTTTAACCTTCGTACGTATATATTCAGGCAGACTAAATAAAGGTGATACTATCCTTAACTCCGTTACCGGTAAAACTGAGCGTGTCGGCCGCATGGTTGAGATGCAGGCAAATGAGCGCAATGAATTGCAAAGCGCTCAAGCAGGCGACATTATAGCTATCATAGGTATGAAAAACGTTCGCACCGGCCATACGCTTTGCCATCCTGATCACGAGTGTACACTTGAAGCGATGGTTTTCCCTGAGCCAGTCATCTCTATTGCGGTCGCGCCCAAAGATAAGGGCTCTACTGAAAAAATGAGTATTGCTATTGGCAAGATGATTGCAGAAGATCCAACGTTCAGGGTTGAAACCGATGAAGACTCAGGTGAAACTATTCTTCGTGGTATGGGTGAATTACATCTTGACATTAAAGTGGATATTCTGAAACGTACTTACGATGTTGAATTATTAGTAGGCCAACCGCAGGTTGCTTACCGTGAAACCATAACCAAATCGATTCAGGACAGCTATACACACAAGAAACAATCGGGTGGTGCTGGTCAATATGGAAAAATTGACTACACTATTGAACCGGGCGAGCCAAATTCGGGATTTACCTTCATCACCTCGGTTGTGGGTGGAAATGTCCCTAAAGAATTCTTTCCGGCGATTGAGAAAGGTTTCCGTTCAATGATGGGCACAGGTACTTTAGCCGGTTTCCCTGTATTGGATGTTGTAGTTAACCTTACCGACGGTGCTTACCATGCCGTTGACTCCTCAGCGATTGCGTTTGAAATTGCTGCAAAAGGCGCTTTTCGTCAATCCATACCAAAAGCTGGTCCGCAATTGCTTGAACCAATCATGAAGGTTGACGTTTATAGTACGGAAGATGATGTAGGTAATGTGATTGGTGACTTAAACCGTCGCCGCGGCATGATCTCTGGCCAGGAACCCAGTGCAGCTGGCGTTCGCATTAAGGCCGATGTTCCCCTTTCAGAGATGTTTGGATACATCAGTACCTTGCGTACCCTTACCTCTGGTCGTGGTCAATTCTCAATGGAGTTTTCTCACTATGCTCCTTGTCCAAGCAATGTAGCTGAAGCAGTGATTGCCAAAGTAAAAGAAAAGAAAGCTGAAGCTGCTAAGTAAGAAGCTGGTAATTTTAAACGCTCTGTCAGTTTGTGCTGATGGAGCTTTTAAAAGGCCAAAATACACCCATTGCCTGACGCACTAGGTATCCCTTTAAATTCATCCTCACCGCCGCCGGGACAAACTCCAGATTTACACAAGCACTGACATTGCTTGAAGGAAAAACGACTACCGCTATACTCGCAATAAAGTTGTGATGTGGATTACATTATCAACGCCTCCATAAACATGAATGCTTTTGCGATCATACCGCCAAAATCTCATCGAAAGGCTCTCAGGGAGCATGACAAAGATCTTAAGTTTCACTCTTTTTATCGTTTCTTTATTGCCACCGCACTTTGGCTAAAATAAATGTCGACAGACCCTGGTTCGTCTTATAAAGATTCCATTACAGACGGTTTAATGATAAAATTTAAACCACATTGCATTTTTGGTGATTATTTATGTTTGATGAAGTTTATAAAATAGCAATCTAATAGCTTTGAAGAATTAAAAGAAAAGTTAACAAACCTTCATATTGATGCGCTAGTTATGAAGGATGGCATTCTTGTAAAATATAAAAAACGACGACAGAAGATAAACAAAAATTGCCGATGATTGGTTTACCTGCTGAAGGTTCTATTGAGCTGGATAATGGAAAATCAGTTCATTTCAAAAAAATCGATGATCCAGCTCCGTTGATGTGTGACATTAAAAAGAGAGCAGAAGAAGCAAAAAATGTAAGGGCAGCCAATCCGTCTCTGGATTCCATTTCTGAAAATGATAATTATAATAATCTTGTTAAACTTGCAAGCATTGAATTAAAAAGGCTAAAAAGCCCCTTTACTTTTTTTGCAGGCGATAAAATCAAAGCGCTTGAGACTGCCTTACTTAACGTGCGGACAATGTCAATATTTATGGGTGATGAGGAACTAAAACAAACATCATACAAACAATTGGCGAAAGAAAGTGGTTTAATTGACGCCCTGAATATGCATCGTTTCTCATGGAGCTCAAAAGCCAAAACCCAAGCTCCGACAAGGGTAATAGAAAATATAGAGAAAGCTGTCCCAGGGCTTGCAAAAGTTATCTAAAATTTAGCGTAAGCCTGCTTTTTAATTGAAGCAGGCTTACGGATACAGAGATAACATTTTTCAAATATATCATTTGTGTGCTTAACAATAATCTTTAAATTAAGGTTGTTAAATAGGGACGGTTGTTTCATTATTTTATATGGTCGCTCTGTGATTACGCAAAAAATTGACCATCCACTTGGCAAATAAACCATCATCTGCCTTAAGTTCCAATGACATTAACCCCTGTTCTGAAACTTCTTTACCAAGAATATTTCTTCGATCTTCGATGAGTGCCTGAGAATAGGCCTTACTAAATTCCGGATGTCCCTGGATGGTGAGAAAATGATTGCCAATCTGCATCATATAAAATGGACAGAAGTCGCTGCTGGCAAGAACTTCAGCGCCCAAAGGCAATTCAACTACTTGTTCCCGGTGGCTAACCAGCAGGTTAAGCTCTTCCTGTTCGGGAGTCATCCATGGTTTTTTCCCGGTAATCTTATTGATTGACATTCCAACCCCCCAACCCTTTGCCGCCATAACGACTTTGCCTCCAAGTGCTTTGGCGATAAGCTGATGACCAAAGCATATTCCGAGCATTTTTTTCTGTGCCATATGCAATTCGAGAATGAACGCTTCCAGGTTGCTAATCCATGGGAAACCCTCGTTCACGCCATGGCGGCTACCGGTAATCAGGTAAGCTTCTGCGGCATCAATATGATTGGGCAATTTATTTTCCAGGGCATGATAAACTGAAAAGGTTAAGCCAGGATCGGCTTGATGGAGAAGGCTGGCAAACATGTCAGGATACTGGCCATGTTCTGTACTAAATTGCTCTCCCAGATGATCACAAAGCAAAATTCCAATATTCATGGCGATTTTTCCTGCTCAATCCGCTATTGCTTTTGTAATTGGCTTTCTGGCTGATGCTGCATTTTGCCATTTAGTGAAGCGATTAGGATATTTTTATATTGTAGCTCATCAAACAGGATGGGATTCCCTGATGAGGAAGGATCTTCAACGGCCATTTTGGCGATGCGTTCTGCCTGGCGCTCGTCAATACCTATCTCTGTTAACCTGTGTTCGATGCCCAAGTCAGAACGTAGCTTTAAAATCCAGTTGAGAAAGCCATCAAAGCCGTTATCAATTTGCAGATAATCAGCAAGTCTTGCAATCTTGTCTTCAATAGCCGGGCGATTGGCTTCCAGGACGTAAGGCATCAAAATGGCATTTAGGCGGCCGTGATGGGTGTCATAGAGAGCTCCCAGAGGATGAGCCAGGGCGTGCATGGCACCTAGGCCACGCTGAAATGCCGTTGCTCCCATGGCAGAGGCGACAAGCATCTGGGTTCGGGCCAGCGGATCTTTTCCTTCATGCACGGCATGAGGCAAATAGGTCTTGATTAACCTTATTCCTTCAAG
Source organism: Legionella sp. W10-070 (assembly GCF_900640175.1). Classification (GTDB taxonomy): domain Bacteria; phylum Pseudomonadota; class Gammaproteobacteria; order Legionellales; family Legionellaceae; genus Tatlockia. The sequence continues at coordinate 53,748 of NZ_CAAAJC010000003.1, read as the reverse complement.
GGCAATACTCTCTGCCATCGGATGGTAATTACTGGCACAATAGGCTTCCAGGTTATGAGACAGCGCATCCATGCCAGTTGCAGCGGTAATATGGGGTGGCAGCCCAAGTGTGAGTTCTGGGTCTAGGATGACAATGTTGGGCAGCATCTTGGGATGAAAGATAATCTTTTTAACCTGCTGTTTTGTATCAGTAATGACCGACGCACGCCCAACCTCAGAGCCGGTACCTGCGGTGGTGGGCAAGGCAACGATAGGTGCGATACCTGCAGTATTGGCTCGTTGCCAATTATCACCAATATCTTCAAAATCCCATAAAGGACGGTCTTGTCCAACCATCAGGGCGATCGCTTTGGCAGCATCCAAAGCGGAACCACCTCCAAAAGCAATGACCCCGTCATGTTTGCCGCAACGGTAGGCGCTGACACCGTCTGCCACGTTTTTATCCGTAGGATTTGCTTTGATTTGGCAGAATAAGGCAATAGACAAACCCGCGTCGAGGCAAGATTGCCGGGCTGTCTCGACCATGGGTAAAGTGGTCAAGGCGGGGTCAGTAACCAAAAGAGGCGATTGAATACCCAGTTCTGTACAGGCCGCCGCAAGTTCACCGGCACGCCCCGCTCCTACTCGTATGGAGGTAGGATAATTCCAGTTAGCCCTCAATGATGACATGCTCATGGTGCTGGATTCCTTTAAATCGTCGTTTTTAGATGGAAAGATTTGGGTCTGGTAAGCATTTGATACCCCAGTGAGGATAAGCTACAGCCACGTCCGGAGTTTTTTACCCCTGTCCAGGCTAATGCAGGATCAAGGTAATCGCAACGATTGATAAAAAAAGTACCCGTGTGCAACTGTTCACCGATGGCTATTCCTGCCTCAATATCCCGGGTAAAAACAGCAGCAGTTAATCCATAAACGCTGTCATTCATTAACGTTACTGCTTCATTGTCGTCAGCGACAGCCATGATGCCTACAACAGGGCCAAAGGATTCTTCTGTCATCACGCGCATTCGATGGTTTACCCGGGTTAAAATTTGCGGTGCCATGTAAGGAGAGCCAGGGGCATCCATTGCAAAATCTTGTCTGTCAATATGCGCTACAGCACCCTGTGCAACCGCCTCTTTAATTTGCGAACGAACAAATTCTGCGGCAGATGCGCGAACAAGTGGCCCCAGTGTGGTTTCAGGGGAGTCAGGTCGACCAAGTTTATATTGCTTAACCAGAGCCACAGCCTTGCTAACAAAGGATTCATAGACATCCTGATGAACATAGATACGCTCTATACCACAACAAGATTGACCGGAATTAAAGAAAGCACCATCGATGGTGCTTTCCACCGCATGCTCAAGATTGGCATCAGCCCGTACATAGGCAGGATCCTTGCCGCCGAGTTCCAGACCGACATTAATAAAACGTCCTGCTGCCGTTTGCTCAATCATTTCGCCTCCGGCGACAGAGCCGGTAAAAGCGACGTAGTTAATTTGGGGTGATTGGATGATGGTCTCTGTGTCCGCATGGGTAAGATGTAAATATTGGAAAACCCCTTCTGGCAGTCCCACCTGGGCAAAGGCTTGGGCGAAACGTTCTGCCACCAGTGGGGTTTGGGTTGAGTGTTTAAGGATGACCGCATTACCGGCCATAATCGCAGGAATGAGGGCATTTACCGCTGTAAGGTAGGGGTAATTCCAGGGTGCAATCACCAAAGCGACCCCTAGAGGTTCTCGCTTGATATAACGTAAAAAACCAGTTTCCTCAGGTAACTCGATGGTAGCCAGGGCGCTACTGGCTGCAGCAATCATGTAACGGGCACGCTCTTCCAGCCCCGCTATTTCCTTTGGTGCTTGAGAAATGGGTCTTCCTATCTGCCAGCAAATTTCTTCGGCAATGGCTTTCTTATTGGCAACGAGTATTTCAATAGCAGCGGTACAAAATTTCTCCCGCTTGGCAATGGTTGTGAGTCGCCATGATTTTTGCGCATGATGGGCTTTATCGAGAGCCGATTGAATTTCTGCGGCAGTGGCAAAGGGGCGCTCAACGTAGAGAGAGTTGTCAATGGGGGAGTAAGTTTTTAACATAGTATTCATTTTAGCCCCAGTTAAATAATTTCAAAGTAGCGATCAAGTTCCCAATCGGTAATGTGACGGCGAAATTCCCGCTCCTCCCATTCACGTGAGGCTGTAAAATGTTCAACAAATTCATCACCAAATAAAGTGCATGCAGCCTTTGATGCTTTCAAACGTTGTGCTGCTTCCCATAGGGTGCGCGGCAGAGCCAATTGTTGATGCTGCTGCTGATAGGCGTTGCCTTTGACTTCCGGCTCTGGTTCCAATTCATGCTCAATACCATACAAACCCGAGCCTAAGGCTGCGGCCAGAGCCAGATAAGGATTGGCATCTGCAGAACCAAGGCGGTATTCAATTCGTTGAGACTTATTGCTGCCGGGAATAACCCGCAATGCTGTTGTACGGTTTTCAACTCCCCAGGTTGCGTCTGTGGGTGCCCAGAAACCGGGAATAAGCCTTGTGTAACTGTTTATCGTTGGCGAAACCATAGCTAAGAATTCGGGCATCAGTTTTTGTTGCCCAGCCAGGAAATGACGCTGGATTTTACTCATATTATGGGTCATGGATGGATCATGGAACGCCGAGCTTGCATCGTTCAGATGGCGTAAGGAAAGATGGATATGGCCGCTTTGTCCAGGATAATGGGGTGACCATTTAGCCATAAAGGTGGCCATGGTATTATTCCGCTGGGCAAGGATCTTCATAAAGGTTTTAAACAGCGCCGCTTTATCTGCCGCTGCCTCGGCTTTATCCACTGCAATGGCCGCCTCAAGTACACCAGGCCCTGTTTCCGCATGCAATCCTTCAATAGGAAAATCCATTGCTTCAGCCATATTGAGAATTTGATGATATAAATCAGCGTGTACGGTATTGCGGATGATTGAGTAGCCAAAGAAATCGGGAGTGATGGGCTTCAGGTTGCGAAAACCCTTGGCGCGCACACTGTCTGGCGTTTCATCAAATAGGAAGAATTCATATTCCAGGGCGGCATAGGCTTCAAAACCCATTAGGGCTGCTTTTTCAATCATTCGACGCAGTAAGGCACGAGGACATAATGCCTCAGCAGCCCCGGCAAATTCAGCCATAAACAACAGTTGATTATCTTCAAAAATTAGTTCACGACAGCTTTGAGGCAGAATACGCACCGGCGTGTCAGGATAACCAGTATGCCAGCCGGTGTATTTGGTATTATCATAGAGCTTGTCTTTAGAGTCCCAGCCCAAAATAACATCACAAAAGGCAAAGCCGTCGTCCAGAGCGGAGAAGAATTTATTACGGCTCATATACTTACCGAGCATTACGCCATCGATATCAAAAATCCCAACCTTGACATGGCTAAGGTTGCGTTCTTCGACTATTCGTTTTGCATCCTCGGTTGTTCTGACCTCTCTTGGGCTTAGCATGGCAGTTCCTTTTGCATTGAATCATCATAGCAGGATATTATCCCGGATATTAGAACTCAATCTATCATTCTGTTTTGATTTAGGGAAATAGTTGAGCCTTATTTTATATAAGGAAAGGTGTTGAAGTTTGTCTATAATAAGTAGATGAATATACTAGAATCAAATCTAAAGCTAGGTAATCTTGCAAAAGATTATGCTAGAACTCAAATTGTTCATGGTTGCTCTCAGATTGAGAACAATGCTCTTCCTGTTGAATATTTTGAAGCCTTAAATAATGCCGTACTTAAGCAAATGCGTGCTTTGATATCGCAAACTTTTTCTGATCCTCACAGACTGTTGCCAGATGATATTTATGATTACGAAAAAACGGTAATCGTTAGTAGTAAGTATTCTCTGGGCAATTGCCACGAGCTTGCATTTCAAGCAATGGATTATTTATTAACAACCAATCAGGTTTGCTCAATAAATGCCGAAATTATTGAAATTGATGGCGAGAAGGGGGACCATGTATTTTGGGTTATCGATAGGGATCTTAAGAGCAATTTGAATGATATAACTTCTTGGGGAACAAATGCAGTGATATGCGATCCTTGGTCTAATGAGGTATATCCAGCATCTGAATATAAGAGTAAATTAAAAACATTCTACCGTCACTATCATAGGGATGGTACTAACAAGTACTTAGTAGATAGTCTGACCAAAAAATAACTCCAGTGCTTAGCTTATTTGCTTGAGCTTATAATGAGCTAGTTGTGCTGAGTGAGTAAACTCCGCTGTGACTGCCAAAATCAGAGGCGCTGTATTTTTTTCCTTGCAACTCATCAATTTTAATCTCATTTTTTCATTTGTCGGAGAATAGAACGCTTCCTTATTATTTTGTTCATAGCAATTGAGTAACCACTCAAGTTCTTTTTTAGTGACGGGGGAAGAAAAAAGTGAACTCAATAAAGAGGGTGGTTGAAACGTATCTGTTAATTCTCGGAGGTCGCTTGCGATACTTTTTCTGAGCCTGTTAACCAGAGAGGACGCTGCCGGGTTATCCAACACGATTGTATACAAATGCAAACGTTGATTGCGGTGCATTAAAGCCATTAATCGCTCTTGTAAAGCCAGGTCTGCTCTGAGAAATAGATTGATATATTTTTGTTCGGTTAGCCAATTTTCATTTTGGACAGCTACCTGTAAGCGCAAGAGATAAAATTCGTTATCTTTCGCTGATTCATCAATTAACGATAGCTGCCTGAGTGCGGTAAAAAACTCCAATATCGCCGCTGGAGCAGGGCGGTCTTCCTTGTATTTTGCTCCCATTTGCAGAATAAATTCTTTGATTAGGTTGCAAATGAAGGGTTCGGGTTTCTTGGCAAAATGCTCAAATAGTCCCTCGCTGCAAAAACCAAGGTCACGGTATTTTTTGACCAGTTGCGCATTATCCATGTCAGGATGGGCGTTTCTGAAGGCAATAATTTCCTGCAAAGGATTGCGGGCGCCAAAGAGACTGAGCAGGATAGGGCTTAACGCGAAAAAATCGCTGCTTTCCGAGTAATGACCATCCAGGAGTTCAATGGCGAGGTGCTCAAGGGTTCCTTGAGCGCATTGCGACCGGTTTGTTATCGGTTTAGCATAGTCACCGTCAAGGTAGAAGATGTCGATTTTGCATTTTTCACCAGTTGGCGACATTCTTATTTTAAGGTTGGTTCCCTTGATGTCACCATGAACAACAGCAGGGCCATTACTATTGTTATAATGTCTGCGATTGAGCTCAATGATCAGTTGCCAGGCGATGTTTACAGCCTGGGAAAAGGTTAACTGCCTCAATTGCGGATTATCTTTGGCATCCGGGTGGATATGGAAACCATCAATGAAATCCATGATGAGCACCTTTTGACCGGCCAGATTAAGGATGGCTATTTCAGAGTCATAAAATTGGTAGGGAGATGGGTGCTTTCCTTTCTCATAAAACTTTATTGCCACCGGCTTTGTTGAATCGATGTGGACCTCTTCTTTCTTAACCTGGCTGGGGGTGAGGATGGTTTGATTATTTCTTAATTCGCATCGATAGCCTTTATAGACAGAATCCGCCAACGCCTCAGAATAGTCACTGACATAGTAAATCGGTTGCCTATCCTTTTGTTTGACTGGAAAGAGGATATAAGATGAAGATTCGTTGTCAGTTTCCTTATTTCCCATAAAACGATACCTTTTTAACGTTGGATGTCAGCCCATTAGAGTAATGTCAGGCTGAGTTTCTTATCCGAACTGACGTTTTAATTTTAACCAAAAGAACGCACCATTATATCAAAATTCGGATTTATAAACAAACAATTGATTCAAAAAAAAATCTAATTGCACTGTATTTAATTATAAATACTATACTTTAAATAATCAGCCTTAAGGGAATAAGGTGGGGTTATAAGCCTATAAATTTAGGGGGATGTTAAGCCTCCATTTTTCGCTTTACATCCTGATTATCAATAAATAAGGAAGATGACATGGTACCTGTAAGTGAAGTTACTAAAGCGTTAGCTGAAGATAAAATAAAGCGCATTATTGAACTTTATCTAAGTGAAAAATTTAAAGGACGCTTTGACCCAGTTTGGCTAAATAACATGGGCAATTATGCCAATTTAACTACGGCTATTAACTTTTTCCATAAATTAGGCCATGACGGTTTAAACCTCGATGCAATTGGCAGTAGTAATCAGGAAACCCGCAGAGATTATGCTGGGCAATTTAAAACCTTAGAGGGCTTGTTAGATAAATTAGTCGTGCTTACCGGTGATAACCCACCAATCGCTACCTCATTTAATGAAAAAGGCGCAATTCTAGAGGGCCTGGTTCTTAGTCAGCAGCTTGGATCGCGCTCTTTACGTGACTTGCATGCCCAAAGCAGCAATTTAGGTATCGCAGAAAAATTGTTGGGTAATAAGTTAGGTCCAAGCGAATGGCTTGGCGAAGTCGATATAGAGCGTTTGCTTATTAAGCTGGGGGTTAAGGATAGAACACATATTACCCGGTTAACTGAGAAAGATATCGGGATGATATTGCATTTTGAGAGAGTAAAGCACGCTGACGAGACCGCGCCTTACTCAATTCCGTTAATCATCAATAAAGGCAGCACGGGTTCATTGCGCAGTCAAGGCTCTCACTGGACTTATGCGATGGTGAACGTTGATCCAACAAGCAATTCAGTTACCATAAATTATCAGGACTCCATGCCGCTTTCAGGGGATGAGCAAAACATTTTAAGGAATGCGATTAATTACACAGACGGTCATTATAGTGCCTTCCCTGCTGCTACGACAAAGACGGTTAATGTGAACTCGGATAATTTGCAAAGGGATGGTTGGAGTTGTGGTTATCGTGCGCTTAAAGGCTTATTAACAGCCCCTGGATTTCCAAATGGGGGGGTAATAGCCAATGCAAACTGGACTCGCTTTACCGGAACGCCAACAAGATCAGAGGATTTAAGAGACGCTACTTACGACTTATTACTGAGTGATTTGGTAATTGACCGAGACTATTTCGAGGCAATGAAAATTAAGCCTGATATGGTGAAGCTCTCGGAAGGGAAAAAGTACGAACTAAGTGATGACTACATGAAAGATTATATGGGATTACTAAAGGGCGGTAATAAAACAAAGTCAGTGATCACCAGCAATAATTTCAAGGAAGACTACAATAGGGTAATTAAAGCATGGACTGCTGCTGAACCAAAAACAGCACGCACCGAGAGCCTTGAGAATCTAGGTAAAAATATAAGGGCAGTAATTAACGATAATGATTTATCTTCAGATGCGAAAATCCTTGCGCTTGTAGATGCGTTTGCAGCTGAATACGCCGCAATTTTAAAAACCCTGGGCGGTTCAAATAGTGGCCTGGGAAAATTCATCAAGAAGTTTTGCGAAGAGCAGTTTGGGATAGAACTCGATAATGAGCAACGATACCATTTAAAAAAAGATGGCTTATTGATGCGGATGCTCAATGACAGGTTAGGCGTAAGCACTAAAAAGAGTGAGGAAACTTTGTTGCCTCCAGTCAGGAAAACCAGGGTTGAGTCGACTAAAACATCACAAAGTACCCCCGTAGTAGGGAGTAAGAAAATAGTCCAATTGACTGTAAGTCCTTCGGTTAACTCAATAGGAAAGGAAGCAACAGATCGGGTGGATCTGACCAATTTACGCAGCCAAAAAGAATTAACTCGTGTAGGCACCATGTTTGGTGCGAGGCAATTTTGTTTTGCGGAAAAAAGCAGTGGCGTGGAACCAGGATTTAGAGCGGTTGACTTAAATGAGGCCTTTTTTACAGAATTAGAGAAAATTTTATCCGAGGAAAAATTGGATGAGGCTCTTTTTAACAAAAAAATGTCTGGGGAAGAAAGAAGAAACCTCACACAATTGAGAGAAGGGCTTAAAATTGAAGGATTAGAAAGAAAACAACAGATTTTTTCGACTTTTGTTAATGCTTATGTAAAGGGTTCTCATCGCGAAAAGGAGCTTGATAATCGTATTAAGTGGCTTTGCAAAGAGGTCAAAAATGGTATTGAAAAAAATGAAAAACTAAGCTCCTGGCTATATAAACTGGATTATGCGGAAGGCCAAAAAGACCGAATGAAGGCGAATAAAGAGGCTATGAGGGAATATGTCGGCACCCGACTGGCCAGGATTTTTAGTCCTCATAATCAGCGTCAAAATTTAGTATGGGTACGGGGGGATAAAGGACTTCACTCCATGTTAGCCTGTGGCTGGCAAAATGGCTTGCATGTATTAAAAGAATTCCTGCATGAGGGGGGTGAGCCTGATTATAATGGTATTCTTGTTGAGGATAAGGATGCGCTGGTTAAACGGGCCAAAGTCATTCCTGGCCTGGGTAAAAATTTAATTTTTGGTATCGCTGTCGGTGATAGAGATGGCATGGGCAAGGAGGCGCAGAACAAAGGATTTGCCAATGGACAATTCTATGGTTTCGATTATGGCAAACCCTATGAAGGAAGCGGTGTAAGCTCCTCTTTACAGGATGATTTTTCATTTGAAGACAAATACGCTAAAGCGCCCGCTATTTTCAGAGGTTCTTCCTTTTTGGGGCAAGCCCGTCATGGCATGTATCGAAATTACAGCGTATTCTACGATACCACTCTGTCTGACCGGATGATTGGTGTACATCTGTTAAGAAAAATGATTACCGGTGAAAATCCCAGCGAAGAGTTAATTAAGAGCTATCCTCCCGAGTTACGTGAAGGATTGCATAATATTCAAAAAAATACACCGTCTCCCGATGATTTACTGGGTCGTTTAAGCAGGATTAGGGAAACCTATCAAGAAGGTGGAGTGAAAGAAGCATTAATTGACACCTATATCATGCAAATTAGCACGGGAAAATTACAGCCATTTGACCTCTATTTTACCGAGGTCAAAATTGATTTAATTAATGATGCAATAAAGCATGGCATGCCAAATGATGAACTTAATCAATATATAGCGTTTATTGATGATATGGCTGCCACTGCTGCTAAAAGTAATGCCAATATTTTAAGGGTATTTGCACAACGCGCCCTGTTGCATAAAAGTGAAATTGACTTACTTGATAAGTTAGAGAAAATTTTTTCGCCAACCTCGGTGATGTCGCATGACGGAAAAGCTTTCCTTAACACAATGCGCTTTGATCCACCGACGGGCAGGATACCTTTCCAGCTGCAAAAAAATGAAGACGGTACTTACACCTTGATGACAACCAACAAGACGGTTGCTCCTGGATTAAGAAAACTTGGTCTTGATGTTGTTTCCAATGAGAAGGGTTTAAGCTGTAAATTAAGTGAGGGACAATTACAAAAATTAATGGTTACTGCCGAGTCAGTATACAATCAGAAGCGGGAATCCTTACTTGTTAAGCCAACTTATCAATACGAAACCTTTCCTTATATTGTTTCTTTATTCAATCAGGATAAACGTCCTGAGGCGCGGGCTGAACTAGGTTTCGCATGGCGATCCAATGATGTCCTGGCTCTTCGTATCGTTGCCAAAACCGAAGAGCAGGTTAAACTGGCAACAGCGCTGTTTGGTGTGACTCCTGCCATTAATAAGGAGCAAATTATTGTAATTCCTCCAGAAGATCATAAGAAATTCCAAATGGCAATTGCTCAGGCTTATCAAAGAGAACAAGCGCCAAAAGTCAGCATCGAAAAAGAGATTGTTTCCAGCAAAGATACTGTTAGAGAGAAAGTATCTGGTAAATGGGAAGCAATCCACAAAAAAGCAGAAGAATTACCTGAGGTAACGACAGACAGTTTAGTTGAACAGGAAGCAATGGCTCTAATTACCCGGTTAAATCTATTGGTGGAAGACAGGGAGGCTATGAAAAAACTGGGGGATGCTATTAAGGAAATGACTAGCCCTGATATTAAAAAACTAATGGAATACTCTGATGAGACGTTGAGATCATCGGACACTATCCAATGTATTCTTGAAGAAAGGATAGCGGATATCAAACCCGTTGTTGCAGAGGTGGTCGTGACATCTACAATGGGTGAAGATCAGGTTCTCGATCAACGAGCTACTTTATAAGTTCAGCCAGTGCCTGACCATAACGGATACTTTGGCCCGGGTATAAGTCATCATGCCAATGAATTTGATTACCCTCAGCAAACAACAGGATCACGGTGGAGCCTAGCTTGAAATAACCCATTTCCTCACCTTGCAAAATAGTATTTGCGGACTCCTTGGGGTCGATATAATAGGCTTGCTTTTTAGCTGAGCGTTTGATGTCGCCATGCCAGCGGGTGCCAATGGCACCGACGATGGTTGCGCCAACCAGAACCATCGCCATTAAACCGGCTTCAGTGTCAAATAAGGCGACTAATCGCTCATTGCGTGCAAACAGCATGGGAATGACGCGAACGGTTGAAGGTTGCACAGAAAATAATTTGCCTGGCACATAAATTAGTTCTCTTAAAGTCGCAGCAATCGGCATATGAATGCGGTGGTAATCTTTGGGAGACAGGTAAAGGGTCGCAAAGCAGCCATCAATAAATTGTTTACTTAATGCCTTATTGCAAGCCAATAGTTCTTCAACAGTATAATTATGTTTTTTAGCCTGGACTATCTGGCCTTCTTTTATTGCACCGAATTCACTGATAAAACCGTCCACAGGCGAAATAATATCTGCGTTGGCCAAGGGCCTGCATTCCGGCTTTAACTGGCGGATAAAAAAATCGTTAAAACAAGCATAGTTTTCAGGGGTTTCTTCCCTGGCTTCCTGCATATTAACGCCATATTGTCTGATGAAATGGCGAATTAAGAAATTCTTAATGGCAGGCGTACGCACATTGGCAAATATGCCAGCCAAATGAGTTAATCGACCTTTGGGTAGGATAAACTGAGGCAGAGTTTTTAAATAATCACGCATACAAATCGTTACAATAAAAATTTTTCAGGAATCATACCATTGAAAATGGGGTAAATGATATTTTGTTTAATAGAATCGCGAACAGGCCCTAATGACCCTATTTTCAATGGTATGATTATCTATTTATAGCCGATAAATAAATGGATTGCCTGTATATTGAGGATAGAGGTTTCAAGCTTGTTGTTATTTGAAGTATATTGGCCATATAAGCTTTACACTGAAAAGGACTAACAGGGGAGTTTATGCGCAGTATATACCATCACGTTGACTACCGTTCCATGCCGCCAACATCGCGCTTTGGCTTTTTTTCTCGGCCACTGCACAATGAAGCCTGTTATACGGCAGAAGAACTGCAATTCAGAATAAGGGTATTATCCGCCAGGGCTGTTTCAGGCCTGGATCCCGAGCTATTGGAAACCGCTAACAGTTGGTTTCTGCCGCAGTTGGATGCTGCCTTGGAGAATGTTAACCAGAACTCGTGGATTTTTTACCCAGAATATAAACCTAAACAAGAGCTAACTGAAGATAACTTCCATATTGATTTAATCAATAATGAACGATTAAGCTGGCAGGAGCTAAGTACTCTAACGCGGGTGATTGGGGATTATTTAATTCTCCGTAACCGTCATTTATCTGCATCTCACCTGAATCAGCCGATAAATTATGTCCTGCTTGATGTGGTTCGGATGGTAAAGCATCTCTCCATGATTGAAAATGCAGAGTATGTGGGAAAACAATTGCAATTATTGCAAAATTACTTAAGAGCGGTAGAGATATTCACCCCCCCTACGGTTGGCAGTGACCGTCTTTTCCTGGCAGATTGCAGAATGGCTATTGAAAAGCATCAACAGGCAATAGAGCATAAAATTGATTCTCAACAGTTAAAAGTAAGAATTCTACGGGTAAAGCAGCAATTAAACCATGTGGCTGAATTAAGGCACACGGTTCTTCATTTTGCCTTGGCAGACAAGTTAGTCAACCCACATCCCTATTGGGAAAAATTTGCCTCAGAGCAACAATCAGAGTCCAGGTCAGATTTTCCTACTTTGGCTGCCAAAGCCTGCGGCAGGCTAAGTGTGAGTGATGTGGTGCAGGCTAAAAGCGGTAAATTTGCAACGCTTGAATTATCCGCTGAAATTTTAGCCACCTGCGAGCAATTTAAATTTGTCGATCAATTACCTGAGGAGGTACGAACTGCTTATAGCAATAGTCTTGTGGATTTACAGGAAATACTAAGTTTTCAGGAAATTCTTGAGCAATTAGTACAGTTGTTTGAACAGGCTGGTGAGGTTTTTACTTTAATTCAATTCCGTGAGCAAATGCTTCAATTGCTAAAAAGCATTGAAGGATTTATTCATCATTCACAGCAAAACGTGATTGAAGTATTAGAAGCCAATGCCCGGCGTTATCATCAATCTATCCAGGACAAACAGGATTTACGCTGGTGGGAAAAGCTGCTTACAAACAAGCAAGTGCAAATTGACAACTTTATCATTAATCAGGATAACCTCGCTCGTTTTAAGGCGACGCCAGCAGACTTGCATCTGGCTGGTAAGGAGCTGTTGCAACAAATCAATCAGGTGACTACTCATTTATCACAACAAGTCAATGAGGCCAGACAACTGGCATTAGTCAGTGCCACACAGGAGTTGGTGCAGCAGTTAATGGACTCGATGCATGCCTGGATTGGTCGCCAGCATCAGTTTAAAGGATTAGCGATACCAGAGCCGATACTCTTGGAGATTTCTGATGAGCCTGTTAAGGAGAGCAGAAATCTTCATGAGGAGGTTGATGATTTTACCCGGAGAGCTACTCCTGTTAGTCAACTGGCACCCTCTCTGCAGTTTTGGTCTTCTTCTTCGTTAACCAGCGCGCCTGAAATGCCAAGCGCCTTGCCTTCCGGGCATTGCAATACTTCTTCATCAAGGTTGCATGCTGTAGATGATTCGGCTGCTACAGCCAATGGGGGTCTGATGTTAGGGTTGGTGATTATGTTGCCGTTGGCCATATTGGCACTTAAGCTTTTATATGATGCCTGGCATAAACCGGATACAGCGACGGAGGATAAGGATGATAATGATCAGAAAAAATTTGAGGCGTTGCAAATTCAGGTAGCCGATCTGCTTAGTATTGCCAATAGCCAGGCAAACGATTTGCAGGATAAATATTGGCAAGATAGCGTTGCTTTTATTGCTGAAGAGCTGCAAGCATTGCAAAAAGCGGCTGAGAACGGGCAATACAATACAAAGGCAATGGAAGCACTTTTTTCTGAGCTTGAAACCTTATTTAGAGATATGCTGACTCAGAAATTAGCAGGGCGCAAGTTCCGCAGCACTAGGCCCACTGATAACCCTTTACGTTTGTAGCCAGCGTGATTGGTTTGGTGTATTCTTTCAATCGGGCACCATATTCCTTAATGTGATGATCGTTGATTTCCAAAATCATGCTAACGTCCGGAAGGGAGTGGCCTGTAATTGATGTTATCATTCTTGTATTTTCATCTGATAATTGCCCGATTCTTTTAGGTTTCTGGAAATATTCCTTTAATTGTTTCATCTGTTCTCGGTTAGTGGTTATCAGAGCGCATTGGCCAGTCAATTTATTGTAGTAGAAAAATCCTGCATCTGTCAGAAAGTATTGGGATTGCTTGTAACCCTGCAGCACTTCCTTATTGGGGCACTCCGATATCTTAGAGAGGCCACATCGATCAGTACTAATCTCTTTTTTCATGGTATTAATAATCAGCGTTAGTAAAATAGTGTTTAAAGAATTTTCTTCGTTTCCACCATCGGAAAAAATCAGGGCCAGCAATTTCTCATTTGAATGAGCAGGAGATGCCTGCAGAAGTTTTTTTATTTCAGGCCCTCTTGTTTTGCGGATAAACCAATTAAAGCCGTAGGGTTCATACTGAGCTAATGCTTGAAGGATTATTTTTTTTAGTGGTTCTCTTTCCAGTTTGCTTGCCCAAAGAAACAGTATGTTGCTAAATTCATTCAGTTTGGTTTTGGAATGAACATGCTTAAATTGTAGTTCATTGCGTGCGAACTCCTGGGCTTTCTTGGCATAGTTAGCACAATTAAAATAATTACGTTCCACAGCATAGGAAACGCTCAGTAAATTTTGATTCTCTTGAGCCTTCGTGCTATCCAGCATCAGGGGAATTAATTTGCTGATCAATAAAGTATTCAAAGAGGTGCTTTCTGTATTGCCTTCACTAAAAATGGCAGCCAGGCGGTTGGTGTTATCATCAGTCGTTTTCTTTAAGTAACTTACAATTACTTCAGCACGGTATCTTTTGGCTGTAAAATTCCATGAACTTGGTTCATAACAGTTTTTGATGGTATCAAGGATAAGATCATTAAGCGCACCAGATTCCAATGTATTTGCCCAATCAAATAAAGCTTGCAGGCAGGCATTAACAATTTCTATATCCGTATGATTACGAGCCAGTAGGGTAGTATATTCTCGTTCTGCGTTTTTACTTAAGACGACATCCTTTGATATTAGGTGGCGTCTAAAATGGAAACCCAAGTATAATTCTTGTAATCTGGTAATATAGGTGTTAAAGCTTTCTTCCCAACTGGTTCCCTTCAAAGAATCCAGGATATCAACCTCGGCATTACGGATTAATTCTGATATTTTGTGGCAGAAAGCTTGGCTATGTTCTGAGCTAAGATTCTCTAATTTGACCTCCCAGTACGCTTTATCACTGCTTTCGAGCTCGGAAATGAATTCCTCCAAGGCAATCAGTGCTTGTTTTAACCTGTTATCTTCTTCACAATCCACATGTTCTGATTCAATAATCGGTTTTTGCTCCCCCAAGATCTGCCAGGAATCGATACTTGAACTCTCTTCAAGATCCAGGGATTCTCTAAAAGCTAAGGGAGGCAAGGGATTGGAGCGCAATTCGTTAGCCAGTTCTCGTGCCAATATCTTGATTTCCGCTATAATAAAGGTAATTGTAGGCTTATGGGAGTCACGCCATATTTTATGATAGCTTTTTTCCATGTATTCTAACTTGTAGCGCCCTTCAGGGGCTACTGCGTAAGCATCGGGTGCTCTTCTGGTTGAATGTTCGTCGGCTATCAGCGCTTGGGATTGATAAGCAGACCAGCTTTCTTCCATTCTTTTATTTTGATTGGTTGCCCAGTCAATTATTTTACGGTAGGCAGATGGTTTGTTACGTAAAAAGCGGCTAAAACCAACCACAGAAATACCCCAGTCATTTTTTTTGCACCCTGGATAATAGGTTGCCGAATTGTATAACTCTCTATATTCTTGTTCAAAAATTGCCATGATGTGGTTAATGAAGGGTTCGGAGTTGGTTTGCTCATTAAATAAATGCGGGTATTTTTCTGCTAATTTTTTATGCTTTTCTTCTTCCAGAGAGAGGTAATCAAGAGGCAATTCCTCGCCGGTATAGTCTTTTAATCGCTGATAAAGCATTTTGGGATCATGGGTAAGCAGTTCTTTTAGCAAGGCGGAAAAAAATTGCTCCTGAAAGGAAATTTCTTCTTCATCGGTTATCAGTGTCTGATTTGCAGCCAGGTCTTGAAATGCTTTATAGGATTGGAACGCTTTAAAAACATTAAAATTTCCTGGTACACTTTTGGTAGGAAAGTGGGTTATTCCCTCGATGTTAGGGAAATTATCCAATGCTTTGGAAGTCAGTTTCATGTCTTTTTCAGGAAGCCGTTTGGTTATACCATCTACCAAACGTTCTCCTTTTATAATGCAGGTGTAATGATATAAGGCCATGTCCCAATCGATTAAGCCAAAAAGGCTAAAGTTGCCTGGGTGCCGATCATCGCATTTATAACGCCAGGCAGCGACTAGTAATTCTGCAACATTATATAGAAGCAAGGTTTCTACCGAGGGGCAAACCTCCTCTTTTATCTTTTCATCAGAGGGTAGTGATTGATAATAGCTGGCAAGCGGTTTATAGTTTGCTAGACTAACGGAAACTGTCCCTTTAATTTCCCCACGGTCATTAAAAACCAGTCTGTCTTCAGCAGCGCGATCACCCAATGAAAGACGAATGGCAACACTGATGGCAACGGCATATTTTGCTAACAGGGGAGGGTAAGTGGGGTCTAGAGGCTTAAAAAAGCCACTCTTGGTTTTGCCATCAGTATCTTCAAATTCGACCCTTAAAACGTCATGGCCTGATTTGTCTACCGCATCGCCGGCAGTTATGAATTTTAATTGGCCATAACGTAAGGCCTTCAATGGCATTGGCATGGCTCATCCTTAATTTTCCGTTGCTACAGAATATTCATATTAAGCAGAAATTGTCGCTTTGTTCAATAGTATTATTAAAAGCAATGTTGCTTTGACAAATAATAGATTGTCGAACCGGTGATCAATTTTGTTGTTTAAACAACCTACCTTTTAAAATTGTTTTTTAATGATTAATGTGATAGATACTGTCGAGCGGTGTTATTGTCGGGTTACTCCCCTGAGGTTTGGATTTATGCAATTTAACGTGATTGGTGCAGGCCGTTTAGGTAAAAACCTTGCCTTGGCTATTGCAGGCAGGCAGCTTGCTAACTTAATTGCAATATGCAATAAGAGCCTTACAAGTGCCGTAAATGCGGTTTCTGCAATTGGCTCAGGCACTGCTGTTGCACAATTAAACGCCTTGCCACCCACTGATTTGACGTTTATTACTCCTCCCGATGATTTGATTTCTCCAATTGTCCGCCAGTTGGCTGAAGGAAAAACTATCCGGCCTGGCAGTATTGTTGTTCACTGTAGTGGGGTTTTAAGTTCTGAGGAACTACAGCCATTGAAAGGACAAGGTTGCTTGATTGCAAGCCTCCACCCACTAAAAGCCTTTGCAAAAGGTTATCTCGATAACCAGGCTTTTAAGAATTGCGATTGTATTGTTGAAGGGGATGAGGAGGCTATTGCGGTGCTTTCTTCAATTTTTGACCCTCTGGGTGCCATGATTATTCCCATAAAGGCAGAAAAAAAAGCAGGTTATCATGCGGCAGCGGTATTTTCTTCCAACTACCTGGTGACATTGGCCTCTGTTTCTGTTGAGTTATTGCTTAATGCAGGCATTGATGGGAGGGTAGCGCAACAAATGGCAGTGCGACTAATGAAAAGCAGCCTTGCCAATGTTGAACAGGCATCAACAGTAAGCAAGGCATTGACCGGGCCATTGGCTCGAGGCGATATTGATACAATTAAAAAACATTTGGATGCCATTGACAGTCCTGCAATCAATACACTGTATCGAGCTGCAGCAGTTGCAACCTTATCACTTACCGGACTCGATAATGAAAGGAAAACAGTACTGCATTCCCTTTTGCTTGAAAAGGAAAGCTAATTAAATATCGGGCGTGATTTATAAAGTGCAGTTTTTCCTTGAAAGAATCAGCCTGGATGGAGCGTTTTTGTTTATTATCAAGCTACTCCTCTATATTTCTACATCCCGTGACTTGTTCACGGGATTCATAAATCTTCGAATAGCACTGGATTCCGCGGATAAACCGTGGAACGTAGAAGTCAAGAATTTTTTCATGCGTAGGCCCTGAATAAAGTGGCAATAAGTCTGGATCTCTATAGAAGACTATGTTAAGCTCAAGATTCAAATGTGGCCATTTCTTTAAAGGCTGTCACTTCAACTACTCAAATTGCTTTATCTCTAGTCGCCTTGGGTTATGCTAAACTGAGTATTGATACTGGCAAACTTAGGGAATTGCCTCTAGGCAGCAGCTTCCCAAGCTGTCCTTCCATTTAAATTTATCCCGGAAAATTTCAATTCGTTTAACTAACACATCAAGTGAGAAGTATGAATCTTAGTGAACTTAAGCAATTACCCATTGCCGATCTTGTAAATATCGCACAGGAAATGGGGGCTGAAAATACCTCCCGTATGCGTAAACAGGATATTCTTTTTGCCATCCTTAAAGCCCATTCCCATAAAGGTGAAGATATCCTTGGTGGCGGGGTTTTAGAAGTATTATCAGACGGTTTTGGCTTTTTACGCTCAGAAGATGGTTCTTACCAGGCAGGCCCGGATGATATCTATGTCTCTCCCAGCCAAATAAGACGGTTTGGCTTGCGTACCGGAGATACCATAACAGGAAAAATCAGACCGCCTAAAGATAATGAGCGTTATTTTGCTTTATTAAAGGTAGATGAGATTAATTATGATTCTCCTGACAGTGCCAAGCGAAAAATCCTGTTTGAAAACCTGACACCTTTATTTGCTACCGAACGTTTGATCATGGAGCAGGGCAATGGCAGTACAGAAGATTTGACTGCCCGGGTGGTTGATTTGTGCGCTCCGTTTGGTCGAGGACAGCGCGGTCTTATTGTTTCACCTCCCAAAGCAGGTAAGACATTAATGCTGCAAAATATTGCTCATTCCATTGAGAAGAACTATCCGGATTGCTATCTGATAGTTTTGTTGATTGACGAACGCCCTGAAGAGGTGACGGAAATGCAGCGCTCAGTAAAGGGCGAGGTTGTTGCCAGTACTTTTGATGAGCCTGCCAACCGCCATGTGCAGGTTGCTGAAATGGTCATCGAAAAGGCGAAACGTTTGGTTGAGCACAAGCGTGATGTTGTCGTTTTACTCGACTCTATTACCCGTCTTGCCCGTGCCTACAATACAGTGGTCCCTTCCTCCGGAAAAGTTCTGACCGGAGGGGTGGATGCTAACGCACTGCAAAGACCCAAGCGCCTTTATGGTGCGGCAAGGAATATTGAAGAAGGTGGCAGTTTGACCATCATCGCAACTGCGTTGGTTGATACGGGTTCTAAAATGGATGAGGTAATCTATGAAGAATTCAAGGGAACCGGTAATATGGAAATCCACTTAAGCCGCAATATTGCTGAACGCCGTGTATTTCCAGCGATTAATATCAATCGCTCTGGTACTCGCCGTGAAGATCTGCTGCTTACTCCTGAAGAACTGCAGCGTACCTGGATTTTACGCAAAATCCTGCAATCGATGGACGAATGCGATGCGATTGAGTTTTTACTTGAGCGGATGAAAAATCATAAGACCAATGCTGAGTTTTTTGAGGCGATGAAGCGCCAAGAGTAAAATTAGCAGCACACCTTCGTTATAGACGATTAGTAACGGTTTAAAGGTTGCGATTAACCGGTAGTAATCATGGTAGCCCGGATGGAGCGCCAGCGAAATCCGGGGACATGCGTTTATTATCAAGCTCCGATCCTGGATAATGTTAGGATTTTTGAATTAACTCCGATCATGACATTAACCTCGGAAGTTCCCTGGAATAGCGGCTCCTTTCTGCCGGACAAAAAACGAGTATAAAAGAAATAACTCGCTGATTTAAAATAAATTTTATATGGTCGGCTTCAACAGTGCATGCCCTATTTGATTTAAGCGATGACAGGATGTTATGAAGAAATATATTGTTCGGTTATTTACTGAAGAGCGTCAACTATTGGGAGAAGCAGTAAAGAAGCTAAAGGGAGGGTCTTAAAAATCAATGCGCACAGATTTTATTAAAAGCAGATGGTCCAAACTGGAGCGATGAAAAAATTGCAGAAGCTTATGGGTGCCAAGTAAGGGCGATTGAAAATGTGCGTAAGCGGTTGACAGAGGGTGAGCTATTACCTATCTCTTAAAAAATTGTCCGGCACAAAGCGGATTTCACAGGGTGATTTCAAGTATTCTCGGTCGCGTTAATTAAATATTAATCTTTAATATCTATAATTAAGTTATTTTTCAGCAATGGAATATTTAACTCATGAAACTTAGAGAAATAACAGAAAGTAGTTGGTTATATTGCGATAATGAACATGCAGCAGAACACTCTAATTATAAGCTGCACGCTGCATTGCCCATCACAAATTTTGACACGCATCAGGCGCGTATTTATCAATTACTAAAAAAAGCCGTTGAAGATGGGTTAATACCAGGATTTAAAATTTTAAATATTGGTGACAGTTCAGAGCTTGAAAAGGCCATTGGTGGGAAAGAAATCACTATTGATAAAGACCCGCGCTCCAGACTATTTAATAATCCTTTCACTATTTATCTCTATGAAGGTTTTGATTCTGAGCTCATTGCTAGTTTAATCAAACAGTTAGAGAGTGTAACAAGTGATGTTCCTGCTTGCACCAGGGAGCATTTGAGTGTTGCTGATTTAGATTTAACGGATCATATTACTTTTCGCCAAGAGAAACTGAATGGCGAATATATAAAAATTGCAGGCGCTGGTTCAGATAACTTACAAGCACTCAAAAAAGAAGGTGAACGCTCATCAGAATATCAAGCGCTAAGCAAGGCTTGCCAACAATATAAACAAGCTAATCAAAAGAATGGTGCAGCAACAGAAAAGGAAGAGAAAGAAAAGCAAAAAGAAAACCTTATCAGAGGTTTTTATAATGCTAACTATAATTATTTTGATACTGCACTGCAATCTGAGGAAATCAACAAGCAGTTTCAAGCCGCCTGTGATTTATTAAAAATTGATTTCAAACATTTATCTGAGAAAAAAACAGAAGGAGAATGGTTAGCCATTATAAAGGCGAAATATCGGCAAGCAGTACTTCTTTATCATCCTGATAAAATAACTGAGACTCGTTTTTCTGATAGTAAAGAAAAAGCTCAGCGTATTTTTGAGCATGTGCAAATAGCGTTTAAAATATTGGAAGACATAGCTAAAAATCCAACTGTTCTGGATAAAAAGAAAATTCTCGAGCAACAGAATTATTTACCGCAGTATCAGTATGAACTAAGAGATGGATTTGTGGATGATCCTTATTTCTATAGAGGTATGGCAGAAACCTCGGCCGTATATTTCGTTATACAAAACTGGGAGTTTGAACAAGCTGCAGAAAGATTAACGGTGGCAACTAATGCGTCTAACCAAACCTCTGTTCAACTCTATAAACCGCAGTTAAAAGTCTTTAAACCACATCAGCGGGAAGCAAAACCAATGCCTGGTTACATGGCATTTTACCATCTTTTTATGGCTAACGCATTGCCAAGGCGTTTTGATCAAGGTCATTTTCGGATGATTTTCCCTTATGACGATAAACCATTTAATTCAGCCCAAACATGGTTGGTTAAAAAAGTGTTAACTACACCTGAATTTATTGGTTTTATGGATTCCTCTGATGTAATTGCCTTAGCTATTAAAGCAACCAAGCAAGGAATCTTAAATATAGGCATTACTGATACGGATGTCTTTATTTATTATTACAACCATTATCCGGAAATATTATATGGTCGGCGAATAGAAAAATGGATTAAAGGAGATGAGTTTGACTCAAAAAGAGCTAGTGAAGCTATTTTAGCTCAGCCCCAGAATCTAAGTGCTTTATATGACACAGCGATGGCTGAATTAACGAAGATTAGTCCCGAGATACGTGAATATATTTTAAGCAACAAAGAACTCACCGCAAAGCTGCCTATCTATTATTTAAATTACCAGCTTTTATGGCCATTTTTCAAAACGAAAGAATCGGTTAAAGAACTCCATGAAATACAAGATATCAAGCATGTAGCAATTAGACAGCTTTTGTTCGGGAATACCAGTTTTTTACCTTTTTTTTCACGCGAAACCCTTGAGCAGTTGAAAGTATTTATTCGCGATAATAAAAAGTATTTACCTGTCTGGTTAATTGATGAAATCGAAATGGAAGTCGAACAGCGCGACGGAAGAAAAGATATTGTTAAAGCCTCAGACAGTCAAATTCAATTTTGGAATGGTTATGAGAACCCTGTTCAAGCGCGACATTTTATCAAGAAAACCTTTATTACAGTAAATCCACAAGTTACTTTTTTATTGAATAAAGAAGCTTTACTTTGGTTGGCGTCAGAACCTGAAACACATTGGTCAGGTTATTTGCCTATTGCGGAGGCTTTACTGGCACTAGGTGAAGATAAGTTAGCTGAAAGATATCTCTTACGTTTAGCAAACGAGTTGGAACTAGAAAATAAAGATGCCAAAACATTCTGCCAGGAAATTAAAGAACATAAGGAAAAGATAGATGCTATTAATCAAGCATGGAAACAAAATACGATTAATGACTTAGTAGAAGAGTATCGAAAAATTATTTTTGCAGAGAAAGAAGGTGATCAAGATGCTATCCTCGATAGATTATGTCTCTTTAATGCTGGAGATAAAGTAACCAATATTAAAAGTGAGTATGTCACATCACTTAAAAATCAATTCTACGACTTAGTAGATAGATTAAAGTCAGGTG
Source organism: Legionella sp. W10-070 (assembly GCF_900640175.1). Lineage (GTDB taxonomy): Bacteria > Pseudomonadota > Gammaproteobacteria > Legionellales > Legionellaceae > Tatlockia. The sequence goes on along the minus strand of NZ_CAAAJC010000003.1, from coordinate 31,685 downwards.
AAAAAACTGAAGAGCTAAAGCAAGCCTTTATAAGTTTAAGAGGGTTATATGCCCGCTATTTAGGAGCGAATAATTTTTCATATGGATGGAATTCTTTTGTTGAAAAAGATAGGGATGGTCGTTGGCTAATAGGCGGTGAAATTTTCACGCTTATGTATCAGGTTTTGGGTGTAGAGGATAACAATGCTATCCTCTGGGGAAGAGAACATGAGAATGTTCGCAAAGAAGGCTATGGTGTAAAACAGGAGGCTGATCTTTTTAGCAATTTAGAACAGCTTTATTATGTTTATGAATGTTTGAGCTCACCCGAAAAATTTTATGAAGTACTTCAGAGACATACATCAGAAAAGCAAACTCAACGTTTTGTTAGCCAGACTTCCTTCAACAGAGAATTAATCGCAGAACACCTATTGGCATTTGCTGATAACGAATTAGCTGTATTTGCAAAAGGTCATCGTGAAGCGGCAAATTACAAAACACATCGTTTTGTTGATAGCCAAAACATCAAAGAATTTTCTCAATTACGTTTACTCTATAAACAGTTGGGACAGGAAAAACATTTAGAGGACTATTTACCTAATGTTTATCAACAAATTATGGAGTCTGAGAAAAGGTATCGGAACTATTCGACCGGAGGAGCTAATTACGGCAGTTATAAACCTGATTCTAATCGACCTCTTATCAGGTACATTGCTATTAGACGCTTTTATAAAGCAACACATCCCCAATTAGAAGAACTAGCAGTTCAACATCAACTTTATTTGCTGATAGGGCAGTTAAACATGCCTTACCGTTATGGGCGTGATAATGGATTAAATAGGCATGAGAAAAAACTGGTTGCGTTATGGAATAAGATTGAGAAAACCTATGAACAAAATGAATCGGTAATTGATGAGAACCTAATTAGTGCTAAAACGCGAGAATTGCTTAGGTTGCTTGCAGATTTTCTGGAGAATTATTCAGATAATACTACTTATAATTCTCTGCTTGAAAAGTTACATGGTGATCCCATTTTAAAAGATTATTTTGGACTGACGGAGCTGGATATAAAAGCGGTAACTACTAAAAAAACAGCGAAACATTTAGCCAGTACCATAAAAAAAGGTGAACATGTGATACATTTGCCACCTTCTGCTACTGTTCCATTATTGGAACCTAAAACACATGTACCTTCCGCTACCCAACATTCAATACAACCAGATAACAATATCCCCATTAAGCATGATGATTTAGAAGGCATAAGCAACACTAAAGAAGGCTTTTCTGATGTAGATACAATACAAGGCGCTGTAGAAGCTTATATCGCTTATCATGAACAAAAGCGTTCGGAAGGTCGAGGTGTCCGAGGTATAACAAGGTTTAGCCATTTCCATCATGGCAGTAGTGGTATAAGCCGCACTAAGGAATTACTTGAGTTTATCCAAAAAGAAAAGCCGCAGCATGATGATTCTAATGAAGTAAAAGAGCAATTTTTAATGAAATTAAGTGAAAAATTAAATAAAGCCTGCAAGGCGTCAAGTACAACCTATCATTCTCTTAATAATTATCTTAATCAGGCATTTGGTGATTCTGGTAAGACGATTGAGGAGAAAGTCGAAGCTTCAATTCAGAATAAATCAGCTGTAGAAAAATTCAGAAGATGACTCGTCGTATTTGATGGTTTGTGATGCATTGACAATGGCCATTTTGGCAGAGAAAGCCCAAGCAGACCTTATTGTGCATCCCGATAGAGGCTCACAATATGCCAGCAAACAATATTCTGACACTCTCAATCAACATGGCCTTGTGGGCAGCATGAGCAAAAAGGCGACTGCTGGGACAATAGCTTTAGTCGCTTGAAAGATGAATTAGTTCATTGGCGTAATTATCAAACCAGACGAGAGGCAAAACAGGATATCTTGGATTACATTACTATGAGGTACTGGGGGTTAATGAAAAAAGTGGCTTAATTGGGGTGTGCAAATTTGCTTGACGACATCACCTTAGGTCCGAGCTATAATTAATTACCGCCAACCACAATTTTAATCGCCTCTGAATTTAAAGGCTTATTTTCTGATAAGCTTCGCCTGTGTCATAATCAGCTGATTATTTTTTTGAAAATCTATTATGAAATATGCTGACTTACGCGATTTTATTAGCCAATTGGAAACCCGTGGATTACTTAAGCGCATTACTTATCCTGTTTCGCCTTACCTGGAGATGACTGCAGTCAGTGATAAGGTGTTGAGAACCGGCGGGCCTGCATTGCTGTTTACAAATCCCAAGGATAAGGAAATTCCTGTACTGAGTAATTTATTTGGCACAGTCGAACGTGTAGCCCTTGGCATGGGGGAGGAAACAATCACTGCCTTACGTGAGGTAGGTAAACTGCTAGCCGCTTTAAAGGAGCCTGAACCTCCTAAGGGTTTTAAGGATGCATTGACTAAATTGCCACTTCTGAAACAAGCGCTTAATATGGCGCCAAAGTATGTAAGTAGTGCAGCCTGCCAAACCCATGTTTTTGAAAAAGACGAAGTCGATTTAACACGCTTGCCAATCCAGACTTGTTGGCCAAATGATGCGGCCCCGCTGATTACCTGGGGGTTGGTGACTACCAAAGGGCCTTATCAAACGCGAGAAAACATAGGGATTTATCGCCAGCAATTACTGAGCAAGAACAAGCTTATTATGCGTTGGCTCTCCCACCGGGGAGGGGCATTGGATTATCAGGCATGGCAAGAAGCTTATCCTGGCGAGCGATTTCCAATTGCAGTCACTTTGGGTGCAGACCCAGCCACGTTATTGGCAGCGGTTACCCCGGTTCCCGATAGTTTATCAGAGTACGCTTTTGCAGGACTGCTTCGGGGACAAAGAACCCCCCTTGTTGCTTGCCTGGGTAGTGATCTGCATGTACCTGCCAGCGCCGAAATTATCCTTGAAGGTTATCTTGAGCCTGGAGTTGAAGCGCCGGAAGGACCTTTTGGCGATCATACTGGCTATTATAATGAAGTCCAGTCATTCCCTGTATTTACGGTTGAACGGCTTACCCATCGGGATAAGCCAATCTATCATAGTACCTATACCGGGCGCCCTCCAGATGAGCCTGCCATTTTAGGTCTCGCTTTAAATGAGGTTTTCATACCCTTGTTACAAAAGCAGTTCCCGGAAATTGTTGACTTTTATTTGCCGCCTGAGGGTTGCTCTTATCGTTTGGCGGTTGTAACTATCAAGAAACAATACCCTGGCCATGCCAAGCGCATCTTAATGGCAGTCTGGTCTTTCTTGCGGCAATTCATGTATACCAAATTTGTTATTGTCTGTGACGATGATATTGATGCCCGTAACTGGCAGGATGTGATTTGGGCTATTACTACACGCATGGATCCGCTTCGTGATACCCTGATGATTGATAATACGCCGATAGATTATCTTGATTTTGCTTCACCTGTTGCAGGATTAGGTTCAAAGATGGGAATGGATGCTACCAGTAAATGGCCAGGTGAAACGCAACGCGAATGGGGAAAGGCGATTGTAATGGATAAAGAAATAGTAGATCGTGTGGAAGGGTATTGGTCGCAATTGGGATTGAATGATGACTAAATCGATGAAGGCAAAGATAGAACATGTCTCCCCTCTTACCGATAGCATTTTACAGGTTGTGCTAAAGCCTGAAAAATACGTTGATTATCAAGCAGGCCAATATTTACAGCTCCTTTCTTCAGATGCGGAGTTAAGCTATTCTATTGCCAATGCCCCTCTGGGTTCTCAGACCTATGAACTTCATATACGCCATAGTCAGGATAACAGAAGTAATCAGCGATTACTTGCCGATATTAAAAAGCATGGCGAGATAACAATCCGGGTTCCTCTGGGTGACTGCCACCTTGACAGGCTTCGCGCGCATAAACCGATTTTATTTATTGCCGGAGGTACTGGTTTTGCGCCTGTCAAAGCGATGATAGAACAGTTATTGGCTGATGGTGAAAAACGTCCTTTTGAACTATTCTGGGGCGCCCGTTCACAAAGTGATCTCTATATGGATGAAAAAGTAAGGCAATGGCAGGCTCATGTTGAGCATTTTCGTTATTTTTCCTTGTTGTCCAATGCCAGCAAGGAAACGCTGGCCTCAATAATTCTTGATCACCATCAGCATGATCTTAAAGATTGGCAGGTTGTTATTGCCGGGCCTTTTGACATGGTTTATGCCATAAGGGATATACTGGTTACCCATAGCCTGCCGACAGCGCAATTATTTTCCGATGCATTTAGTTTTGAACAACAGGGGGGATAACTATGGATACCTTATATCAGGTACTTGGATTGATTGGCGCAGGGCTTATTGTTTGGATTTTGTATCGCAGCATTAAAGGCAGGCCAGAGCAATTTAGCCGAGAAAATCTTGGCAAGAGTTTCTCCACGATGGGGTTTTTGGCATTAATCCTGATAGCCTTTATTGCCTTTCTGGTGTTTATGTTGCGTCATACCTGAGGTTTTCCATAAATTATTAATGATGCTTTGTATTGGTTTGGTATTTGCCCTGTCGCTCATGGAGATAATGTTTAATTTGAGGGTTGTTGATATTTTGACTGCTGCAGTCCCTCTTTAGTAAACATTCTTCAACATAAGTCATTTGACTGCTCTCATCAACCAGCAGCCGATACCAGGGGTTTCGGTTGGCGAATTCGCGTTTAATGGCCTGTGGGTTGTAGCGGCCAGAGGCTTGGAAAAAGGGATCTACATCAATGATTACCGCGCGATAACCCTGCTTTGTATGAATAACGCGTTCACCGATATTGAATTTTGCTGTTTTATTCATCACTTTCTCCTGGTTTTGGCCAGTTGTTTGCGTTTTTCCTTTGATATCGGTTAGCCTTGACAAATCTTGAATAGAGTTAATGGTTATGAATGAAGACCTGTTTCGATATAAATCATATTTTCTAACCTGTGCCCTGCTTTTTAGTTATGCTTTTATCCACACAAAGCTTACTGGTGTCTTTATCGATACTGATCTAAAGGAGTTGATTAATTTTTCAGCACGAATGCCCTTTGGACAGCGTATGCTGGCTTCTGGTGTAGCCCATCTGCTGTCTTATGTCTTACCGTTTGAGGTTGAGGAGTTATTTTTTGTTACCGAAGTGCTGTTTATCAGTTTATTCTATTTTGCTTTAACACGATTGCTTGGTGAAGAATTTAATAGACGTCAGTCAACACTCTTAAGCTGGCTGTTTATATTACTTTTACCAATAGTAACGGTGATTAATTATCGTTTTACCACCGATGGTGAGGCCACTTTTTTTTACCCTTATGATAGTGCTTCACTTTTTTTTATGGCGGCTGGACTTTTATTTTGCATACGCTCGCAATGGCTTTACTTTATTCTATGGCTGGTTCCAGCAACGTTTAACCGTGAGAGCAGCGTACTGCTTGTCTTAATGATCCCTGCTTTGCATTGGCAAACCCTGCGTGCGGCTGTTAAGCCGATGCTTCTTTCCATGGTAGTTTATATTCTGACAAGGCTGTTAATCTTTGCAATTATCCATCATCTTCAACTTTCAGGGCAGGCGCTCGAATGGTATTTCCGCGCCTCTCCCCAAACTTTCTTTGAAGCCAATTTATCCTGGTTGCTGAATGGCCAGCATATTTTTTTGTTCTTATTTTGTTTCGCTGGCTTTCCGTTATTCTGGTTTGTTTTTTATGATTATATTCCTGTAAGGTATCGGCCATTGCGTTATGTCGTGTTAAGTTATTTCCTTGGCTTGCTGTTGGTTGGAAATTTTACCGAGTCACGCATATTTACTGAAATAATTGTGCTGTTGTATCTGCCGGTTTGCCTGGCTGTCAGCCGCTGGATGCTTGCTCAAAAGCCTTTTTTTCCTCCCGCTGTCAATTTACTTTATTATGTTAATCGTTATGCCGTTATAGCAATATTGATTTTGGTTGTACTCCTAAGGAGGATCATTAACCCTTTTGTTATCTTGTTATCGAATTACTTTTAGGAGCCGTGCGATTGTTAACAGCCCTTTGTGGCTGGTTTAGCTGTTTTTATCATGGCTAAAATAAGCCCTGCTTCATAGAGCAGGCAAAGCGGTATAGCCAGCATGATTTGAGAAAATACATCAGGGGGCGTTAGCAGCATGCCAATGACAAAGGCTCCGACAATGACGTAAGGCCTTACTTTTTTTAATACACTCACCTCTACCCATCCTATCTTTACCAGTGTAAAGCAGACCAGGGGAACCTGGAAGCAAAGACCAAATAATAATACCATGCGAGTAATAAAATCTAATGCATAACTGATATCGGGGAGCAGCCTGACCCCTGATGGGGTAGCCCTGACAAAAAGATGAAAGGCAAAAGGTAATACAAGGTAGAAACAAAAGAGCATCCCCAACAGAAAAAGCAGCATGCTGATCGTGATTGCCATGCGTAGATTATAGCGCTCATAGTGATATAATCCTGGTGCAATAAATCGCCATAATTGAAGAAGGGCAAAGGGGGCTGTACAAAGCATGGCTGCATTGGCTGCCAGTTTAACTGGTGTTAATACAGGTGCTGTAATCTGTGTGGCAATCAGTGAGTCCTCAGGGTTTAATGCCTTTAACAAAGGGATTACTAACACATGGAACAATTCATTAGCGAAGAAGAAAGCCAGCAGGAAGAAAAGAGCAAAGCAAATGAATATATGCAAAGCGCGTTGACGAAATTCCAATAAATAAGCCAGCATTATTTGCCCCTCATTTTAACTTATTTGAAAATTATTCCCATAAAATGCCCAGATGATGTAAGCCATGTCCTGTCTAAAAATCATTAATCAGCATGGCTATCGATTTAATGTTGAAATACTACAGTAAATGGCAGATGGCAACATCAGACTAACCCAAATAAGCGTTAATTTGGTATAATTTTTCTTTGTTTTTTTTGGTAAGCATAGTGAAACATCATCCCCGCAAACGTTTTGGTCAGAATTTTTTACAAGATGAACATCTTATTGATAAGATTTTGACGGTTTTAAATCCCCGGGAAGAGGATAAGGTGATTGAAATTGGTCCGGGATTGGGGGCTTTGACAATCCCTTTATTGAAGCGATTAAGACGCCTTGTCGCTATTGAAATTGATAAAGACTTACATCGTCATTTGCAGGCCATTTCAGCATCGGAGAAATTGGATTTGGTTGCCGCAGATGCGTTAACAATTGATTTCAGCCAATGGGGCAAGCATCTGCGGATAATTGGTAATTTGCCATATAATATCTCCACGCCGCTATTGTTTCATCTGCTTGGCTATGCAGGTTTTATTCAAGACATGCATTTTATGCTGCAGAAAGAAGTTGTATTGCGTCTTAATGCCCAACCCGGCACAAAGGCCTACGGCCGCTTGAGCGTGATGATCCAATATTTCTGTGAGGTGGATTATTTATTTGATGTGCCGCCTGAGGCTTTTTATCCCAGGCCGCAGGTTGATTCGGCAATTGTGCGGTTAACCCCTTACCAGGTGTCGCCTTATCCGGAAGTGGAGGTTGGCGTGTTGGAACGCTTACTGGCACAAGCGTTTTCTATGCGGCGCAAGACATTGGCGAATAATTTAAAACCCCTGCTCAGTGCAGCACAACTTACTGATTTAGGTATTGACCCTGGTTCGCGACCTGAGCAGATTGCTGTAAAAGACTATGTGAGGATAGCGAAATTTATAGCCAATTAGTGTAAAATTAACAATGTATTGTCTGGTTTCTGGAGGTGGGTTTTGTTTCATCGTCATGGGAAAAAAACAAAAGCTTCAAATGCTAAGGCGCTTAGTGCTCTGACACGAGTGGTGCAAGCTTCTAATTTGTTGGCAGAGGATAAGCGGGCTACCTTATTACAACAGATTAAAGATTCTTGTGCTTTGGAAGAGGGGCGCTTAGGTAGTCTATGTATAAGTCTTATTCATAATTTTGTCAATCATTGTCAAAGTTTACCTGAAACATCAAATAGTTTTTATTCCCAACAAGGTGGTTTTTTAGATCATGCGCTAAATCGTACGGAGGCTGCTCTTGCTCTGTTTAAAGGTTATCTGCTGCGAGAGAACCAGGATCAAATATCGGAAGAACAGAAGTTATGGCAATATGCTTTATTCTCTGCTGCAATTCTGCAGGGAATAGGTAAGTTACAAACGGATTTTGACATTGAACTGTATGATAGTCACGGTCATTTTTTAAAAAAATGGAACCCTTTATTGGAAAATCTGGCATCAAACGCCAGTCATTACCGTTATGAGTTTCTCAAGGAATCTGATGAAGGATTTCGCCATCGCCTGAATTTACTTCTTGCTCGTTTGCTAATGCCGACGAGTGGTTTTGCCTGGATTGCTTCAAACTCGCAAGTATTGGCTGTCTGGCTTGCTCTGTTGAATGAAGACAATTATGCTGCCGGAACCCTTGGAGCAATTTTAATTCACGCGGATGCGATTGCTATTCAACGATACTTTAATCAAATGATGGTCAGGGGTTACGGTTCGCGTGGTAGCCGCTACGGCCGAGTGAGTACATTTGCAGGTGGTGTGCCTGAATCAGTTGCCGAGATAGAACAGCAGGTCGGTGTAGAATTTATTCAGTGGATTGGCAAATCATTGAATGAGGGGCGTATTATGATTAATAAGGCACCTTTATTCATGGTACCTGGTGGTTTACTAATGTCAGTGGAGATGTTCAGGCTGTTTGTCCGAGAACATCCCGAATATAAAAATTGGCAAGCTGTGCAAAATGGTTTCTTATCTTTAGGATTGCATCGGACTGCAGCGGATGGTAACCCTTCTGCACGTTTTGAGCAGGCAAGCAATCAGCAAATGCATAGCGGGATTGTTTTTTCTAATTATCCAGTCGCTTTGCCGGCACAGGTTTCAGTACATCATTTAGGTACTGGTAAGATAAGCACAATGTCTACTACAGAACTTATTTATCAAGCTCAATCCAATAATAACTTTATACCACAACAACAGCAGCATTCTGCTGATGCGTTGCCTCATTTAAATTCTTCAGGCCAATGGCAAGCAGTCTCCAGCTCTACATTACAATCTAGTTTAAAACCAGGGATGATTAATAGTGTCTGATTATGCAATAGGTGATGTGCAGGGTTGTTATGAGCCGTTACAACGGTTGCTGGAGCATATTGATTTTGATGAGAAGCGTGATCGGTTATGGTTTGTTGGTGACTTGGTAAATCGTGGCCCCCAGTCATTGGAGGTGCTGCGGTTTGTTAAAAATTTGCCACTTACTCCGCGAATTACCTTGGGAAACCATGATTTACATCTATTAAATAAACTTTTTGCTGCTCATCCTAAAGAGAATCAGGATGATAGCTTGCAGTTAATATTAGCGGCAGATGATCGGGAAGAACTGGGACATTGGCTAAGGAAACAGGCTATTTTAATTCATGATGATGCTTTAAATATCCTGATCTGTCATGCGGGCATTGCTCCTGTCTGGGATCTGGCTCAGGCAAAGCACCTGGCTCATGAGCTGGAAATGGTTTTAGCCGGCAACGATTATCAGCATTTCTTGACGCAGATGTATGGTAATCAACCGGATTGCTGGTCGGATGATTTGCTGGGCATCGAAAGACTGCGTGTTATCACAAATTATTTTACCCGTATGCGCTTTTGTGATGCGAACGGTTGTTTACTTTTAGGCTATAAAGGGACTATCAAGGAGGCGCCTGTGAATCATCTTCCCTGGTACGCTGTGCCTCAACGTAAGCCCATTGATGTGGATGTTGTTTTTGGTCATTGGGCTGCTCTGGAAGGACGAGTGCCAGATCCTAAACTTTATCCTATTGATACTGGCTGTTTATGGGGCGGAACGTTGACTGCTCTTCGCCTGCAAGATAGGCGCCGTTTTTCAGTTCCGGGACTTAGTTACTGTTGATTTCCACCGTTTAATCGAAAAACCAAGGGCTAAATTAAGCATTTTCGAATTTTTTTCATCCTTAATGAATGGTTTTAATCCATATGGTATACTCGTTTGGCCATACATATAATAACCAAGGAGACCTAGATGAAGCTAGCGAAATTTGCCTTATTCTCGATGGTAGTTAGCGGGAGCTTGGCTGCACAGGATGTAAAAATAGTTGGCACAATTAGCAAAACTGCCAAAATACCTGCCGCACAGGTATCAAGGATAAACGCACCTCAGTCAACGGCTGATGTTATTAAGCAAATAAAATTTTTAAATATTCAATTACCTGCGAAAGCCAAACAAGCTCTTGCTGATAAGGCCAAGAATGCGCTTGCTCATACCAAACAGTTTGCCCTGGATGCTTCTGCGTTAACCAGAAAATACCCTGCAAAAGTTGAATTAGGAATGAATAATGTGCCGGTACTGGATCAGGGGATGCATGGTACTTGCGTGACCTTTGCCAACACTGCAGCAATTGATGCCGCATTAAATAAGGGCGATTATATTAGTCAGCTCTGCCAATTAGAACTCGGTCGTTATCTTGAGAATAATGGTTATGCTGCAAGTGGTTGGGATGGTAGCTGGGGGCGAACTGTTTTAAATCAGATGGAGCTTTTTGGTATTGTTAATAAAGAACAACAGGCTGAACAGAATTGTGGGGGGATAAGCAACTATCCAGCCGATGAAAGAGAGACTCCAGATGCACAAATGACGCCTGAAGAGTATCGTCAGCTCAGTGAAAACATGGGTGAAGAGGTCTTATGGTCGCCTGTTTTAGATGTCTATCAGGCACTTTCTGAGCGTGTGGATACCAATAAGACTATTAATGAGATAAAAGCGGCTCTCAATTCTGGTGACCGCCTGACTTTTGGGGTCCTGTTACTGGATTTTGACTTAGGTTTTATGGGCGCTGTCGGCAGTAATAAGAGTACCTTTGATACCTGGGTATTAACCCCGGAAATCGCCAGAGACGTTTACTTAAGACCAGAGTTTGGTGGCCATGAGATGATCATTACAGGCTATGATGACAATGCTGTTGCCATCGATGATCAAGGTCGCGAGCATCGTGGATTGCTGACTCTGCGCAATTCATGGGGAAATCAGGTGGGTGATCGAGGCAATTTTTACATGTCTTATGATTACTTCAAATTATTGGTTCTTGAAGTGCAACGTATCCGCGGTATGGAAAATATGGTGCAAGCTTAGGTATTGATTAAACTTTTTTCTGAAACCGATAAACTCCTCCGATTAATTAGAGGAGTTTATCTTGTTGTGGGAGTAGAAAGAAGCTGGGAAATAACTTAAGAAAGCGAGGCTATCAGGCAAATTGTTGCTTGCTATAGGCAATTCTTGCTGCAACAGATTCCTTTTCCTTTGCCGCCTGCGCTTCAATTTGACGGTAACGTTTAAGTCCTCCCTCGCGGTTGGCAATTTGTATATTTAAGCCTGGACGGGCATTGAGCTCCAGCATAAGTGGTCCATGTTCCCGATCGAGAACAATATCTACCCCTAAATAACCCAGACCGGTCAGTTCATAGCAGCTAGCGGCAATCTCGAGGATTTTATCCCAATGGGGGACGCTAATATCTACAATGGGAGCAAGGGTATCTGGATGATAGTCAATCATATCGTTGTGGAAAACACCGCCGAATGTTTTTCCTGTTGCCAAATTAATACCGACACCGATAGCCCCCTGGTGTAAGTTAGCTTTACCTCCAGATAGCCGTGTAGGCAGGCGTGCCATGGCCATCGCCGGATAGCCCAGCAAAGTAATGATACGGATATCAGGAATACCTTCATAGCTGACTTCTTTAAAGACCGGATCGACAATCACGCGGTGTTCAATAATCGCATAGTCTGGATGGCCGCCAAGGCTATAGGCTCCTGTAAGTAAACAGGATAAATGGTAACCTAGTTCCTGGGTGGTTAGTAATTTACCGTTGATTTGCCGATAACGGCCTAAGACGCGACTTGAAACCACAATGATGCCATCACCACCCGCACCATGGGCGGGTTTGATTACAAAATCTTCATAAGATTGCAAAAGTTTATCAATACTTTTGATCTGATATTCACTTTCGACAATCTCATAGAGGGGAGGGACGGCAATTCCTGCCTCAAGAGCCAGCTTTTTGGTTTTTAATTTATCATCTACTAAAGGATAATGCTTGCGTGGATTATACTTAAGCACATAATCACTGTTACGTTGATTAATACTTAAGATGCCTCGCTCCTGTAGACGACGATACAAATTCCACATTAGCGCTGTTCTCCACTGAGAACCTTGAAGCGCAATAGTTCGGAAAGTCGGTAACCACGGTATTGACCAAACCATAAAATGATAGCCAGTAAAACCAGCAGGAGCTCTGGGAATGCAAAAACCAGGTATTGCATCGGTTCATAGTTCATGGCAGCAAAAGCAATGACGGCGGCAATAAGGCTCCCTACTCCCGATTTTATGGCATCTGCAGCGCCTCTTTCATCCCAGGTAATGCACATGCGCTCGATAGTCATGGTAAGAATTACCATCGGGAATAAGGCAACCGATAAACCTGAATCAAGTCCCAGATTCTGGCTTAATACACTGATAAAGATCATTAAAAGGATAACGACAGTAAGGATGGCCGCAAGCCTGGGTACTAAAAGAAGGCGCAGCTGATCAAGGTAAAAACGAGCGAGTAATCCAAATGATACAATGGTAACAAACAGCAGAATACCCCAAACAACATGTGTTTCCCGAAAGGCGAGTGCAATTAATACCGGCATGAAGGTGCCAAAGGTTTTCAGTCCGACAAAATTGCGTAGCAGGAGGATAATAAAGGCACCAATAGGAACTGTAAGCAATATTTTATAAGTCTCCTGAACACTAACCGGCAATTGCAGCAGAGAAAACCGCATGAGTTGGGAATCAGTCTGTAATCCGCGGGTTTTTGCAATAGAAAGCGCATTAATAGGGGTCGGTGAAACAGTGAGGTTAAATCCAGCTTTCTTACCGCCGCTCACCTCATATAGCGGCTCAAAGCCGTATTGCCAGACCAGGAAATTTTTAGGGTACCCCGCACTACCTGTCTTGGGGTTGATATATACCCAGTGTTTGCCGTTATAAACAGCCAGGAATAATTTCAACTCTGCCTTATTTTGCTGAGTTAAGTAGATACCTTTCGCCGGCATACTGTAGATCTTCGCCTGGCTTAAAATAATGGTGGCGGCTTTGACGATATTTTCTTCATTAAAGTCACTATCAACGAGTAGCCTGGCATTTCCATCCTGCTTGTTAAGTTCTTTAATCGTGCCCTGGGCGAAGGTCTGGATATCCGCTGAAGACTGGCGGACCTGGCTGGTTATTGCATCAACTGCTGATTTTTGAGTTTCACTGAGAGGTTGTGCCTTTACAGCCGGTGGTTTTGCCAGGGAGGATTCGTTATTGTCTGTTTCACGAAAGATGGCGCGATAATAAAGTGACTGGGTGCCGCTGCCGCGTCTTAATGACCAGACTGCCTGACGATTATAACCGCTTAGATTCGTTGTGACGCCATAATTATGAGATACGAAATATTCATCAAGAATAGCATAATAGGGAGGCATGTAAGGGATTATGAAACTGGCCTTTACCGGCATATTGCGCTCGGCAACGAAACGCAAATTTGCTTCCACCATCCAGCTATTAACTGTCTCTGTATCAGTTAGGGGGACATCAAGTACGAGGTGACGGTAAAAAAATATCCCTGCCCCTGTGATAAGCAGGGTGATGATTAAACCATAAAGATGACGTTTATTGGATTTCATTGTTATTCAGCGTTCAGTTTTAACTATAAAGGCCTGGTGGGGATCAACAAGTCCATCAAAAGCAATGATGGCATCTCTGCCAAGAAGCAGTGGATAATTGAATCGTTTACGATTGGTAAGGTTTACCGGGATGGTTCTTATTTTTTTACCAATCTGAATGCGCATCATAACCACCGGACGTTTGATTGACTCCGGTGCCTGATGGGGCGACAGATGCTCTCCAGCACGAACCTTGATCTTGACTTTACCCAGGTACTCGGAAGTAAATTCAATTTCACCTTCCTTACTGGGAACCTTAAAGCGCAGATAGGGTTTGCCATTCTCTTCAATTTCATGAATATCAATAGCGCTCAGTGAGGCAGATTTTGCACCAGTATCCAGTTTGGCAGATAAAACCAATCCTTTATCGACCAGGGTCGCTTTTTCAACGTAGCCGTAGATTATTTTTTGATCAGATGCCATACCATTTCCTGAAAACAATAAGCAAAAAAGGATGAAAAAAATTTGCAGGTTCATTAATACATTCCCTATTAATCATGAGAGCAAACGACCGGTTATCCTAGCAGATTTGTATGCTTACGCCCAGACATAGCCCTGAGAAAACCACTTATAGCAGTATACAGTAAAAGAAGGGAATGATTAAATTTTACCAAATCAGAGGTGAACGAATGGCTGTATTTTATAATTCCCTTTGTGATATGATTGCTGATGGGCTGTCTTTTTCTGGATTAATTTAGCTCAAGATGAAAAATCAGTTGCCATTTTACTTCTTATTCAGTACAATTTGCACATCCTAGCTTCTACCTTCTTTATTAGCATGGTAACCAACATTTCTGGTGATTCTGCAAAGAAAATAGACAAGGGTTATAGTTACCTGAGTGCCGAAGAAATGCACTATCAAGGGCACTTGTTGGCAAAAAAACTGGATAAACTAGGCTATATCTACGGCCTTTATGGCGCCTTGGATGGCTTCAGCATATCCTACAGCACCATCAAATATTGCTTTGATGTGTTCCTTGGTGGCCAGGGCTCTTCTTCCGATATGATGCATGAGTGGCTGATGACGTCTGAGGGTATGGTCAGCGCTGCCACCGGCTCGATTGCCCTGATTGTCTTTTCCATGTTTGCCAACCTCTTCAAAGACAATGATAATAGTAAAGACAAAAGCAACGCATTCAAGAAATATATCGCTATTGCCTGGCCGTATTGCCGCGATACCTTAAAAGGTTTAAAAAACGCCTATAAAGGCGTAAAAAGCACTTTACAGGTAATCAACTCGCTCGGTGGCCAGAATTTAAATTTTCTCATTGTCCCGATAGGCTTGGCCTTGGGCGGCCTGTCAGTTATTAATCGCTTGCTATACCGCTCGATGGTACAAAATAAGCGGAAAGTCATAAAAAAAGCGAACGAGGATTTGCTGACCAACGTTCAGAAGAGTGACAAATTAACTCTGGAAGATATTGAGAAATACCGAAATCAGATTGCAAGGGAGTCGGTGACGTTAAGGGAGATGGCGTTTTTCTCTGCTGCCTACGGAGGGATTGTTGATGGCCTTTACCTCTATATAGGTGTCTTGGGTATCTGTTCCTTAGCTCCTCCTGTATTGGCCTTCATGGCCATTTTTTGCACCATTTACTTGTTAGCCTGTATCGCCACCCGAATGTATGAGGAATATAATTTCCAGCGTGAGGTAATTGTAACGGAGGTCAAGGTTGAGTTGGCGTTATGTGGCAAGCAGCTCCAATGCCTGTATAACGAGTTGTATGCTCTCTCTAACGCTGGAGATTGCAGCGATAAAGCAATTGAGGAGCAGCAGCGGTTATCTCGGGAGATGAAGGACTTACTTGAGAAATTTGAGGAAAAGCGCAGACAGCTGCGCAGCCTGTCGACCCACTCTTACAAGACCGCCTTTTTTTCAGGATTAAGAAGTGGGTTGGCTGCCTATGGTGCGTTGGCAAGTGCCATGTTTGCTGTGGCGACTATCCTGGTTTTATGTTCAGTCGCCTTCCCGCCGGTATTGTTAATTAGCTGTATCAGTATTGGCGTGTTTCTCTTAGCGGGGTTTATTGCCCATTCAATGAATCATGTTCGCCAGCAAAAGCTGCTGGAGGAGAAGGACGATGATTTAACAGGGGACGTCAGGCTCTCTTCTATCCGAGATAGTCTTAAAGTAAAGAATGAGATTATCAATAATTTAAAACCGGAAGAGGTCAAAAAGGCGATTGGTGACAGGATGGTTGTAGACCCTTCGCCGCAGTTCTTTTTCCAGGAATGGTTTGAGGTGGTACGCTCTTTCTTTTCAGCCATGGGGAAAAGCAAGGATATTGATTTGCCATTGAACCCTCTGCAGGAGCAAGATGAGAAAGGGCACTATCATGATTCGCCGACGATGCTCCCATTTATGGCAATAAGCGTTGTAGTTCATGCTGCTATTTTGACCCTGAGAGCATTGGCAAAAGGGTTGGCTAAAGCGGATACCAAGAAGCGTGCCGCAAATCAGGATAAGGAGGAGGCTGCACTGACCTCGTCAGGCGGGGAATCAGATGAGGCTAGCAAGCAAGACTCTGATTTCCAAACCCCCCCCCCCTCCGCCAGAAAATCCGCCGGCCAAAACAACCGATAATGATAACGCTTCCAAATGCCCTGATACGGAATCCTCACCCCCCCCACTCTCATCCCAGGCCAACAGTAAAGAGGGTTTTTCACCCGCATTAAAAAAAGAAGAGGAAAAGCCGAATTCACGCATAGGGCGAAGTTCAAGTTTCTCTTCAAGCAATAGGCACTTTTTAAATAAAAACGCTTTTTTCTCGAAATCTGGCAATGATGCTGCCAGTCTGACTCGCTCAGTAAGTATGCCAGAGCTGCGCTAAAATGACTAAATTCAAATGTGGTTAATCCACTTGCTGAATTAAACTAATCAAAAATTATTTTGCAGTATCTTGAGTATATAACTCAGGGTTCAACTCAGGATCATTATACATCTTAAATTGATGGTAAACCCGGAAGGTACGTGTGCCGCTGCTGATTTCATTAATTAACTGCTGCAGACAGTCTGATAGCTGGTTTAATTGAGCGATAATAACTTGCCACTTTTTTTGGCAGGCTTGTCGATGAGCTTCACCCACTTCTTCGCGCTTTATCTGCAGCGCCATATGGTAGGCTTTGAGAGCAAGGATAGACAGTCGGTCAATCATCATGCCAGGTGTTTCAGAATGTACAGGACAGTTTACCGGTTCTGCAGGTTGCAGAAAATTAAACAGCCATTCGTCCATTGCTTCCATACGGTTATTACGTTGTTGATTGCAGTAATCAATTTCCCGTTTGGCCTGATAAACAAATTCAAAGCCCATATCATCTCGTCTGGCTCTATCTTCGGCATGCCATAGCTGATAGTTGAATGCATGATTTTCTTCAACAAAAGCCAGAAAATCCTTGTGTTCTAATATAACTTCTCCTGCTTTCCAACGAATGATACTATCGCGTTGTAACGCGGTGATTTCACTAACCTGAATGCAATGGTTCATCTTTCAATAAGTATTTAAAAAAGGCTCATCTTAGCATGGCTGATGGATTTATGCTTGTATTTAAATCAACTGGGGTGCGATTTTAAGTGCAGTTTTTCCATCCAGGCCATTAATTAACACCAACCGAAGTTTTAATCGCCCCAATCAACTGAGCAGGACAAATACCTCGCATTTTATCCGCCGCATCAGTGCGCTGGCTTGCAATAAGCGAACAAAGCCTTATTAAAAAAGAGAGTGTTGAATATAGGGTAAAGACTTTTCCTGATCTAAAAAATGAACGCCTAAACCTAGCAGACGGAGTGATTTTGAGTTGTTTCTTCTTAATTTATTGAATAAATCATAGAATTTCTCCAGTTCAGGCTGGGTGCTTCTTACTTCTGCGGTTGCCAGTTTAAAATCATTGAATTTTATCTTTAAATACTGGCTTTTAATCTGAAGGCTGGCGGGAGTGCTTTTTAGGCGCAAGAGTAATTTTTTATGCAAGTTTTCAATCGCATGGCTGATTTGTCTATCGTCTTGAAGATCTTTCTCGAAAGTGGTTTCAACACTGAGGGATTTACGCCATCGATTGGCTTGCACCGGTCGTTCATCAATACCGCGGCATTGATAGTAGAGGTTTTCACCCAATTTGCCAAAGTGATGAACCAAAGTTCGTAAAGGAAGCTTTTGTATGTCGGCGCCTGTATGGATATCCATATGATGTAGCTTTTGGGATGTTACTTTTCCTACCCCATGCAGGGTATCGACCGATAATTGGCTGACAAACTCCTCGACTTGTTGAGGACGAATGACAAACAGGCCATCAGGTTTTTTCCAGGAGGAGGCAATTTTTGCTAAAAATTTATTTGGCGCAACACCTGCGGAAGCGGTTAATTGCTCTTTAGCGAAAATTTTTCTACGAATAGCCTCGGCAATCCAGGTGGCACTTCCCTGATAGAGGTCGCATTCGGTGACATCGAGGAATGCTTCATCAAGTGATAAGGGCTCTACCAGGTCAGTAAACTCCTTGAAAATGGCATTTATTAATCGCGAAACCTGGCGATACCTGGGCATATCGACTGGTAAAACGATAAGATCAGGACAACGTCTATAGGCAATAACTGTTGGCATGGCTGAGCGGATGCCATACTGGCGTGCAAGGTAGTTGCAAGTACAAAGAACACTGCGTTCAGAAATCCCTCCCACGGCAACAGGCTTGCCTGCTAACCGAGGATTATCCCGAATCTCGATAGCGGCATAAAAGCAGTCCATGTCCACATGAATTATTTTGCGCTGCTTGCTGTGCTTCATAAGGTATTTGCCGACCAACCTGTATTTGAGCAGTTTAATATAAGGAAGGTAAACGCTTAAATTCTTAGAAGGTGCTGTTAATCAGTTTAAATTGAGTTATAAGCGTTGCTCTGAAATTTGCTTGCATTTATTCAGGGCATCCGTGCGACACTGTTCTTGGCAGTTTGCCGGAGCTGACTCGATGCAGGCTGCTTTAATACAGTCTTGTATATTTTGCTCAACGCAGGTTTTCATATTAAATGTTTCCAGTCCCGGAGTAGTGTTTGCAGGGGTTGCAGTAGCAGCGAGCGAGAAAGAACTTAGTAAAAGCAGCGTACTTTGTATCAGGAAATGTTTCATATTCTTTACATTGGGCTAAAATAGCGTTTATAAATTTTCAGATAACTGCCATCGGTTTCCATATCAAGCAGCGCTTCATTAATTTGCTTAATTAGGTCCGAAGAATCTTTATTTGCCATAATACCATAACCAATCCCGATGGGAATCGAATCGCCTACAAGTTTAAACATGGCATTGTTGGTTACCCAGTATTTTACTGCTTCTGTATCAGCAATCAGGACATCTACCTTTCCCTCCGCCATGGCTTGAAAAACGCCTGAAAGCGTTGGATATTCAATGACGTTTGCCTGAAAGCCAAATTTTTCAAAAACCAGTGCTTTAAATAGTGTGCCTTGTACCAAGCCAATTCTTTTCCTGCGGATATCTTCAATAGTATTAACATCCGAATCGATTGTCGTGATAAACTGGCCGTTACTGGCAAGATAAGGTAAGCTAAATAAAAAACTTTCCTGTCTCTCTTTGGTAATACTAATAGCGCCAAGAGCCAAATCAATTTTTTTAGCCAAAAGCTCAACGAATAATTCTGCAAAGGTTAACGGTTTGAAATGGCAGGTTGATTGAATGCGCAGACAGATCGCTGCCATTATCTCAATATCAAAGCCTAAAAAATGATCTTTTTGATCGGCTGATACTTCAAAAGGAGGGTTGTAAATTAGGGTTCCTATTGAGATTGTCCTTGCTTCTATGTTAGAAAACAAAAAAATAGTAATTAAAAATATCCATTTCACTGGGAATATCCCTTAATTTTTATTAAAGAGTACTTTACTTAAGGCAGGTTGCCAAGTGAGTTATAGCAAATGCCTAACTTATCGGAGGATGAATGAAAATTTTTATTTTATTAGCGATATTCTGGATTCCTGTTGCCAATGCCGAGACCACTATTCCGGCTTCTTGTAAACCGGTCAGGGTTCAAAATGAAACGGTGGTTTTAAGTGCTGAAAAACCGCTTTTGATCATGATTCATAATTTGTCAAAGAGTGATTTATGGATTACCCATCCTGTTTCTGAGCCTGGTGCCAGTGCCGGGTGGAGCAGTCGCCTGAAGGCGGGTAATTGGTCGGCACTTGCCCTTGATAAGGCGTCATTTGAATTGAGTTGCATTGAATCCAAGCCTGGTCATGAACAACAGATACCTTGTGCTGGTGCTATTTCTGTTTGTCGTTGGACCGTGACCATGCCAGCTCAGACTGCCGGGACATTCTGGGCTGGTGAGGATATGGGTTTACCAGCCTTGATTGAACATTTAGGTGGTCGTGGATTTGAGTTACCCGATACGTCACAATAAGTGATAGACTGAAAATTAACAATTTTAGCAATGTGGTGAAAGTGAGTAAAAAAAAATCAAAGGATCCTTTCTTTAAAAGGGAAAAAGAAAAATACGCAGTTCCCATACCTAGCCGTGAATTAATCATGCAGGTGCTGGAAGAATATGGCCGTCCCATGTCGCGTAATCAGCTTATCTCCAGGCTGGAGATTGAGAACAGCGAAGAGGAAGCGTTGGGTTTTCGCTTAAAGGCGATGATGCGGGATGGTCAGCTCATGCAAGATCGTCGAGGCCGCTTTTGCCTTTTAGGCCGGATAAATTTACAGCGGGGTACTATTCAGGGACACCCAGATGGGTTTGGATTTTTTATTCCTGACGTTGGCGAAGAGGACATGGTGCTCTCTGCCAAAGAGATGCAAACAGTAATGCATGGCGATATTGTGCTTGCTTATCAGTCTGGAATTGACAGAAGGGGGAGGCCTGAAGCCAAAGTTCATGAGATTATTGAACATGCCAATCAAACGGTGGTGGGGCGCTTTTTTACCGAACTCGGTGTTGGCTTTGTAATTCCCGATAGCAAGCGGTTGACTCAGGATATTTCCATCCCGCTTGAATTTGCAGCTGGTGCTAAAAATGGACAGATGGTTTTGACTGAGATAGTCGCCTTCCCGACTAAACGTAATCAGGCAATTGGCAAAGTGATTCATATTCTGGGTGAGCATATGGCACCTGGGATGGAAATTGATGTGGCAATCTTTGCCCATGGCATTCCTGCTGAGTGGCCAGAAGAGGTATTGGCTGAAGTGGCCAGGATACCTCAGCAGGTGACTGAAAATGACTTAATCGGACGAACGGATTTAAGACACCTGCCTTTCGTCACAATTGACGGTGAAGATGCAAAAGATTTTGATGATGCCGTCTACTGCCATAAAAAACCTCGAGGCGGATACCAGCTTTATGTGGCTATCGCCGATGTGAGCCATTATGTAAAGCCTGATTCCGCACTGGATAAGGAGGCAGCAAAGCGAGGTAATTCGGTCTATTTCCCTGGTCAGGTTGTTCCGATGTTGCCAGAAGCGTTGTCTAATGGCATTTGCTCGCTTAACCCCCATGTCGATCGGTTGTGCATGGTTGCCGAGATGGCAATTTCAGCAGAAGGAAAAATAACCCGTTCCCGCTTTTATCGCGCGGTGTTTCATTCTCACGCACGCCTTACCTATACTCAGGTAGCGAAATGGCTGGTTGAGGGATGTACCGATGCCGGATACGAGGCATTATCACCGGCATTGGAAGCGCTTCATGCCCTTTATGGGACGTTGCTGAAGGCACGAAAAGATCGCGGAGCCATCGATTTTGATACCACGGAAACTTCTATTGAGTTTGATGAAAACAGGAAAATTAAACGAATCTTTCCAGTCATAAGAAATGATGCTCATCGCTTGATTGAAGAATGCATGTTAGCGGCCAATGTCGCGACTGCGCGTTTTTTGGAGAAGGCTGGTATCCCCAGCCTGTATCGGGTCCATAATTTGCCTGATGAAGATAAGATTAATGCCCTGCGGCTGTTTCTGGGAGAGCTTGGTTTAAAATTAGGCGGGGGTAAAAAGCCTCATCCCAAAGACTTCCAAAGGACTATGGCTGACATAGGCGATATGGGCGAGCGGCATTTAATTGAAACGGTTATGCTACGCTCATTGAAGCAAGCCCAGTATCTGGAAGAAAACCATGGACATTTCGGGTTGGCTTACCCGGCCTACACCCATTTCACTTCTCCTATCCGCCGCTATCCTGATTTATTGATTCATCGAGCAATAGGCCATTTGATAGATAATAACGATATTCAGGCATTTGCTTATACGCCTGAGGATATGAGCCGTATGGGCAAGCATTGTTCTTCGACTGAAAGACGTGCTGATGAGGCAACACGTGAGGTGGTTTCCTGGTTGAAGTGTGAATATATGCAAGATAAATTAGGCCAAGTGTTCCAGGGGACTATTTCGGCGGTTACGGGGTTTGGTATCTTTGTCGAGCTGGATGAAATTTATGTCGAGGGACTGGTACATATTACCTCGCTTAGAAATGATTATTATATTTTTGATGCAGTAAAACATCGGCTGGCAGGTGAGCGCAGCGGACAAGTTTATCGCTTGGGTGATAAAATGAACGTTATGGTTGCGCGAGTTGATTTGGATGAGCGGAAAATAGATTTTGAACCGGCTGAAGGTGATATAGAAAGCTGATGCCGGCTAGTATATACCCAAGATACTTCAACCTATACACAATGAGACAGGTCATGAGTGAACGTTATGTATATGGCGTGCATGCGGTTCAGGCTTTGCTGGGCAGCTGTCATGCTCAAACCAGGAAACTATATGTTAATCAGGAGCGGGTTGATAAGCGAATACAGCAGCTGCTGAATTTGGCGGCAGAGAAGCAGGTTCCAGTAGAGAAATTGTCTGTACAAAAAATGGATCAGCGCTTTTCGGAATTTGCTCATCAGGGTATTGTTGCCTGTGCTGATAATTTACCAGATTATGGCGAAAAGGATTTGCCTTTTTTATTGGCAGCATCGAAGAAGCCTTGCCTGATTTTGATTCTTGATGGAATTACCGATCCGCATAATTTGGGCGCCTGCTTAAGGACGGCTGATGCCACAGGAGTAGATTTTGTCATTATTCCCAAAGATAAGAGTGCAAGCATCACCGCGACTGTCAGTAAAGTGGCCTGTGGAGCAACGGAATCCGTTCCTTTGGTACGAGTAACCAATCTTGTTCGTGCTATGGAAATGCTGAAGCAGGAAGGGGTATGGATTTACGGGGCAGCGGGGGAGGCGAGTGACAGACTTTATAACATTGATTGCGGTATGCCAATCGCCCTGGTGATGGGTGCAGAGGGAGAAGGTATGCGTCGTCTGACTCGGGAACATTGTGACGGTTTGTTTGCCTTACCTATGCTTGGGCAGGTTGAGAGCCTGAATGTTTCTGTGGCCACCGGTGTCAGCTTATATGAGGTTATTCGCCAGCGTTCGTTTTCAGGAAGTTGTTTTAGCAATACAGAAAAATGAAGATGTCCTGTCTCGATCACGCCGTGCCCTGGGTTCATGCGTAAATAACCTGATATGCCAATAGGCTCTTGGTTTTTGGTGAAGCAAGTATCGGCACTTGCATCAGGGAATGAGCAATTTGAGTTTGCGCCTCATAAACTAGGACATACTTTCTTGAAGAAAGTGACGGATAAGCATGGGGTTCATTTTGCACAAGAGCTGAGCGGCAGTGTTCTATTAAGGAGATTTTTCGGTATGCCAAGCCAGGATGAAATGCAGGAAACTATAGAAGAATTATTCGAAAGAAAATGATTTGATCTAATGGAGTTATCAATTAATTCGTCTATAATGATTATATCGAACGAAATAATTGAGGTTTTTATGGAATCATTATCAGCCAATGAAGCAAAAACCCATTTTGGCGACTTGCTTCTTAAGGTACAACGTGAACCCGTGCAAATTAATCGAAATGGCAAAGCGGTTGCTGTTGTGTTGTCTGTTGACGACTACCTAAATTTAGAGTCTCTCAAAATGCAATATTTGAAAACTCGTGTGGATCAGGCAAAAGAAGATGTTGCCGCTGGTCGAATTATTGAAGGGGATGTGTTTTTCAATGATTTATTAAATGGAAAATTTGACTAATAATGAGCCGGTATCAATTTACAACTCAAGCACAACAAGATCTTATTCAAATTCGACGCTTTACCTTAGAACATTGGGGATCGAAACAGTCAATGAGTTATCTGGAAGAGTTAAAAAAAGCCGTACAGTTGCTTTCAGAAATGCCATTGATGGGAAGAAGCTGTTCTGACGATTTAGGAAAAGATATTTATCGGTTTTTATATGGGAGTTATGCGATCTATTATCTGACTATGTCAGACTCAATAATAATTATTGCTATTCTTCATCAGAGTATGGTGCCAGAAAATCATCTTGGAAATCGATTATAAAAATTTCTATCAGTAGGGCTTCCCGCATATCCAGCCCAAACTAATAGTATGGATCCCACCACTTTAACCAGGCTTCGTTATGAGCCAGAATGAAAATGTTAAATTCATTTGTAACCTATTAAAATCTAGTAAAAATAAGGATGGACTTATATAACTGAAATGCAGTAATATTGTCGTAGCTAGAAAATGTCTATTTTTATACTCTCCAAATCGTCGTTTTATTAATTTAATCCCTCGTACTGTAGTTTTTTAATTCCTGACCGATTTCCGGCTAAATTCACCTATTACAGGTATTAATAAACTAAAGGTATATTCAAATGTCTAAAACAGTAAATGGGATTGTCAAATGGTTTAATGAAGCCAAAGGTTTTGGTTTCATCGAGCAAGAGTCTGGTCCAGATGTATTTGCTCATTTTAAAGAAATTATAGGCTCTGGCTTTAAAACCTTGTCAGAAGGTCAAAAAGTGCAGTTCGTTGTAGCACAAGGGTCGAAAGGCCTTGAAGCACAGAGTATAATGGCGTTGTAATCAAGCACTTTAATAACATTGTTGCCACTACATTTTCCATACATGTAGTGGCTTAAACACTACAATTCTTTGAAAGCTCTATTGCTCCTGCGGAGCAATAGAGCTTTCATCTAACTTGCCTCCTAACTCTCCGGAACTTGCGCCCTGACGCAAAAATCTAAAAAATTAGTAAATATAACCGTAGCTTTAAGCCCATTAAAATTGTCCAATTATGGGAAATCAAAGAAGGAAAGAGCAGGGCATTGCAGTTGGAGAGCTATATTAAAGGACTATCGCGAAGGAAAAAGGATGAATTAGTTCACCAAAACCTGATCTCTTTTCGCCATTCCGCTTCTAACAAAATTAAATTGTCGATATCAGCCACATTATTTTGCCATTATTAATATAGATGAACTCACTGGTCAGGGTATATATCAATTAAGGTATGGTTTTTCTCATAAAGTGACAATCTCTATCTTCAACCCATCTAGATATGGTGCCGATACATCCAAACCCTAATTTTTCATAAAAAGGACGCGCTTGGAAGTCAAAGGTATCCAATTGAATATAGCAGCATCCCTTTGTTTTACTCAATTCTTCCAGTTTCACAATCAACTTTTTACCTAACCCTTGATGACGAAATTCATTATGAACCCAAAATAAATCAACACGTACATATTTCCCTTTGTAAAAACCTGTTAGACCTGCAATAACCTCTGACTTAAGGTTCTTTATATAAATGGTGAAAGGCTGCGAAGGGTTAGCCCCAAAAAATGGGGCGTTATAGTCAATTATCCCCTTTTTTATGACAGAATTAATTACTGAGTTATCTGTTTCATCAATAAAAATATCATTTGCCGCCATATTTTCCATTACTCTCCTCCACTAAAATTTGCTTACTACCATTTATTACTAAATTCTATCACATGGGCATCGGTAAAATTTAAATAAATAGCAGTCGTTTCTAATCGGTCATGCCCCAATGCTTTTTGAACTGATGCCAATGAAATTCAGCCAGAGCTTCTTTCACTTGTCACGAAACCAAGCAGCATGTGCTTCCGGATCAGCTGTTAATCCAACTGGCAAGCCGCCTTCTTTAGTCAAGGAAAAACCGCACCTACGGCAGGGATTCTATTTGCTTTTTTTGTTCACCATGACTTAAAATTAATCATTAATTAAAGGAAAGCAAATGAACTTATCTCAATTCCTGTTGGCTGCCGGCAGGATTATCCAATTGCATTACTATCACTTTGATGAACAGGAAGCGTACAGAAACTATGCTATTTTATACATCAGTGGCTGCCTCCCATTTTATAAACAACATGAAAAAACCATTCCTGAACCAGAGTTTGAACTTTTGATTGAGGTTATTGACAAACTCTCTGGGGATAACCCCATTTTGGTTGAGTTAGCGGGTCATCTTATTGATTTTGCTACTATTTTGCACAAGAGAACTTCAAAAGATATTTACTTGGAAAAAGCGCTAAAGACGCTCGATACTATAGACGATTCGATATTAGAAAAAATAAAAATACCAGAAACAAGCGCGACTGCAATTTATCTTAAGAAAAAAAATAAACTGCTGCAATTCATTTCTGCCACTCCTGATGCCGAGGAACTGAGTTCCTCCTTTTATACCAGCATTAATATTAATCCAAAACGTGATATAACCAGCGTTGACGCACAGGATTATCTGGATAAGATAGAGGACTCGGATGAAACAGAGGAGCCAACCGAATTTGAGCTGATAGCTCTTGATGAGCAGGATCGGCAAGCACTGAAAGCAGCGCTTGACTCACTGGAATCCAATCCTGTTACAGCGCAACAAATTACCCTGGCTTTAACATTAATGAATAGTCATGGTGAGGAACTATTTACTGAAGATGATTTAGATAGTCATATTGGACTTCTGGAATCCGGACGCATAGACAAAGCGGAAATGGTACAAATTTTTAAAGAATTCCAGGCTTATGATCAAAGGGCGAACGAGTTAAATGCCGCCAGGGAGAATAGAGCGCAATTGCTAGAGACATTTGAGGAGCTATTGCACTCGGGCAACACCAGTTCTGAAAGAAATCAAATTGAGTTAATAAAAAAATTGATTGATAGCTACGGCCAGCAATTATTTTATAAAAAAGGGTTAACATTACTTCTTCAGGGAATCTGCACAAGCGATACAAAAAAGACCGAGGAAGCGATTAAAAATTTCCTGATGGCTTACAAGGCTTCTTATGAAAATTTTCCCAGGACCTCAACAGGAAAAAATATTTTGCTTTTAGGGGTGCGCATAATTCTTCCCTTCATGGCCAAGCAATTATCAGCCAGCAAGCTTAATCAATTATTAGAAGACAGCAATTTCCATCTGGAAGATCCCGACGCAGAGGAACACCATGAACCGCATCGCTATTATGAGCTGGTCATGTCTTTTTATGGGTCAAAGCAAATCCAGATTGATTCATGGGTATATAACGCCGTCCTGAGAAAATTAATTTCAAATAGGGCATACCTGCATCAGGTTTTTGAGATACTGGGAAGCACCACTATTCTTCCTGAGACGTTATTAAATACCGATTCCCAACTACCGCTGTCAGTGCAGCTTATACAAGGGGCGATTTTTGAGCAAGACGTAGCGGTCCATAAAGAGTTTGAGCAATTGATTGCAATTTTCCTAAGGGTTAACCAGTCTGCTCCAAGGTACCAGCAAAGAAACATAAGCCTTTTCTTTTTCAAGTACCATGCCGTCATTATACAACTGATAAAAATCATGGGGGCGGATGGCATTCGCTATATGCGTAACCACCTGGCAGGAAGCGTCCTGAATCTTGAAAGGATGCTGGATTGCCTTCCCATCTTGCCTGATGAATTGCAACAGTTTTTAACCGATTATTATAAACAATCCGGGATTTCCCTCAAACAAAATCCTAAGCAGGTTGAAGAGTTTAAAAACTGCCTGGTTGCATTTAGCGCATTGCTGTCTTATCAAAGCCCAAAAGAAATTTTGTATAGGGAGGACGGTAATTTCAGATTGGCTAAAGAGATGCCCGTCGACCTCCTTTTACTTACCCTTGTCGAGAGTTTATTCAGGTCAGTCATACCAGGCAGAAGCAGGCAATTAAGTGAGCAGGAGATAGGCAGGTTGTTTGAACGGATAGAACCAATCCGCTTTGTTCAATTGGCTGCGGCAAGTAAACGGATGTCTGATGATAAATACCAGCAGGTGTATTTAGAATTATTAACCCTTGATTTATTAGGCGGCAGTGTTGATGATTTTCTCCACGATATCGGGCAGGAAAATAAATTGGGTCGCAGCCTGGCAACACATAATCAAAGCATAAGAAAAAAACTTACAAAGCAAGGCATCTCCCCTGAAACAGCTTTAAGTTATAAAAAAACATTTGATTTTTGTGTATTGCCGGATGACAAGGCAAATTTAAATCAGGGAAACCTATTGATTATTCTTTGGTCTTACCTGACTTCTTTGAAGAAAGAAATAATAAGTTCGTCAAAGCCTAATACAGAAAAAAACCAGAACAGAATAACCGCTATAAAAACATTACTTAATGAACTTGAAAATATCGTTAAAAAAACGCAAGCTCCTGATGAAGGGATGCAAATTGCCAATGCACTTTCAGGAGGAAATTCCCGGGTTTTAGTACAGAAGATAATCCGTAATATCGATGCACTGGAGCAGAGTAATGCTGATACTTCTGCTGGATTTAAAGAGTTTGCCCAGCATGTTAAGGAGCAAAATAAGCTGATAACGAACAATCAAGGTAAAAACAGTGCGGTAAATAAAGTGACCTTATTCCATTTTAGCATTGTACAATGGCCTAAAGAGAAGCCGTCGACTTTCTTTTTAGGGGATGAGGTAGGCTGTTGCCTGGCTACCACAAACAACCAGTTCCCGGCCATGGTACAGCGGCGTATGGATGATGCCTTATTATTTCATGTGGCCATAGATAAAATCACCGGCCAGCCAGCGGCACTGATTTGGTTATTTCTGGTAGAAACCGGGGATGAAAAAAATGTTTTAATTGCTAATTTTTTTGAAGTGAATGCTAAATATGCCACCAATGATACCTTAAGGCTTGCCTTATTAAATGGCTTACTTAAATTTACCTGGCAGTACTGTCAGGACAATCCGGGTATTAGTGCTTTTTATATGAACCAATTACGTTATGGTTGGAACCTCAACGATTTGCAAAGTTATCCTCTTTGCGACCTGGATATTGTCGACAAACTGGGCGGGCCCTTCATCCCCGGGAGTCAGATAGCGGACACAGATAGGGAGGACGAGCCGTTATGTAAAAAAGAGCTTACCAGGCAGAAATATTACCTCGCCTCCCTTTCTCAGAGTCAATTTCATCAATTTGATCCCAAAATATTGGTTGGTAATTCGATACCCGCCATGATAGAGAAGGATTCCATACTTAAAGAAGCCGTAAAATCAGCCCCTAATATTGAGATTGACCAGCTCACTCAGACGATCGCTGCAAAACATGCTTTAGAGTTAAAACCATTTTATAAATCCCCAATGGAAACAGATCCATGTTTTCGGCAAGACATTGTCAATGCATTGAAAGATATTGCTGATGAACTGAAAATAGTTAAACATCAGGCTGGTTTAAGATTCTTCCCCGCAGCTGACACGCCTGCAGATAACAGCGATAAAAAGCTAGAGGGCACGCCCCCTCCAACAGATAAGCTATGATGCCATTAAGTATCGATGGCAAGCTAATCAAAGGGGGCTCTGCATTGTTGCAGACGGGAACCCCCCGTGCAAACTAGCACCGTTTCCATTTAGTGTTGACAGGTTGTCTTGTGCAAATTGTTCTGTTTCTTGTCATCCCCGCGAAGGCGGGGATCCATGCAGGATATAGCACGGAGCGCCTTAAAAATGGATTCCCGCCTTTGCGGGAATGACAAACAATCTGTCAACAAATGGAAACGGTACTAGCACGGGGTGTTCCCGAGCAATGTTTCCTATTGGCTTGGGTTAGGTTTTTTCAAGAAATTGCTTAATCGTCCTCGAAACCCTCAACGCTAACTCTGCCACTTCTTCCTTACTGATGATAAGCGGAGGCAGCAGCCGGATGACGGTTTCTGCAGTGACATTGAATAATACCCCATTTTCAAGTCCAATCATTCGGGCATCACTGGCGGGCCTGTCCAGTTCGATTCCCAGCATATAACCTTTGCCGCGGAAGGCTCGAACATGGGGATGATTACCCAGCTCCTGCAGCAATTGCTCTTTTAGTAGATTACTATTGTGAGTAACTAACTCGCAGAGCTTATCGCGCTCAATAACATCGAGAACCGTTAAGGCGGTTGCACAGGCAAGAGGATTGCCACCAAAGGTCGATCCATGGTTACCGGGTTTGAAAAGGTTGCAGGCTTTTTTACCCATCAGGCAGACGCTGATAGGGATACCATTTCCCAGCCCCTTGGCCGTAGTGACGATATCTGGTTTGATCTCGTTATGCATAAAGGAGAAAAATTTGCCTGTGCGGCCATTGCCGGTTTGGATTTCGTCAAGGATCAACAACCAGTCATGCTGTTCACACAATTCGGCTACGGCACGCAAATAAGACGCTTCAGCGACATGGATTCCCCCTTCCCCCTGAATGGGTTCGAGCATCACTGCTACAACGTCATCACGATTTGCGGCAATGGTATGGATGGCATCAATATCATTAAAAGGGGCACGGATGAAGCCAGGCACAAAAGGCTCAAATCCGGCTTGCACCTTACGGCTGCCGGAGGCGGTTAAAGTGGCCATGGTACGTCCGTGAAAGGCGCGCTCCATTACAATAACGGAAGGGGTTTCAATGCCTTTCTTATGGCCAAAAAGACGTGTCAGCTTAATAGCTGCTTCATTGGCTTCGGCGCCTGAGTTGGCAAAAAAAGCCTGTTCCATACCGGAGAGATTAATTAATCGTTCAGCCAGCTGTTCCTGTTCCTTGATGTGATAACCATTGGAGGTATGTAATAGTTTTGCTGCCTGTTGTTGAATGGTGCGTGTCACATCCGGATGAGCATGACCTAATCCACAAACCGCAATACCGCTTAATCCATCCAGGTAAGGTTTACCTTGTTCATCATATAGCCAGATCCCCTCGCCATGAGTAAAGGCAACAGGTAAGGGGTTATAACTGGTGATTAGCGCCATGAAAAAACTCCTTGTTATTAACGATTAAGACATCAAGCGCCGTAGTAAATTAACGCATATTACTGTTGACAAAGTCCCAGTTTACTAATGACCAGAATGCCTTAACGTATTCAGGACGTGCATTGCGGTAGTCAATGTAATAGGCATGCTCCCACACATCACAAGTCAAAAGCGCCTGTAGCCCTTCAGTCATTGGCGTGCCTGCATTACTGGTACTGGTAATTTTGATTGAACCATCCTGATTTTGCACTAACCATGCCCAGCCTGAGCCAAAGGTAGCTATAGAAACCTGGGTAAATTCCTCTTTAAATTTCTCGAAAGAACCAAACGTCTTTACAATTGCATCGCCAATGTTGCCCACAGGCTCGCCGCCGCCATTGGGACTGAGGCAGTGCCAGTAAAAGGTATGATTCCAGGTTTGCGCAGCATTATTGAAAAGGGGGCCGGACGATTTTTTAATAATGTCTTCCAGCTCAAGATTTTCATATTCTGTGTTGGCAACTAACTTGTTGAGGTTGGTGACGTAAGCGGCATGGTGTTTACCGTAATGATATTCCAGTGTTTCTTTTGAAATATGGGGTTCCAGAGCATCCATTGCATAAGGTAAGGGTGGTAATGTAAAGGCCATTTGAATCCTCCTGTATTAGTTGAGTGCTAAGTTTAGCAGGATGCTAAACATATTCAATGGAATCTGCTTTTGGAAAGCAGGACAGTCCGATTTAATTTAGTTGGCTTGCCCTGATGCCCTGGTAACTCAAAGAATATCGTTGCCGGGATTAGCAAAAGCAATTCAAACGGAATTTAATGCGGCCCGTTGCATCACGGAAATAGGTAACCCGAAATAATTTAAATAGAGCCAAAATCAGTGCTTCGTTGCATCACAATTAAGGTAACCCATTTATTAAAA
>NZ_CAAAJC010000002.1 GCF_900640175.1 Legionella sp. W10-070 | reverse complement strand
CAGCATCCTATAGGTTAATTTAATATTAAAAAACCACTGCAAATTAGGATACTTTTTTAATAATTTAAAATCAAAAAAATTCATTCACTTTTTATCTATCAAACGCGCTCCAAACATTTCGCGACACCGACTACGTATTTCTCGCTTCGAATGCCGATTCGAGTTACATAACGGGGGTTGTTCTACCTGTTAGGAGGCGAAACAATAGCTGGTTGACTAAGTTGAATTAATTTTTAGCAGTACACAAATGGTAATAGTCCATAATATTAATCTGGTTTAGGAAGTCCTCATCGTGTGAAATCACTATCATTGGGCCTGGATATTGTTGTAAGCACTGAATTACATGATTTCGGGTAGTTACATCCAGATTATTGGTCATTTCGTCGAGAATTAATAATTTGGGTGGTTTGGCAGCAATCCTGGCTAAAGATAACCGGGCTTTTTCTCCGCCAGATAAGCAATCAACAGCCTGATTGACAACACTATTTGATTTAAACAGGAAGTCATTTAAATGAGATCGGATTTGTTGATGCGTCCAATCTGGCCTGGTAACTTCAAGGGTTGATAATACTGTTTCACCCAGCGAAAGCTGTTGATAGTGTTGATCCAGGTAGCCAATATCCTGTTGAGCAGGCACTTGCCAATCTCCTTCCCTATTCACTTCTGGGTAATTCATTATTGCTTTAATCAGCGTTGACTTACCACTTCCATTCGTGCCGGTGATTGCCAAACGTCCTTGACCGAATAATTGAAAATTAATCTGGTTGGTGATCGTTTTACCCTCATAGCCAATGATACCTTCCTTAATCATCACCACTGGTTTATGAGAAATGAACCCTGATGGTAAATGGAATTCAGCTTTAATGACCTCAGGTCTATCTAATGCACTTATTTGCGTAATGATTTCTTCACGCTTATCCCTTATTTGTTTTCCCTTTCTGCCGGATGTCGCCGAAGCGCGATGCATTTTGGCGTGGGATACAATAGTTGGCCATTTGCGGTTTTGTATGGATTTATTACCCATCTCTTTGGCGTTTTTTGCTCGTTTTTGCTCTTTCATTAATTGATGATGAACAGCCTTTTTATCTTTTTCAAGACGGGATAATTGCTGGCTTAATTGAGCAAAATGCCTCTCTTTTTCACGGAGAAAACACTCATATTGCCCATCAAATTGTTCAACTTTGCCATCATTAATAGACCACAGGCAATCAGGCACAATAGATAGTAATTGCTTATCATGAGAGGCAATTAACAATGTGCCCGGGAAATATTGTAAAAATTGCAGCAGTTTCTGTCGGTTGTCCCGATCCAGATGATTCGTTGGCTCATCGAGGATTAACAACTCGGGATGACATGACAATGCCTCCGATAATATTTTTTGAAAACGTTCTGCGCCACTTAATCCATTAAACCTCTCCGGGATTTGCGGCACATAGCCAACAGGAATATCCTGATTGAAGTGAATCTTGCCATCAAGAATGGAACTTTGTCCTGCAATCATGCGTAATAAGCTTGTTTTGCCGCAGCCATTGTCTCCTATGACAGCAATCCGCTGGCCAGCATAGATAGAGGCATTAAATGGTTGAAAACAAATTTTTTCAGGATAGATTAACGATAATTGATGAATAAAACAAAGTAACGACATAAAATACCTCAACAATAAATAAAACCGGCGTCTAAAACGCACCAAGCATTTATTGAGAGATAATTCGCATCGGAGTCGAGACCTCGTTCTATGAAAGAGTGACTATTATAACTAAATTTATACGTGTTCTGCAAACGTCTTCCCCTCCTGTGCTGGGGACAATTTTCAAGGAGCGTAATCCAGGATTTCAGGTGGGTTGTTGTGAAACCCGGGTTACAGCGCGTTGCACGTTCACCCGGGCTACCTTTATAAATATGAGTTACTGCATGGAAAATAAAAAAAAACGTGTTTTTGTCGCAACCGTGGGAACATTTCTGGAATGGGCTGAATTTACTTATTATGCTTATATCGCAAATGTGATTGCTGCATTATTTTTCCCGGAGTTCGCGAGTCATCTTGCCTTGATTGCCACATTCTCTGTTTTCGCGCTTGGCTATTGTTTTCGTCCATTAGGGTCTCTGTTTTTTGGGTATTTAGGAGACAAAATGGGGCGTCGTGCTGCTTTGCAATCTTCTATCATGCTGATGGGCGTTTCTTCATTGTTGATTGGTTGTCTTCCTACTTATGAGAGCATTGGCATTCTTGCGCCGATATTATTGGCGCTCTTACGCTGCATCCAGGGTTTTGCTGTGTCAGGTGAATTTAATGGAAGCGCTATCTATCTCATTGAACATGATTCAGAAAGACCATGCCAGGCTGGCAGTTGGACTGGGTTTGCTTCGGCATTGGGGATGATGTTTGGCGGATTGATGTCCACTTTAATTTACCTGCCTGGCATGCCAGACTGGTCCTGGCGGATCCCTTTCTTACTCGGGGGATTATCTTGTTTTTGTGCAATGTACTTGCGTAAAAATTTAACCGAGTCGCCAGCTTACCTGGAAATTAACCGGGCAAATGCCGCCAACCCGCTAAAAACTTTATTTAAAAATCATAAAATACAAATGGTTAAG
Organism: Legionella sp. W10-070; assembly: GCF_900640175.1. GTDB lineage: Bacteria > Pseudomonadota > Gammaproteobacteria > Legionellales > Legionellaceae > Tatlockia. The sequence continues at coordinate 173,292 of NZ_CAAAJC010000002.1, read as the reverse complement.
GCGGCAGTTTTAGTGTCGGCATTGGGTATTTATATCTATATTATGAATGTTTATTACGCTTCCCATTTGGTGAAATACACAACTTTGTCTGGGGCGCAGACAAAGCTCATTGTTACCGTGGGGCAGGGATTGGTTGTTGTATTCATCGCTTTAATAGGCACGATTGCCGATAAGGTTAACGAAAAATATATTATAAAGGCTGGCTTTGTCGGTTATTTTATTGTCGCGCCATTGGTTTATATAGTTCCTCAGACCAACTCCTTTCTCTTAATTTTGTTATCACAAATCCCTTATGCTTTATGCAATGCGCTAGTCGGTGCACCGATATTTAAACTATTGAATGATTTTTTTCCAACCCGGATCAGATATAGTGGTGTTTCTGTTGCCTGGGGGGGAAGTATGGCTATTTTTGGAGGAACGGCTCCATTGATTGCAAACTATTTGCAATATTCATTGAAATTACCAATCGCTCCTGTATTTTATATCCTTCTATTGGCTTTTGCTGCTTTGCTTGTATTGAAGTATGAACCGCGTTATGAAATGACCTCTTTGCAATCCGAACCCGGATGAAACAGTTTAAATCTGCTCCAGAATGTTTCTAGGATTATCCTGCACTCAATTAGGAATGCATCGTGTTGCAAGTTAAGCTATTACTTGCCAGTGACGTGCAACAGCGCTATATTTTTCACCTGCTCCCTAAATCAGTAAGAAATGACAAAAATAGCGCTTTACTTGGCCGGTGGTGGAGCCCGAGGAGCTTATCAGGCTGGGGTTCTCAAAGCGGTCAGTACAATTTTGGATTCCAAAAAAATCCCTTTTAGCATGCTCACTGGAGCCAGTGTTGGTAGTATTAATGCTGCTGTGTTAGCTGAAAATGCACAGGATTTTTTCGCTGGCACCCATAAGTTGAGCGCGTTATGGGGTGATATCACCTGTACGCAAATTTTTAAAACCAGCAATTATGCCCTCAGTAAAACGGCTATGCGCAATATGAGCAGCATGCTTTTTAAACAACGCCTGTTAGGACATATTCTGGATACCTCTCCCCTGCACGGTTTTCTGAGTAGCAGCATTGATTTTGATAGTGTGGAGAGTGCTGTTAAGAATAAGCATTTAGAAACGATGGAAATCATCAGTAATTGCTATGAAACCCAAAAAACCATCTCCTTCTATCAACATCATGCAGAGAATTTTGAAGATTGGGATCATCCACTTCATATTAGTCAACGGGTTAACTTGAAAATGGAGTATTTTCTGGCATCTGCCGCATTGCCGTTGTTTTTTCCGCCTCCAAAAATAAATGGTTTCCATTATGGAGATGGTCATTTAGGGTTGGAAGCACCCCTGCGAGGGGCGATCCATTGTCAGGTTGATAAAATTTTAGTTATTGGCAATCGGCAAATAAAGGGGGGTAATCCAGAAAAATCACCGGATAATGATATTGATTTTTCACGTGTTTTGGGGGGTATGATCAATGGATTGTTTTTAGATAATCTCGATCGTGATATTGAGATGATTAACCATATGAACAATATTGTTCGCTTGTTGCCGATGGAGAAACAACAGCAATCCCCCTGGCGAACCGTTCAAATCTTACATTTAAGGCCAAGTGTGGATATAGGCGCTATTGCTCAATCTCATTACAATAGTATCCCCATGTTACTACGCCTCCTGCTTAATTTTCTTGGTGCCAAACGTCACTCCGGTGATTTATTAAGCTTTCTTTTATTTGAAAAAGCATTCACCCGCGAACTAATCAAACTTGGCTTTAATGATACAATGGCAGTACAGGGAGCTGTTTCGACCTTTTTACAGGATAATAGCTAATTTCATGATTAGTAAAGATAAATGGGAGAAACTGGCTGAGTGGATGGCTAAGCTTGGTATCAATGATGCTGAACTTGTCGAGAAATTTATCCTCGGCAGTGGCCAGGGTGGTCAGAAGCTGCATAAAACTGCTTCAACCGTTTATTTAAAGCATGTGCCATCGGGTCTGGAAATAAAGTGCCAGGATTCCAGAAGCCGTGAAGATAACCGATATTTTGCAAGAAAGCGGCTTTGTGAAAAATTACACGCGATATTAGGTGATGAAATAACAAAAGCGCAGCAGCGAGTTGAAAAAATAAAGCGTCAAAAGAAACGGCGCTCAAGACGCTCCAGGCAAAAAATGTTGGATGAAAAAAACAGGCAAGGTCAGCTCAAGGCATCGAGAAGAAAGCCTCAATCTTTTGAGTAAGAGGTCATGGTATGATTTACGGGTTAGCGAATAGTTGGATTGTAAAATATATTGTATTATATTTGCACTCCATTTCACCTTACATAAAGGATCCAAGGTCATAGTCTATACTAGAGATGGTTTTGATAACGATTGTCAAAATTCCATCATAACGGAGGCAAATTATGGAATCAAAATATGAGAAGAAAAAAGAGGGGGCTTCAATAATTTTCAGAGCAAGCCAACAAAAAGCGGAGAAGAAATTATCTGAAAATTCGGCTGCGTATAAAGAGTCAAAAGAAGTATGGTTGCTCAGGGAAAGTTCGGTTCCCGGTCTGCTCACCATTTCCTATTATGACAAAGGCAAGCACCTCTATCGGCATCGGCGTATTGGTTTTGTTAACGGTAAGTGGGAAAATGCTTCATCCATCAAAGCAAAAGCGGAAGAATTTGTCAAGAAAGCTGAGGCTGCTTTTAAAAATGGACTTCCTGAAAACAGTGAGGAAGAATTGTATAAGTATTTACAGGCTGAGGAATTTAAGCGGGAGAAACAGCTTATCCCCGCACCTGATGAGGCAAGCCAGCAGTATGCATATGTTGAATTAGAATCCTCTTCAACGCCTTATACCAAATTTTGATAATACAGAAAACCATTTATTGCGCTCCTGCCATCAGGGCGCAATGAATCAGAATTATCAGTTACAGGAGTTTTTAATAAGCGTCTTAATACCGTTGCCAGCAAAAGCATCAAGGCATGATAAAATGTTCTTTTCCCTTAATAGGGATGTAATCCTTTGTTTGGTGATATGGTTAGTCAATAAAAACGATTCAGCCTGTAAATCGGCAAGTATTGCAAAAATCATTGAATAGTGGAGTCAAATACATGAGTGAGCCTGGATTTAAATCTCAGTCGGCTATTGAATCAGAATTAGGTAAAAAATCAGCTTATGATCCAGGCTATAACCCTCATCGCCTCTATCCTATTTCCAGAGCTAAAAAGCGGCAGGAAATAGGGATTGATCCTGATAACCCCCCTTTCGTGGGGTTTGACTGCTGGAATCACTATGAAGTGTCCTGGCTCAATGAGAAAGGCAAACCGATGGTTGGCATTGCTGAAATAATCTATGATTGTAACTCACCCAGGTTAATTGAATCCAAGTCATTGAAACTTTACTTTAATTCGTTCAACAACTCAAAATTTGAGTCTGCCGCGGAGTTGGAAAATACGGTTAAAAAGGATTTGGCAGAGCGGCTTGAGGCTGAAGTTTTTGTTAAAATTTATTCTTTGGAACAAGCTAAACAAGAGACTGTTTTGCAATCATTGGCTGGTGAGTCTATCGATAGTCTTGATGTTGAATGTTCTGTTTATTTGGTGGAACCTTCTTTTCTTTCCGTTAGCGATGAAGTGGTAGAGGAAATCTTGTATTCCGACTTATTAAAATCAAACTGTCTGGTCACCAATCAGCCTGATTGGGGAAGTGTACAAATAGCCTATAAGGGAAAGAAAATTAATCGGGAAGGGCTGTTAAAATACCTGGTTTCCTATAGAAATCATAATGAGTTTCATGAGCAATGTATTGAGAGGATTTTTGTTGATCTGATGAACTACTGCAAACCTGAAAAATTAACCGTATATGGGCGTTATACAAGACGGGGGGGATTAGATATTAACCCTTATCGTTCAACAGAAAAGACTGCATTTAAAGAGAAAAACATACGGTTAATTCGTCAGTAAGCAAATTGGATATTAAGAGAATTCGGGTTAATAATGAATATTTGGATTGATGGTGATGCCTGTCCCAGAACAATAAAAGAGCTGTTATTTCGTGCGGCAGTCAGAACAAAAACCTACTTAATTGCGGTGTCAAACCATAACATCGCAATCCCTGCATCACCCTTTATAAAAAAATGCCAGGTCGGATTAGGATTTGATGTCGCTGACAACTATATAGTTAATCATATGAAACAGGGTGACCTGGTAATCACCGCTGATATTCCGCTTGCTGATGCTGTAATTACTCAAGGAGGAGTGGTCTTAAACCCAAGGGGGGGAATGTATACTGCTAACAATATTAAAAGCCACCTGGCTCTGCGAAATTTCAATGAATCATTGCGAAGTTGTAATTTATTAACAGGCGGACCTGCAAAATTAAGTCAGAAAGAAGTGCAGAATTTTGCCAATAGTCTGGATAGAATTTTATCGGCGAAGACCTGAGCTTTAAACCATTATTTGTCCGTCATGATGTGATATACTGCGTTATCAAGCTATAAATAGAGTCAAACATTTGAATACCTTGCCTGAATGTCCAAAGTGCAATTCCCAGTATACCTATAAGGATGGTGATTTTTTTATCTGCCCGGAGTGTGCGCATGAGTGGAAAGAGACTGTGGAAAATAACGATAGTGCGCAAATCGTCAAGGATGCCCATGGGAACATACTCCAGGATGGGGATACAATTACTGTAATAAAGGATTTAAAAGTAAAAGGCTCTTCACTGGTTGTTAAAGTTGGAACTAAAGTTAAAAACATTAGATTGGTTAGTGGCGATCATGATATTGATTGTAAAATTGAAGGTATCGGCGCTATGAAGTTAAAATCCGAGTTTGTAAAAAAGGCAACGTGACACCGTTTCAATCGACTGGGAAAATATGTTAATTTCACATAAAAAAGAGACAGAATTTAATATCAATCTGCATATTGATTTTATTAAAGAGCATACGCCTGAGCCTGAGCTGGCTGCCAAAAAAATAGAATTGCTAACCTGCCTAAGTGAATTTGCGTTAGGACGATTTTTATTAACCCATCGAGGGCTTAATGGATATTGGACCTCCTATCTGATATTACATGGCATTCATCAAACAAGTTTATCATCATTAGAGACCTGGTTGCTTCATCAGGCTCCTGCCATTAAAGCGACAAGAGAGCGGTTTTATATCTTTCAAGAGCAACTGCAAAAAAGATTGTCAGATAATATGGCTTTAGCATCCATCCCATGTGGTCTCATGGATGACCTGCTAACGCTTGATTACCATGGTGTTTCAACTATCTCATTGACAGGCATTGACCTGGACAGCTTGTCTCTGACGTTGGCAGAAGAAAATGCTCACCACCATGGAATTGAGTTTGTTCGGTTTTTAAAAAAGGATGCCTGGCGACTGGATATTACTGAGCAGTTTGATGTTATTGTGAGTAACGGATTAAATATTTATGAGCCTGACCCAGCCCGTCTTGTCAATCTTTACAGGCAATACCATGAGGCGCTTAAAAACGATGGGACTTTAATCACCAGCTTTGTGACACCGCCCCCCGCTGTTTCTCCACAGTCGCCCTGGAAAAATTTTAATATCGAAGACACCAGGAAACAGCAACTTATATTTACTGAGATAATTCAGGCAAATTGGCAGTCATATCAGTTGGAAGATGAGGCTTCCCGGCAATTGACTGCAGCTGGATTTGAAGTTGAAAGTATAGTTTATGATAGTCAATGTATGTTTCCAACCATTGTGGCCAAGAAAACATAGCAGGCTAAAAGTAAGTTATCAATTTAAAGGTAGAAGAGGATGAATCATCCAAATTTACGGGAAAATAGCCTGCCTGCCTTTTGCTGATGGCTTTGTTCCTGCTCCTTGTTAAAGGTGTCAATCATGGTCAAAAATTTGTTCAGGGGTTGGGGTTGGGATTTATTTAGCTCCTGAATCATGGACTTAATTAACTGACCTTCAGCGGAGTGGAAATAGGGGAGATCAAAATCATACTTGTTTTTCCAGTGAGGTTGATGGGTTACTTTAGGGATCGGCAACTTATTGCAAGCTAATTCATATAGGGTATTTGCCAATGTTTGCTGCTGCAGGCGTTCAAGATTAATGGCCCTGCCTTCATAGACTGTGGATTGATAATAAGCCCGCGAAGTACTTGCTCTGAAACTAGAAACGGTTTTTTCCTCTGCTGTCACAAGCCCTTTAATATCGCTGATGACAATACTGCCATCGCTATTTAATAAAACATTGCTGGGTTTGAGATCCGTATACCAAATTCCCTGTTTATTCAGTTCAAGGAAAAATTCGAGAAACTGACGCGCATAGGAAAGAACTAATGGATTTAACGTGCCTGGAGGCGTTTTCTTGTTTCTCTGGCATTGCCGATGCAGCCTATCAAACTGTTCCTCAAGATTGCCATGCTCATAGTAGGCACTGAATTCCAGATAAGTGGTTTCCTGGAAATCATCTTCAATCCAGGTTAGTAAATAAGGTTGAGCTATTTGCCGCATGTGGGCTACACGTTCCCTGGCAACACGTGGTGATAATCCTTCTTTTTCTTCGTTGCTGTCTACCCTTAGAAAGCGAACAACAAAAGGATGGGCATCGTTCAGAGTGACTTTAACGGCAGGATTATTCCCCCCTCCAAGCGATTCCACCTTGCATTGAGGGTTGAAATCGGTAAATTTGTTCTCGATTAGTGTTTTGAAGCTGTCTTTTCCTTCGTAGTTGCGGTAAATACTCTTCATATCGATTTTCTCAACCAATTGTCTGATATCCAATTGAATCTGCTTGCTATTTAGTATTTGCCCAATCTGCTGCTGCGTGCGAAAAAGAGGGTGGGCTGTAAACCAGTCTTTAATTACCTTATCAGCGCTGCCTTTTTGAATGGTTTTTTGGTGAAATGAAATTAGCTTATCGAGATAACGTTGTAAGCCTTGGGGATTGGTATTTTCATACTGATTAATTTTTTTCAGGACGGCATTAAGCCTATTAATCTGTCTTCTTTTCAGGCTATTTATCCTGCCTTCGGTTGGAAGCAAGTCAAACATAAGTCCCCTCCATGGCTATCTTATGCTTTAAATATAGACAAAAATTTACTGGTTGATGCGGCTGGTGCCTTGAAAGTCGTAGCCTTTCGCTGGCGCTCCATCCAGACTGTCATTAATTAATCGACCGCAGTTTTAATCGCACCCGTTTATTCCCATAAGGTTTACAAGCCTAGCCAACGGATGAAATGGTTAGTCGATTTTAGATTAATCAGGGGGTTCGATTCAAAATAAACGGTATAGCTTTTTTTATCTTCCTGCGTTGTTGCATTTACATGCGATTCGACGCCTTTAATTTTTCCAAGGCTCATAATTTTCATTTCAGTCGCATAGTAGCCGCGAAGCATTTTTACCACGGGAATTACAAAGTAAATACGATTTAAATCGGTATCACTATTTTCTGTATTTTTTCTCTGGTTAATAATCTCTTCAAATTCCCCATTGCTTAATGCGATATATTCAATATTATTGATTTGGCGTCTAAGCATACGTGTTAGCGGCGCTTTGGTATGAAAGATACGTTCGTAATCCTCAGCCGTGATTACGACAATAGGCTCATTCTCTTCACGTTTGTTATTTTTATTTATGTCAGCGAAGAGGATTTCTTCTCGTGATTCTTCTGCCGATTGCTGTTCCTCAATTTGCAGCCTATTGATATTTAACAACGAAAAATTGTTGCAATTGAGGAATTTTGATTTTAAAAACCAATTGTCGCTGGGGTAAAATGCCACAAATAAAGCGTTTTCTTTGATGGTATTGATGATGGGCGCTGTCAGATCGGGAGGAAGGGCCGGACATCCCCAGCTGCGGCCAGCCCTTCCATATTTTTTTATGAAATGTTCATCAACATACCATCCACTATGCATGACCACTGCCCGATTCGCCGCATTATCGTTAAATCCTTTGTCCAAACCGTATAATTTTAATGAGAGCCCATACCGGCCATAATAAGCGTTTTCGGTTTTGTAGATTCCTATACTACTGGCTTTGCTATTGTTTTTATTTGAAAAATTATTTGATAATAATTTTCCTGATTTTATGCCGTGTGAGACATAGGTATGGAAAAGTAATTTTTTCTCTTTCAGGTCGAATACCCACAGGCGTTTTTGATTTGAAGGAAGGGAATAATCAATAACGGTTAAGATATTATTATGTCCAACATAATGTTTTTGCGCACATTTTATTGCGGTTAATACTTTGGTGATTACTGCCCCATTTAAAGTCTGTCCTTCCCGGTGGAGCATGGTCTTTATTTCAGGATATGAATAATGGTTTGTCGGGTCGAGAAGTGCCATTACCTCGGCTGTAACCGGACTGGTATGGTTAGTGGCTCCTTCCCTTTCATATAGTAATCCAGAGGAGGGGAAGGAGAAACATAAGGGACTTACTGCTAACATCAATAGCAGCTTTTTTCTCATAGTATTTCCCTTCAAACTATGTTCACACTAATTAATATAGTTCAAATTTGATTGAAAAAAAGTCATTTGGTATAATTGTTTATTTATTTCTCCTTACTTGTCTCAGGTTGCCTGCTGCTGGTTGTAATAGGGACCAATGACGCTTTATTATCGATAATTAACTAACAGTTCATTTATTAAGGGAGCATTGTTCCATATGCCATTACTGACTTTTGAAGATATTAATGAAGATAGCAGAAGCGCTGCCAAGGCTCAGTTTCCCCAAATAAAAACGGTTATAGAGCTTAATGATAAAGACTCTTCTGCAATAAGGTTAAATGTCGAAGAGCCTATTGTTATTTTAGGACATACTCAAGACGCAATATACGATTTTACCCTCTGGAAAGAGAAGAGAGAAACGGTAGGTGGTTTGACGGCGAAAAAAATGGCGGCCTGTTTTGATAAATGGGGGGATAAAGGAAAAATTAAAGATATTTACCTTATCGCCTGTGAGGCCGGCTGGAATGACTCGCCTGAACATCCTTGCTACGCCAGGCAATTAGCCTGTGAATTACATAAAAAAGGATTTAACAACATTAAAGTTCATGTGGTTACAAGTCCTGTCGATTGTTCTTCAGAGTATGTTGGCATGCGTGTTGAGATGGTCACCAGGGTAGGGGTAAAAGGCAAAATAGAGGGTACCCAAATGGGGGATACCCGCGCTTTTCTCAGCACCAGGCGGTATGAAGCACTTTCTCAGGAAGTTAATGAATTAGAAACTCAGTTGGAGGGCCGGCGTGAAGCAATAAAGCACGCTGATCTGGCAACCTTACGGCAATTAAGAAAGGAAAACTCAACTAGCAGACAGCAAATTTTTCAGAAGCGAAAGGAACTGGTTGCAATGCAAGAAGCGTATTGCATTATGGATGTTGCCGATTTGAGAGTTGAACTGAATCGCCCTGAAAATACATTCATTGGTGCCAAAACGATAAAAGAGGTGGCTGTTGTCCCGAAAAAGATGGCTGCAGAATCAGGGAGAGTAGCAACAAAACGAAGCCTGCAGCATGGAGGATATAGGGCAGCTGCACCTGAGGTTATGATTACAGATGAGAAATATCACGGTATCATTAAGCAACTTACTGATCTGCAACTAAAATACAGAGAAAAGAAGAAATTTGTTAACAATATTGCTAGCCTCATTGATGGGATGAGTGGCATGGGAGAACGCTGGCAACAGGCAATCTTTAACCAGATGGATAGCTATCATCAAATATCCGGTGCCAAGATATGGAAAAAGAAAGACAAGTCTACTTTTTATGATTTGTTGGTTCACCTGGTTAAAGAGAATCAGTTAAAAAGAGCGGATGAGCTGGCTGAGATACAGGTAAAAATTGAAGGCTTACTTCAGGATAAGCAGATTGCCTATGATTGTTTAATCATCAATCGTGCCAAGAAAAACAACTACGATATTACCTTGTTTCAGGGCGATGAAGTAATGGAATTTAACAAGGCAAATGAGATTGACTTCTCCATTGAAATCAAAAAAATGCAGGCCAGGAAGCTAAAAGTAATACCTGATATTGAAAAACAAGCGTCAGAAGAGCCTGGCTTAGCTACTGGCGAAAAGATATCTATTGAGAAGTTGCCTTTATTAGATAAGCCTCAGGAAAAAACAGGCCTGGATACGGCCGATTATTACCCTTATGCTCAAAACCCACGCAGATACCATTTCTGGAATGAAGCCAGGGTCGAAGTTTCTCCACAATCCTCTGAATTTTTAAGTAAGAATAGAGCGCTTAGAGGGGATCGCCTGAAAGGCGCGATCCTTGAGAATTTTAAAGAGCAACTTAATCGTTGTGCCAGTGGTAAGGAAGTAGAGGATTGCGTCGATAAAATTAAACAATCGGCTGAATATCGAATAATTAATACCAGCCAAGGTTTGTTTACTTTCCTGTTTTCCTTGAAAACTGATTCGGCCAAAGCCTTCGAGGAGATGGTAAAAGACAGGAGGCAAGTACTGGCTAATAGCTCAGAGCTTTCATTTAACCAGGGCTACAAATGAAAAGTCAACCGCGGAGAATCGAACTTCATTTGAACGATTTCTTGCCTGCATGGCCTTTTATTGCCGTTCTCTTATCAGGGTTACTGAATTTCCCGACTTGATACTTAATATTTTTTTGCAAAGGGGTTAGACTATCGGTCATTTTAAATGTTAGGTGAATGGGTTGAATGATAGATTACCCCAGCACATTGCCATTATTATGGATGGCAATGGCCGTTGGGCACAGAATCGTGGGTTGTTGCGTATTGAAGGACACCGCACTGGTGTTGAAGCGGTCAAGACCGTCATTCGTTGTTGCTTACAAATGCAAATCCCTGTACTTAGTTTATTTGCTTTCAGCAGTGAAAATTGGTCAAGACCTGAGAGTGAGGTGGAATTTCTCATGCAGCTTTTTATTGAAGCTTTAGGCCAGGAAGTGAAGGAGTTACATCAGCATGGGGTGTGCCTGCGTTTTACCGGGGACAAGACAACCCTGTCAGAAAAACTGCAGGAGCAAATGCAGGTTGCTGAATCGCTAACTGCAACGAATGAACGTTTAATCCTTAATATCGTCGTCAGTTACGGTGGTAAGTGGGATATTGTGCAAGCGGTAAAGACAATCGCAAAAGGCGTTTTGGCAGGCGAGGTGACCATCGATGCGATTGATGAAGCAAAAATCGAGCAAGCACTTAGTACTAACGGATTACCAGATCCGGATTTATTTATTCGTACAAGTGGTGAGCAACGGGTCAGCAATTTTTTTCTCTGGCAATTAGCGTACACGGAATTGTACTTTACTGATGTTCATTGGCCTGATTTCACCGAAAATGAGTTTAAAAAAGCACTGGCCAGCTTTAGTGTGCGAGAGCGGCGCTACGGTAAAACTTCCCAGCAACTCAATAAGGCAAATCATGTTTAGACAACGGCTATTAACTACCCTGGTTCTTGTTCCTTTGGTGTTGCTGGCTATCTACTATAGCAGCAATATGATGTTTGCCGGCCTGATGTTCGTGTTACTGTTAGCTTGTGGTTTTGAATGGCCGCAGTTAATTCCTGCTCGACGACTGCCTTTAAGGTTAAGTTTTATCGTTGCTTTATTGGTTTTAATGTGGCTTATGTCCTATGGTTTTGAATATTGGCTATTGGCAGGTCTAATTATTTGGACTTTAATCTTGCTTGCAGTGGTTACATTTCCTGCTTCTCAGGCAATATGGGGAAAGCCCTGGGTAGTGACGGGAGCAGGGTTGCTGACATTACCCCTATTTGCGCAAAGCATGACAAGAATACATTCCCATGCCTATGGCAAGCCGTTGATTATTTATCTTCTTTTTCTGATTTGGGCGGCAGATATTGGGGCTTATTTGATCGGCAAACGATGGGGGCGCCATAAGCTTATCCCGGCTGTAAGCCCCGGGAAAACAATAGAGGGTTCGCTTGGTGGTTTTCTCCTGTCTATGGTAATAGCACTGATTGGTTATTACAGTTTACAACCGTTAATGCCCGTTAATTGGTTCCTGATAGCTGCTGTTACAGCGCTGATTTCAATATTAGGCGATTTGTTTATCAGCATTCTTAAAAGAAGGGCTAAACTAAAGGATACGGGGCATTTATTACCTGGACACGGCGGGGTTCTTGATCGTCTGGATAGCTTGATTGCTGCTTCATTTTTATTTTATTGTGGGCTACGCTTTTTTGCACCTGGATTATAATTATGGTTTCTACCTTATTTTATTTTTTTCTTGCATTAGTTTTGCTGATTACTATCCATGAATATGGCCATTTTCTGGTGGCTCGTCTTTTGGGTGTTAAAGTGCTTCGCTTTTCTTTTGGTTTTGGTAAAGTTCTGGCACGCTGGTATGACAAGAAAGGCACAGAATACGCCTGGTCGATTTTTCCGCTTGGCGGTTATGTAAAGATGCTGGATGAATCGGAGGAAGAGGTTTCTGAAAGTGAACGCCATCTTGCATTCAATAACAAGTCAGTGTGGGTCCGTATCGCGATTGTTATCGCCGGCCCGTTATTCAATTTTCTTTTTGCCTTTGTTGCCCTATGGTTAGTGTTGATTATTGGAATTCATTCATTAGCGCCAATCATTGATGATGTAAAACCAAACAGTATTGCTGCATTATCAGGCCTTGAGCCAAAAGAGGAAATTGTGGCCCTGAATAATAAGACAGTCGGTAGTTGGCGGGATTTTCAATTTGCCCTCATACCTTTGGTTGGTAGCGAGGAGACAGTCAATATAAAAGTAAAATCACTCCTTGATGGGCGGCAAAAGTCACTGAGTTTATCACTTGCCGGCTGGGAGCTGGATGCAAAAAATCCCGATCCGTTAGGCAGTTTGGGAATCGTCCCCTTTATTCCCAATATACCCCCAATCATTGGTGAAGTGGTTGAAAACTCTCCCGCGCAACGTGCCGGTTTGCAGGAGGCTGATGTAATCGAACAGATGGATGGCAAGCCACTGAATGATTGGTTGCAGTTGGTTGGCTATGTCAGGGAACATCCGGGTACACCCCTGAGGCTTTCTGTATTAAGGCAAGGCAAGGTTCATGAAATCAATGTGCATATCGGTACCCAGGACGATAATCTCAAGGAAGGTTTTCTTGGATTGCGCTCACAAAAGGTCAATTGGCCATCCCAATGGTTAAGGCTGCAACGACAAGGTCCCATTGAAGCAGTCGGAACAGCGTTTTCCCAGACGGTAGAATTAACCGGTGCTACTTTTTCTTTAATTGGCCGTCTTGTTACAGGCAAACTGGGTTTTCAAACGATAAGCGGGCCGGTGGGTATTGCTCAGGGTGCAGGCGAATCAGGTCGAAGCGGTTTCAGTTATTACTTATCATTTTTGGCATTGGTCAGTATTAGTTTGGGGGTTCTTAATTTATTGCCCATTCCGATGCTTGATGGCGGGCATTTACTCTATTTTCTGGTTGAAATAGTTAAAGGGAAGCCGCTTTCTGATGAAGCCAGATCGATTGGTATTTATTTAGGTTTAATGTTTTTGGGGGTGTTGATGGTTCTTGCCCTCACTAATGACATAACACGGCTAATGAGTTAGCTGGTAAGGGTGAAAAAATTTTCTTGGTGATCTTTATTGCTTTAAAATGAATAAATTAAAGCGCCGAATAGCCTGCGAGTTAAAAATTCGGTTGGATCAATTTCTTGACAGAGCTGGTCAGTTCCTATAAAAGGGGTGGCAGTTAAAGTAATCTTGCTGGAGATCCCAGAGTTTATTCCTGTAGTTTTCTGGACGTAAAATAATAATGAAGAAAGTCAGTAAAAAAATTATTTTGGGTATATGTTGTTCGACAATGTTAGCGTGGTCTGTTCATGTTTACGCAGCGGAAAATTTTGTTGTACGAGATATTAAAGTCACTGGACTGCAGCGTGTAAGTGCTGGTACGGTTTTAAACTATTTGCCGGTTCAAATCGGTGAAGAAATTGGGCCTGGGTCTACCGCACAAATTATCAAGTCATTATATGATACCGGTTTTTTCCAGTCAGTTTCTCTGGAAAGACAAGGGAATACCTTAATTGTCAAAGTTATTGAGCGGGCGACAATAGGTTCTATTAATATTGTCGGTAATAAGGAAATCCCGAGTGATAAGTTGAAAGAGTTGCTCAAACAGATGGGACTGGTTAAGGGACGTGTATTCCAGAGAGCATCCCTGGAACGCCTGGAGAAGGAGTTAAAGCAGGCTTATAATGCGCGTGGCAAATATAATGCCCGCATTGAATCTAATGTGGCAGCGCTGACTGAAAATAGAGTGGCTATCAATGTCACTATTTCCGAGGGGCGCGTATCGCGTATTAAAGAAATTAAATTCATAGGGAATCATGATTTCTCCAAACATGAGCTGATGTCGGAGTTATCCCTTTCTGAAAGCGGAATATTTACCTACTTTACTAAAAAGGATCAATACTCCAAAGCGTCTATGGACGCTTCGCTTGAGGCGCTTCGTTCCTTTTATCTTGATCGCGGTTACTTGAAATTTAATGTCGTCTCTTCTCAGGTATTGCTGTCCCCCGATAAAAAAGATGTATTTATTAATATTCACATTGAAGAGGGACCTCAATATCGCTTTGCTGGTTACGCAGTGGCAGGTAACCCTATTTTGGCCAGAGAAAAGATGGATTCTTTAATTCAGGTTAAAGAGGGTGATGTTTTTTCCCGTAAAAGGGTAACGGAAAGTATTTCGGCGATTGGTTTGGCTTTAGGCGATCTTGGTTATGGTTTTCCGGCAATTAATGCTGATCCAAGAATTGATGAGACGGACAAGACTGTATTCATAACCTTTATTGTTGAACCAGGCCGCCATGTGTATGTGCGACGCATTAATTTCCATGGCAATACCAAAACGGGTGATTATGTGTTACGTAATGTCATTCGCCAGAATGAAGGCGGTTTGTTATCGTTGCATAATATTAAGGAATCGGAAAGACAACTAAGGCTTTTAGGTTATTTAAAAAATGTTAATGTCAAAACAATTCCGGTGCCTGGTGCAAATAACCAGGTTGACCTGGATATTGAGGTAGAAGAGGCTCCCTCTGCCGAAGCTACCGCTTCACTTGGTTATGGTACCAACGGGCCTCAATTTAATGCTGCCTTTAATCAACATAACTTTATGGGAACGGGACGCTCTATTGGCTTAGGTTTTAACGCCAGTTACTGGGGGCAGGATTATTCGTTAAGCTATTACAACCCTTTTTATACGGATACAGGAATTGGCCGGGGGATTAATTTTTATTTTCAGACGGTTGATCCTAAAAAACTCGATGTATCTTCCTATTCATCCGACCGTTTCGGAGGTGATGTCAATTACAATATGCTGCTCTCAGAAAAAAGCAGCTTTCAGTTGGGCTATGGTTACCAGGATTTGAGGATTAAGTCAGTTGGTTCTGTATTACAAATCCAGAATTTCGTCAATCAGTATGGACGCGATTTCCATCAAATTCGTCTAACAACAGGCTGGAACCGCAACAGCTATGACCAGATACCGTTTCCAACCAGAGGCATCAATCAGCAACTAAGTGCCCTGGTTGCATTACCTGCTTCTTCAAGATCGCTATCTTACTATAAAACAAACTATCAAGCGCACTGGTATCAACCCATAGCCAAAGGTTTTATCTTCACTTTATTGGGAAATGTTGGTTATGGAAATACCTTTAAAGGTAACGGTTTGCCTTTCTTTGAAAATTACTATGCGGGTGGTATTGCCTCTCCTGGTCAGGTTCGAGGTTACCAAAGCTATTCATTAGGCCCTCTGGACAATCAGGGAAATGCCATGGGTGCCAATTTTCTGGTTAATGGAAGTGCGGGTATTATTCTACCTTATCCTTTGAGCCGCGATACCGTCAGGACTACCCTTTTTGCTGATGCAGGTAATGTGTTTTCACGAGGTACCCCTTTTGATCTAAGAGGGTTTGGTGGCGGTCCTTTACGTTATTCTGCAGGTATAGGTGTGGAATGGCGCTCACCCTTTGGTCCATTGGCTTTCAGTGTTGCCAAGCCTTTGAATAAACAACCTTATGATGATCAGCAAGTTTTTCAATTTACTCTGTCTTCCGGCTTTTAAAAAGGATTTTAGTGCCTTTTGAGCTGTTCTCAACGTAGGCTGGGTTTGTAAAAGCCCAGTCATGTCAGAACGGAAAATCAGTCTGAAGTTACAGTACTATTCCATTCGCTTGTTGGGTTCGTATGAGTGACTGCGTTCCAAGCGGTCAATTGGTTTTTGCGCAAAAACTGGGAATCATGCGCTATGGAACCATCTCGGAGGCGGCCGAGTGGATAAGAACACATGAGCCAAGGGAACGAGCTCGATTTTCACAAAGTAAGGGATTGGACCGCTTTATCCCCGATCCGGATATTATAGGTCGATTGGAAATACAGCTTATGGAACTGAGGGCTGCCCGTAGCGCGACATTTCGTCATTATGCCCATGACTCGCGAAGAGATCATAAGATACTGGCGCTTAATCAAATCCTGGCAGCTTATCATGTTGGTAATTTTGATATACTCCGTTACTTCGCCAGAAGCGCTGCTAATAATGATTCACCTTTTCAGGATCGGACAGCTGATGATACCTGGAAACCGTTCGGCAAAAGTGTAACGGCAACACTGGCGCAGGAAGCGTATCGGGATGCCTTAGATAAAATCAGGGTCATGGGCATGCATGGTTGTGGGCTGCGTGCAGATGGGGATGAGATTTATGATCATCGAGAGTATAGGCATGCAGTGGCAGCAGCCGAAGACGCTGCACGAGAAACAGAGGGTGAAGCACGAGGAGCGGAGCGGCACATCTGAAGAAATCCGGCGTCAGGAATCCGTTCAATTCTCCTAACCTCATCATCCTGGCTGAAAAAAAATTCCCTGGAATGGTTTTCTTGATTATCAATATTGATAATCAGCATTTTTTGAGTTCATCAGGTTGTAACGATAGCCGCACTGCCTCGTGAGATAAGTTAACCACAAAGTATAATCCAGGGTATTTTTCCTCCAGAAGTAATCGCTGGTACTGTGTAGCATGCCGTTAATTATTTTTATTGGGAGGGCGTCCGGGGCTTATCGCAACCTCATTTGAATTATGGTAGCATCTAAGTCTTTTAATCAGGAGATAAATAATGAAGCGTGTAATGGGGATTTTAATTGCGCTGGCCTTGACTGTTACGAGTGTCGGTGTTTTTGCGGATGGAGCAAAGATAGGTGTGGTTGACTTGCAGAAGATTATGCAAACCTCCAGCCAGATGAAAACCATTCAACAAAAATTGGAAAGTGATTTTAAACCACGGCGTGATAAATTGGTTGCTATGGAAGAGAGCTTGAAAAACAGCATGGAGAAATTCAAGCGTGAAAGCACGGTAATGAGTCAGGCTCAGAAGAAAGAGTTAGAAAAGAAAATTGTTGCTGCACAGCAGACGTTTGAAAGAGAAGGGCAACAATATCAACAGGAACTAAGTACAGCTCATAATGAAGCAATGGAAGAACTCTATGGTAAAATTCGCAAAGCGATTAATAAAGTTGCTGAGGCAGAGAAGTATGATCTTATTTTGCAAAAAGATGCAGCACCTTTCAGTGTTTCAAAATTAGATATCACAGAAAGTGTAATAAAAGAAATCAATTAATTTGTGGGTAAGACCTATACTCTTGCGGAACTGGCCTACCACCTGGATGGTGTTTTGTACGGCGATGCAACAAAAACCATCCGGGGGGTAGCTTCTCTCAGTTGTGCGCAGGAGAGCGAATTGTCTTCGTTTAATAATTTTGCACTGTTTAAGTTACTCAAGGTAACTCAGGCTGGTGCAGTATTGTTAAAGGAGGAGCATTTGCAGCACCACCCGGTTAATTCCATTGTTATTTCCAATCCCTTATCAAGCATGGCGCTAGCTGCCGAGCTGTTTGCAGACACTGCCAATAACGCGGCAGAAATTCATCCCACCGCGTTGATTTCAGCCTCCGCCAGACTTGGGGAGGGAGTATCGGTAGGCGCTAATTCCATCATTGGTGAAGACGCGAACCTTGCTGATAATGTCAAAATCGGAGCCAATTGTGTACTTGAGGCCTGCGTCTCTGTAGGGGAGCATTCCCTTATCCAGAATGGCGTTGTAATTCATTCCGGCTCTAAACTGGGTAGGCAGATTGTGATTGAAAGTGGTGCAATATTGGGAGCCGCCCCCTTTAATAGTATAAAAAAGCAAGGGAAATGGTTTACAGGCCCTGCTGTCGGTGGTGTTTTTCTGTCAGATTATGTTCATGTTGGTGCAAACACAATCATTACCAGGGGGGCTTTGGGGGATACCTTTATAGGTGACGGAGTACATATCGATAACTTGGTAATGATTGCACATGATGTTATCATTGGCGCAAATTCAGCGGTTGCAGGATGCGCAACCATGGGGGCTTATGCGCAGATTGGTGAGCATTGTATCATCGGTGGTGCCAGTTGTATTGCTGCGCATGTTCATTTGGTTGATGATGTCGTAATTACAGGCATGTCTACGGTGAGTAAATCATTGACTAAACCAGGCATTTATTCTTCAGGCACCATGGTCTGCGAACATCGACAATGGCGTCGAAATGCTGCACGTTTTCGTCGTCTGGATGACTATATTGCGCGGCTGATTAAATTAGAGAAAGATGGGCGACATGATACAGAATAGCATGTTGACAGATAAGTTTAGTTAAATAGTAAAGAATCAAGAGAGATAACGTATGAGTGAAGTCATTGACATAACAAAGGTTTTCGACTTATTGCCACATCGTTATCCATTTATCCTGATTGATCGGGTAATGGATTACAAAGTAATGGATTATTTGATAGCTATCAAAAATGTAACAATAAATGAACCTTTTTTTACCGGTCATTTTCCCGGTAATCCGATTATGCCGGGTGTATTAATGCTTGAAGCGTTGGCTCAAGCGGGAGCGATATTATCCAGTTTGTCAAGAAAGCCTAAGGAAGGGCATGAGTTTTTATATTTTTTTGCAGGTATTGATAATGCCCGATTTAAGCAGGTAGTGACTCCTGGTGATCAATTGCGATTGGAAATCAGGTTGGTTGCTCAGAAGCGAGATTTTTGGCGTATGCATGGCGAGGCGTTTGTTGGTGACAGGCTTGCCTGCTCCGCCGATTTAATGAGTGCATCAAAGGAAATTAAAAGTGATAGATGAGCGTGCAATAATTCACCCTTCGGCGAAATTGGCAAAAGGGGTTTCCATAGGTCCTGGCAGCCTGATTGGTGCTGATGTTGAGATAGGTGAGAACACCTGGATTGGGCCTTATGTTGTAATTCAAGGTCCCACCGTCATAGGTAAGAATAATAAAATTTTTCAATTTGCATCGGTAGGCGATGAGCCTCAGGATATTACCTACAAAGGTGAACCTACGCGGCTAGAAATTGGCGACAATAACATTATTCGTGAATATTGCATGATTAGCCGAGGAACAGTCAAGGGAGGAGGGGTAACTCGTCTGGGCAATGAAAATTATTTAATGGCCTATACTCATATTGGCCACGATTGTATGATTGGTAATAGTACAATCATGGTGAATCATGCGGCATTGTCAGGTCATGTTACGGTAAATGATTATGCCACTATAGGCCCGTATGCTGCTGTTCATCAGTTTTGCCAGGTAGGCGCTTATGCCTTTATTGCCAGAGCCACTTATGTCAGCAAGGATGTATTGCCCTACGTCATGATAGCTGGCCATACGACTTCTGCTTGCGGGATTAATACAGTTGGTTTAAGACGACGGGGGTTTTCTTCAGCAACCATTGATCAATTACGCCGAGCTTATAAGATTATTTTCCGTAAAGGACTCACGGTTCAACAAGCCGTTGCTGAGTTGGAGCTTATGCAGGGTGATTGTCCTGAAGTACTTCCAATGGTTGATGCATTAAATCAAGCCACACGAGGTATAGTGAGATAAAAAATGCTGATTATGCTTGCGGTAGCATTAGGCGGAGCCATAGGAGCGGTATCCCGTTTTGCTACGGTGGTGCTGATGCAGAACCTTTTAGGTTCACGCTATCCGTATGGAACTTTGATGGTGAACTGCATCGGCTCTTTTTTAGCAGGATTCTTAATGATTTTAATCATGGAAAGAATGGCTGCAAGTGATTACTGGCGTTTATTTTTGGTTGTAGGATTTCTTGGGGCTTATACTACTTTTTCGAGTTTTTCCTGGGAAACCTGGGCGCTGTATCAGAATGGTCAATCTGTTACTGCATTGTTTAATGTGATAATCAATAATCTCGGATCGTTAACTTTGGCTTTACTAGGTATTCATTGTGCTCGTTTGATTGGAAGCTAATTTATGACACAGGTGAGGGTTGTGCGTATCTATTTAAGTGAAGATGCTCCTTTGCTTAATGAAATCTATAATTTTTTGCACCAACAAAATATCAGAGGGGCTACTATATTTCGTGGCGTTAAAGGTTATGGCGGTAGTGGTAAAACCCGCGAGTCAACTTTTTTGGATATGCATTTTGATCTGCCAATGGTGCTGGAGTTTTTTGATGAGGCTGAGAAAGTTGAAAAAATTCTGCAGCATTTCAGCCACCAAATTGAAGCAGGCAGAATCTTATCCTGGCTGGCAGAGTCGCTTTAGTTCCAAGACTACTAAAATAAGGATGAACTATGTTAGATCCTCAATTACTTCGTGATAATCCAGAGCAGGTTGCTGAACAGTTATCAAAGCGTGGCTTCCACTTTGACAAGGATGCTTTTATAGCATTGGAAGAGCAAAGAAAGACATTGCAAGTCGCTACCCAAGCCTTACAAAATGAGCGTAATCAGCGCTCCAAAGCAATTGGCCAGGCAAAGGCGAAGGGTGAAGATATTGAGCCGATGCGGGAAGAAGTAAACCGGCTCGGGAAGGAGCTTGATAGTAAAAAATCTGAATTAGAACAAATCTTGAAACAACTGGAAGCAATACTGATTAGCCTGCCTAATTTGCCTCATGCTTCGGTGCCAGTAGGGGAAGATGAGCAACATAACCAGGAAATCCGTCGCTGGGGAGAAGTACCGGCTTTTGATTTTACTGTTAAATCTCACGATGAGTTAGGGGAATCTCTGGGGCAGATGGATTTTGCATTAGCGGCAAAGATTACCGGCAGCCGTTTCGTAGTCATGAAATCTCAAATTGCCAGACTCCATCGGGCCTTAATTCAGTTTATGATGGATATTCATACCAAAGAACATGGTTATGAAGAAATTAATGTGCCCTATATTGTCAACGCCGACAGTTTATTAGGGACTGGACAACTACCGAAATTTGAAGCGGATTTATTTAAATTACAAGGTAGTGATAATTATTACCTTACTTCTACTTCAGAAATTCCTGTGACAAATACGGTTCGTGATACGATCCTGGCTGTGGAATCCCTGCCCATTCGTTATGCCTGTCATTCCCCCTGCTTTCGTAGCGAGGCAGGTTCATATGGCAAAGATACCAAAGGAATGATAAGGCAGCACCAGTTTGAAAAAGTTGAATTAGTGTGGATTACTACACCAGAGACATCTTATGATGCGCTTGAACAACTAACGAAACATGCTGAGGTTATTCTGCAACGGCTCAATTTACCTTATCGAGTGGTGAATTTGTGCACCGGTGATATGGGGGCCAGTGCGGCTAAAACTTATGACCTTGAAGTCTGGCTACCTAGTCAAAATACATACCGGGAAATTTCTTCTTGCTCCAACATGGAGGCATTTCAAGCGCGCCGCATGAAGGCACGTTACAGGCATCCGGAAACTCAGGAGATACATTTAGTGCATACTTTAAACGGATCGGGCCTTGCAGTGGGGCGAACACTTGTTGCCATTATGGAAAATTATCAAGATAAGGAAGGTAATATCCGTATTCCTGATGCACTCAAGCCTTATTTGGGGGGGCTAGAGATTATCAAAAAATAATTCTTGATAATCAGATGCACGTACTGGTTAGAATCAGGTGAACCGCACTTTAAACCACACCCAAGCGAGAATGGTAAGTTGAAAAACGGAGGCTTTTATATTAATGTCGCTGCTGATGCACCGTTGTATTCTCAAAAAAACGTTGGAAAAATAACGCCTTTATTCAAAGCCTGACCAGTTTGCTCCACAATGCCTTCATAACTCATGTTACGCACGTGCGATATACCTCAAGTTAAACAACGGCGTTGATTTACGGTAAGCTATTTTGCCATATTCAGTTTGTTTTTTACGGGTGCCGGGCGTTTTCTAAGGAAATTGCCGCTTTGGGTGGGGATTGGAGCAAAAATAATGAGTATTATAACCAAGAGCGATTCTTGTTAGCCCAATGGAAGCGATATCGTTGCTGTGGCAGTTTCGATACCGGCGGTACGTTTTTAACCTTAGCAGGCATTTTTCTATTTGGGTCTGTGTTTGGCAGTATCTTAGTGGTTCTCAGTGCCACCATGGGGGCAACGCTTTTGTATTTTGCAGTCAAAACTTCTCTTGGCGATTGGCTTGCGCAAAAAGCAACTGGATGGATGAGCCGGATGCGGGAAGGGTTTCAGGAAAATGCGTTTTCTTATTTATTATTTTTGCGTTTGGTTCCGCTGTTCCCTTTCTGGGTGATTAACATTGTGCCCGCGTCCCAAAGCCACACCAATTACCAACAAAACAAACCCAAGTTAATCTCATGATTAAAAATGGAATATCAATGGCCACAAATCAAGGAAATGAAATGACAGGCATACTCAATCAAAAACAAATCGAACAATCGTCGCGATACACAGGTTTGCTTTGAATCGTTGTCTAAATGCGAATACGAGATATTATGGGCACTTGATAATGGCGAGACATTACACGAGGTTTGCTCGAAGGCGCTCAGTCAATCTTTTTTGCAGAAACATTTGATGATCGGATCGTTTGGTGCTTATGCTTATCAAGCTGGCAAATTCTAAATAGAATGCGCCCCGCCAAAAGGCTCACGTAACCCTTGATTCATTGATCGGAGTGACAGGAATTGAACCTGCGACCCCTGCCTCCCGAAGGCAGTGCTCTACCAGTCTGAGCTACACTCCGTTTAATGGTTTAATGATCGCGTTGCAATGCAAATTGTGCCAGATCTTCCAGTGCCTTTTTATATACTGAGTCAGGTAAAATTTGTAAGCTGGATAACGCGCGGTCAACTTCAAGTTTGGCAAAATCACGGGTATATTCTATCGCCTTTGTTTCTTCGATAGCAGTTAATATAGCGGCCAGGTTATGCAGACTTCCTTCCTCAATACTTTCCTTAATGAGTTGCTGCTGCGTGGCATTACCGTTTTTTAAAGCATGAAGCAAAGGAAGCGTTACTTTGCCATCAGCCAAATCATCGCCAATATTTTTACCAATAGTACTGGCATCGGAACAATAGTCCAAGGCATCATCAATAAGCTGAAAGGCATTTCCTAAATGGAGTCCATAGTCATATAAACTTTTTTCTGTTGCTTTATCTGCATGATTTAAAAGAGGACCAATTGCGGCAGAAGCTGCGAATAAAAGCGCTGTTTTGGCGCGAATGACATCGAGGTATTCCTCAACACTAAGAGAGGAATTATGGCGATTGGTTAGTTGCTTCACTTCACCGCAGCTTATCTGATGAGAGGTATCTGCCAGTAGATGAAGGATTTTCAGGTTGTCCACACTCACCATAAGTTGTACAGACTGGGTAAACAGGTAGTCGCCAACCAGAATGCTGGCTTTACTTCCCCAAATTTCATTGGCTGTTTCCCGTCCGCGCCTTAATGTTGACTCATCAACCACATCATCATGCAACAAGGTGGCTGTGTGAAAAAACTCAACCATCGCAGCAAGGGTAATGTGTTCCTGACCTTTATAGCCGCAGGCATGACTTGCTAAAAGCACTAACAGAGGTCGCAAGCGTTTGCCTCCGCTTTGCACAATATGATGGGCTAAATCATCAATCAACCCTACCTGAGACTGTATCTTATCAACAATCAGGGCATTTACTGCATCAAAATCTGCGCTAACCAATGCTTTTAAACGGGCAACCGTCATTATTTATCCTCTGGCCTGGAATTTATGCATGCTAAGGGTGGCTTGAAATAATGTCAAGTTTAAAAGCGTCAAGGGGTGCGCCTTAAACTGCGGTTTTTCCTTGAAAGTTATAGGATGGGTGGAGCGCCAGCAGCCAGTTGACTAAGGAATAAGAAGTGCTTTATCAGGGAAAAGTGCTGGATGTCCTGTATTACCAGCTTCAAATAATTACTGACTCATCGGTAAACAGGGCCATTAGCGCGGTTAAAAACTGGCTTATCTTTTCCATAGGACAGAAAAGTCTACCTTGGAAATGGAGTTACGAGACTTTAGCTTTGCATTTTCTTATATTGATGCTGGAAAATCACTTCAGCAAATTGATATAGAACCATTGGAAGAGGAGAATCAACCTCTTCCGACAGTCAAGGGGATAGCAGTCTGGTTTAGACATTAAAGCGGAAATGCATTACGTCTCCATCGCAAACGACATAATCCTTACCCTCTAACCTTAATTTTCCTGCTTCTTTTGCACCCTGTTCGCCGCGGTGGGCGATAAACGCTTCATAGGAGATTACTTCTGCGCGAATAAAACCTTTCTCGAAGTCTGAATGAATAACTCCAGCTGCCTGGGGTGCTGTTGCTCCCTTAGGTATAGTCCAGGCCCGTACTTCTTTAACGCCTGCAGTAAAATAGGTTTGTAATCCCAACAATTGATAGCCTGCACGGATAACTCGATGCAAACCGGGTTCTTCAAGGCCCAAATCAGCCATAAATTCCTGACGCTCTTCCTCATCCAAATCCATTAGTTCAGCCTCAGTTGAAGCACATAAGGCGACAATACTTGCTCCTTCGTTGGCGGCCAGTGCTGTAACCTGATCCAAAAGCACATTATTGGTATAGCCATTATCATCAACATTGGCGATATAAAGTACGGGTTTTGCAGTAAGTAAAAACAGACGGCGAACCAGGGTTTCTTCCTCATTGGTTAGTGTTAAAGTCCTTACCGGAAGTCCTTCATCCAAATGGACTTTTACTTTTTCTAATGTCTGTTTTTCAAATAATGCTTCTTTATTACCGCTCTTACTGTTTTTGTTCGCTTTATTCAATGCCTTTTCAACGGATTCCATATCGGCTAATGCAAGTTCAGTGTTGATCACTTCAATATCACTTAAAGGCTCTACCTTTCCCTCCACATGAATAACGTCTGTATTTTCAAAACAACGAACAACATGGGCAATGGCGTCCGTTTCCCGGATATTGGCTAAAAACTGGTTACCCAATCCCTCTCCACTGGATGCACCCTTCACCAGCCCCGCAATATCGACAAATTGCATGGTTGCAGGTAGTGTTTGCTGTGGTTTTACTATTTCAGCCAGCGCATCCAATCGTGGATCGGGGACAGTAACAATGCCCACATTGGGTTCGATGGTACAGAAGGGATAATTGGATGCTTCAATACCTGCTTTTGTTAAGGCATTAAACAAGGTGGATTTGCCTACATTGGGCAACCCGACTATCCCACATTTAAATCCCATAATTTTCACCTCAATTTTTATAATCTTAATGTTTGAGAATAGTTGCCAATAAGATTCTAGCCATTTAATAAATTCATTGCTGCAGCAATGGTGCCTGTTACTACTGTTGGTATCGCCGCCACGCCTCTGTCAATCGCCTCCACTATCAGTTGACGATCATCGGGAGACGGTTTTCCCAGCACATAGTTTAGTACCAGTTCTTTATGTCCGGGGTGGCCAATGCCGATTCGCAAGCGATGAAAATCTGATCTTCCAAGTTGGGTCATGATGTCGCGCAAGCCATTATGTCCACCATGCCCGCCGCCTGTTTTTATTTTTATTCGCCCGGCTGGCAGGTCAAGTTCATCATGAACCACGAGAATTTCACTGGCATCAATCCGGTAAAACTGGCTTACCTCTCTTGCAGGCAAACCGCTATGGTTCATAAAAGTTAATGGTAACAATGCCTTGCAGGGATGACTATTGATTACTAAATTGGTTAATTCACCATGCAGTTTTTTGTCGGTTTTAAACGAAGCATCATAGTGTCGGGCGAGTGCTTCAACAAACCATCCACCGGCATTATGCCGTGTATGTTCATAGGTCGACCCGGGATTACGCAGGCCAATGATTAATTTAATTGCCATGAGATTTCTATAAATTATCTCTTAATTGGAAAGCAACGCGGACTCAAGGAAAAGCTGTCTTGTTCAGGCTCTGTGAGCCAATTATATTTTGAGCCACAGAACCCTCTTGTCTTGCTGAGTTTAGCACAAGGCTCCAGCAGCGAAGCCTTTTTTGCCAAACCCAGGAACAGACAAGAATTTAGGTGAACCCATACCATCCTGGTATTCTTTTACCTTGCAGTATGATGTTATGTTACTCTGCGCTTTCTTCCTCTGGGGCAGCTGTTTCTTCTTCAACTGGACCACCCTTTGGAGCATGAATACTGACAACGGGTAAGTTATGGCTGCCATCAGCGATATCAATTGTTAATTGTACCCCTTTTGGAAGTTTTAAATCGGATAAATGAACAACCTCATCCATGCCGACATTAGCCATGTCAACTTCAATAAATTCAGGTAAATTTTTTGCCTGGCAGCGAACTTCTACCTGGGTCATTGTGTGGGT
Source organism: Legionella sp. W10-070 (assembly GCF_900640175.1). Classification (GTDB taxonomy): domain Bacteria; phylum Pseudomonadota; class Gammaproteobacteria; order Legionellales; family Legionellaceae; genus Tatlockia. The sequence goes on along the minus strand of NZ_CAAAJC010000002.1, from coordinate 146,697 downwards.
AATAATACCGCCTGCCTTGACACCTTTTGAGGATTCTTCATTAATGAAATGAACAGGGATATTTTTTACCAGGACATCTTTTGCAGAAACACGCTGCAGATCCATATGCAGAACAACAGGCTTGTAAGGATGGCGTTGCAAGTCTTTCAGGATAACGTGCTCAACCTTACCATCAACCTTTAAGTCAAACACACTTGAGTAAATGCTTTCATTTTCCAGTGCCTTGATGACCTTATTATGCAGCAGATTTAACGTTTTAGGTTCTTTATCACCCCCGTATAAAACTGCAGGGACTTTATTTTCAAGACGACGCAGGCGGCGGCTCGCACCTTTCCCTATATCGTTTCTTGATTCAGCTTCTAAAATAATTGATGACATTGTAGTCTCCGTAAATGTAAGTAAAGCCCTTTATTTGCCCGCGACCAGGACACACCTAAAAAGCAGGAAAAGGCGACGTAGTATATAATAATTTAAAATCAACTTGAAGTCGTTGCGGTAATTTCATAGAATATGCCACTTTGTTGAATTTGTGAAAGCCGTTTGGCGCGTTGGAGAATAGCTATGTATGCTGTGATTAAGACGGGTGGTAAGCAATACCGTGTAAAAGAAGGCGATGTACTTAAGTTGGAATTGCTGTCTGATGAGGTTGGTAATGAGGTCAGTTTTTCTGAGGTGCTGATGATTGCTGATGGTGACAAGTTCACTTGTGGCGCACCACTTGTCAAAAATGCCGTGGTTAAGGCCGAAGTGCTTGCTCATGCCCGTCATAAGAAGATTAAAATTATTAAATTCCGTCGTCGTAAGCACCATATGAAACAAATGGGCCATCGACAATATTATACACAAGTAAAAATTACTGCGATTAGTCAGTAAGAGGGGAAAGAAATGGCTCATAAGAAAGCAGGTGGTAGTACTCGTAACGGGCGCGATTCAAATCCTAAGTACCTTGGTGTCAAGCGCTATGGTGGCCAAATGGTCAATGCAGGTGAAATTCTTGTGCGTCAGCGCGGTACTCGTTTTCACCCGGGAGAAGGTGTGGGTTGTGGCCGTGATCATACACTGTATGCATTAGTAGAAGGTACGGTACAGTTTACTGTTAAGGGTGAAAAGAACCGCAAATACGTTACTATTGTTGCTGCCCAGAAACAATAAGCAGTTTATATCTACAGAACAAAGGTGCTGTTCAGGGGGGCGTTTTTGAGGGTTTATTTTGAATTCCGCACTTCCCGTTAATCAGTATCTTAATTTTGAAATGCACAGAACAGGCCCGTAGACGGGCCTTTTTTTTGGTAATTATCATGAAATTCGTCGATGAAGCAATCATTAAGGTAGATGCCGGAAACGGCGGCCACGGTTGCCTAAGTTTCAGGCGGGAAAAATATGTTCCCCGTGGTGGTCCGGATGGTGGAGATGGCGGAGACGGCGGCAGTGTGTTCCTTGAAGGGTGTTCTAATTTAAATACCCTGGTGGATTTTCGCTATCAGCGCCATTTTAAAGCTGAAAATGGTCAGCCTGGTATGGGCGGAAATTGTACCGGAAAAAAAGGTGAGGACCGGGTTATTCCTGTACCGGTGGGAACGATGGTTTTTGACATGGATACTGGTGAGCTTCTTGGAGACATCAATGAGGCTGGAGGACGCTTGCTGGTTGCCCAGGGTGGTTTTCATGGCCTTGGAAATACTCGATTTAAAAGCAGTATAAACAGAGCGCCGCGACAAACAACGCCCGGAACACCCGGGGAGGCGCGCCATTTACGGCTGGAGTTAAGGGTATTGGCTGATGTGGGACTGCTTGGTTTACCTAATGCGGGAAAATCAACGCTTATTCGCGCAGTTTCCAGTGCAAAGCCAAAGGTGGCGGACTATCCTTTCACTACCTTGCATCCTGCACTGGGGGTTGTTAGTGTTGCTGCCCATAAGAGTTTTGTTATGGCTGATATCCCTGGTTTAATTGAAGGAGCGGCTGAGGGTGCTGGTCTTGGGCATCGTTTTCTTAAGCATTTGGCCCGTACCTGTGTTTTACTGCATGTGGTTGATGTTGCTCCTGTAGATGGGAGTAATCCCGTTGATTCTGCCCAGGCGATTATCAAAGAACTGGAGGAGTATGATCCCGCTTTATTACAAAAACCACGATGGCTGGTTTTAAATAAACTGGATTTATTGCCTGACGATAAGGCAAGGAAGGAAGCTGTCCAGGCGATTGTTGATGGGCTACAGTGGCAGGGTCAGGTTTTTTCTATTTCTGCTATCAGTGGTGAAGGCACGCAACAACTTTGCTATTCATTGATGCAGTTGATTGATGAGATGAAGGAGACGGAAGCTTAGCCATTCTGCGGCAATATGCGTGACCAGGGCACTGCGGTATGGGATTTCATGTCTTTCAGTGCCTTGCTCATGGCCTTTGCTGTACTCAATTGATAAATCTGTCCTGTCTTTTCCCTGTTGTTGATTCCAGTACTCTTTAAGCCCTCGCAGATGGAAGTGTAAGCTGTCGTTATGCTCGTTACAGAGGTTAAATTTCAGTAGGTGGTAATTGCCAGGCTGTTGAATAAGTGTTTGCAGGAGACCGCCAGTTGCTTCATCAACAATAGAAACGGGAATCTGCAATTGCAGAATTCGTTCACGCAATTGTTCGGAGGCTTTTTTTTCCGGTGGAGCGATGATAAGCGGAGCCACAATAGGTTCGATAACCTGTTTAACTTGCTCTATCAAATGATGTTTGCAGCGCACTTTAAATTCCACATACGGTGTTTCCAGACGATAGCCAGTTTGACAATCCAAGGTAGCTAACGCTTCATCAAGCTCTTGGGCGATCTGACTTTCAGCAACGCCAAATAAGCGCCACTTACATATTAATTTGTCGCTGTGTTGCTTTTGCTGGAGTAAAGGCAGGACATGATGGTTAAACATCGGCAGGCACTCATGAGGCGGGCCTGGCAGCAGAATAAAAGCTTTGCCCTGCCAGCTATAATAACATCCCATTGCTGTGCCGTTAGGGTTAGGTAAAAGGGTTGCGCCGGGTGGGAACAAGGCCTGTTGCCTGTTTCCGGGATTTAAACTTTTGGCAGACAGGTGTAGACGAGTTTGGATATGTTCAATTGCCTGAGGAAATACCGTTAGTTTGGTGTTAAGAAAACGTTGCAAGGCAAAACGGGTTCTATCGTCTGAGGTAGGTCCCAGTCCACCGATAATAATGATGGTGTCATGTTTTGATGCAAGTAATTGAATACATTCATGGATTTCGCTTTCTTTATCACTGCAAGCCATCTGTAAACCAAGAGGAATGCCTTCGCTGCTTAATGCATGGGCCAAATGGTGGCTGTTGGTGTTGAGCGTATCGCCATGAACAATTTCATCGCCTGTAGCTAGAAAAGCTATTGTCATTTTATTATCCAATATTAATCAAATTAAGCTTGCGAACATGTTGGGCATCAGGTAAAAATTGAATTCCCCATAGAGCAATCGCTGGGTTTTCACCCAGCAGGAAACGGCCGTCTGCAAGGGTTAACGGCAGCTTGTTAACTAAAATAAGATAACCATCGCAAAACCAGTTAAAAACTGCCAGATCACGTAAAAGGGTAGGCGAATTTCTAACATAATCCGGTATTTCCGTTCCTTTTAAAAGAGGATAATCTGCAACTAATGAAGCGTGAGCCGGTTCTGTGAGGGGAACAGAAACGTTAAGGGCAAGGAATCGCTGGTTTCTTGTTGCAATTCCCCGCCAACTAGTTGAACTGGCTAACTTGGGGAATACACGCAGCCTGTTGGTTTGCCAATGTTTTTTCTCAAAAAAGGTTTGGGCGGCAAGTATCGCACGATGATGCTGTACAGTATTAAACAATAAGAACAAACCCGCTATGGCAAGACCAATGAGCACTCCCAGCCGCTTTTTGTTTATAATTGTCCAGGTTATCCCTAATAGCAAAGGGATGGTAAAAAAAGGATCTATTATGGAAATAATATCCCAGCTGACTCTTTTATCTGTAAAGGGCCAATATAGTACAGTGCCGTAATGGGTAAAGGCATCAAGCAAACCATGGGTTGCATAACCAATAAGAGAGGCCAGGAAAGTAAATTGCCAATGAGGACGAAAACGCTTAAAAATCATTAAAGCCAGAGCAACCAGAGTGCCGCCAACAGGAATAAAAAAAAGCGAATGACTAAAATGGCGATGGTAAAGTAAAAATAATAACGGATCATGGGGGGAGTTAATCAGGATATCCAGGTCAGCCGCCATCCCTGCCAGGCCACCTGCGATCCAGGCATTACGCCTGTCCTGGTTATGCAAAACTGCCTGGGCACAAGCTGCACCCAGGGCACCTTGCGTAATGGGATCCATATTATGCCCGGTGGATTGTAGCCTGTGGCAGAGGAATTTCTATTCCCTCATCATCAAACTGCTGTTTGATTTTTTCCTGTAAAATGTTGCGAATTGTGGAAACATCAGCCGTATTGACCCAAATCATGAATTTAAGTTCTACAGTGGAATTAGCGAAATTGTCAATGGTGACGTAAGGAGCCGGCTCTTGCAACACCTTATCGCAACTTTCGGCAATTGCCATCAACATTGATTTCACATGGGCAATATCACATTCATAAGCAACGCCGATAATCAGGTCAATTCTGCGGGTAGCAAAGTAACTTAAGTTGGTTATTTCCGATTTAATCAAGGTTTCATTCGGTATGCGCACCAGTTTATTATCAGGCGTCTTTAACTTGGTTGACAGTAAATCAATTGAATCGACAACACCGTTGATTCCTTTTACCTCCAGGGCATCGCCAATCTTAAACGGTTGTTCAAAAAGTAAAAAAATGCCACTGATTAAATTAGAAGCAGCCGTTTGCGAGGCAAAACTAATGGCTATGGTAAATATGCCTGCGGCGCCCAATAATACTCCTAGTTTGAATCCCAGCTGCTGCAGGCTGGCAATAAAGAAGACAGTATAAAGCCCATAAAAAAGAAAACGCTTAAGTAACTGGCTCTGGTGTCTGGAAAAGTGTTTGCCAAGGGTATTTTCAGCAAAAGAAGCGATTCGCCTGGAGACAAGGTAGCCAAGGGAAAATAAACTGACAGCATAGATAAGATGCAGCAATTTATCAGGATCAAACAGTTGCATGTAATTTCTCCTCCATAATGAGTTAATTTCTTATTGCCCCCTCAACTGCTTCCTGACTATGCTTCTGCCCTGCCTTTGAGGGAATTTTTCAGGCACATATTGGGGAATGGTTCTTTACCTGTCTCAGGATGGTTATTGAGAAAGTGCTGCAAATCTTCAGGCGTACCCAGTCCCCACATTCTATCGACAGCATAGGCCTTAAACTTCATTCCATCGGCTATAGCTTCGTTATACACTGGTGCTACATAAAATTCGTTATTAACACGTATATTCTTAGCTATCATCTGTCGGGCATACCGGACATAGTCGCTGCCATGAGTCCAGTAATAAATGCCAACGGTTGCCTGATTGGAAATGACTTCCTTTTCACGCAATAACGCTACATTAGCATGTTCATCGAGACGAATATAGCTCCATTTGGGGTGAGTGCTTTCAAACGTGAGAATACCGCCATCAATGTTAGGTGCATTCATCGCGTGGAAGAAAGCACCGCTTTCCCATTCGACGTATTGATCAGAGTTTGCGATCAGTAAAGGGGCATTATTATCAATATACTCCGCAGCCAGCAGGGTACTGCAGCAGGCACCTTCTGTGATGCCATCGGTAATCACTATCTTGCAGCCTGGTGCTATAATTTTCAGCATTGATTCCAGGTGGTAAGTTTCATAATGATCGCGACGGACAATAAAAATAAAATTGGCTTCGACGTTTAGATTTTCAACTGCCAGTTGGATCATTGGCTTTTCACCAATACTAATCAGTGGCTTGGGAAAGGTGAACCCTGCAGAGACAAAGCGGCTGCCTGCCCCGGACATAGGGATTAAGACATTGAGTGTATTATCGTGCCATTTGGCTGATTTTATCTGGCGTTGCAGGTCATGGTAAATTTTAGAGAGGGTCACTTCCGCCGGGCTTTTTACAGCGCACAGATTGGCTCCAGAGGAGAGAGCGGCAGTTCGTCCTACGTAGGAGTCTTCAACGATCAGGGTTTCCTTCGGCAAGACTTTTTCTTTTATCATTGCCAGCCAGTACATTTCCGGGTGGGGTTTCGCTGAGAGAACATCCTGATTTGAAATAAAATAATCCACATATTCCATCAATCCCATCTTTAGCAAGATAAGTTTAACTGTTTCACGAATGGAATTAGAGCAAACATAAATTTTTAATCCGTCAGCCTTAAGCTGCTGAAATACCTGGATAATCTGCGGGTCGGGTTTAAGGCACTCCTCAATAACCTTAAAGGTTAATTCCTGCTTTCTTTGCCAGATTTGCTGGTGCAGGTTGCTATCTAATCCACGTTCCCTGGTGAGTAAGTTTAATTTATGCTGGGTACTGAGGCCATCGAATAGTTGCAGGTGATCTTTTTTTGATATGACGTAGCGATCATCAATTTCAGCCAATGCTCTGTTTAATGCTATAAAATGATGTTCCCGTGAATCGACCAGTACTCCATCCAAATCAAAAATAACCAGTTTGGTTCTCATGACGATACTCCATCTATATAAGGCCTTAATTCACGGCAATGCTTCATTGTTCGTGTATGCTCAGGGGGTAAGGACATATAATCCCCATAAAGCTGGGTCAGGATCACTTCGGCTTTGTTGGCAATATAAAATTCGCCTGTTTCAAAAGGGACCCGCTTTAAGGGATAGATGTCATCATAGGTGACGAGGTTGGTATTGACGCAATCATAACCATAACCCAAATAATTGTCTGGTTCATTGTTTGCTTTATCAATAATTGCCTGCAGGTTACTTTCAAGAAATGCTTTTGGTAACAGGCTGCCAATCACTCGATATAATCCTGCATGATGCCCCATGGCCAGCGTACTGTACTTATGGCGTAACAGGCGCAAGAGCTTCTTGGCTATAAATTTGTAGCGCTTGCGTTTTTTAGGGTTGGCAGGCAGCTTATCGTAGACAAAAACATCAATAAATATCCCCTGATTGTAAGGCTCGTTGCCGTTCTCATGCAGTTCAACAAAACGGCTGCCACAGTCTCTGATTTTTAGCGGGACTGATAAATTAAAATAACCAGGATCAGTATGGGCTGTTTGTAGCCATGTAGTTTTTGGTATTTCAGACGGGGCAAGACGAAGAAAAGCGTCATAACTTTCGCGGGGCATAGAAATGTCCAAATCGTCATCCCAGGGAATAAATCCCTGATGGCGAACAGCACCTAAAAGGGTGCCTCCTTCAAGCCAATAGTCTAATTTGTGTTTCACGCAAATGCTATCAATGACTTCAAGCATGCTTAACATCTTTAGTTGTGCTTGCCTTAATCGGCCATCTTGTTGTGCAGTTTCTGCTGAATACGATTGAGTTCGGTTTTCCTGACCAGCCATAAGTAACTTGCCTTGGATGAAAAAGAAATTAATTATACTCCTGCTGAATTATTTTGCGAATAATGATTTCAGGAAAGCATTGAATGAATGTCAAAGCATAATATCAGGTGGCAGTACTTCCGAAGAAGATTTTTTTTTATCAAATTCCTCTCTTTTACTTAATGTTTCATGTCCTGGAAAGAGAGAAAACTGACGGTGTTGGCTTGTTGTTTTCTGTTCTGATGAAGCGATTTTATCCACAGACAGGTCTTGGGTCGGTGTCGGTTTTGATAAATCATTAAGAAACAGCTGGTAGTCTCCGTAAAAAGAAGTTAAATATTGTTTAAGGTTGGTTGACAAAAAACCGATGGCAGAGTGGTTTTCCTGTTCAATTTCAATTAAATTTTGTGTTTCTTTTAATACTCTGATGATAATAATGATGTTAAAACCAGCAGTCAGTATTTTTTCCGTTTTATCCCAATGAGGATGTTTATCTTTATTAAAGCAGTTTTGGTCTAATGATAGCGACAGACGTGGTGTGGCATCCGCTTCCAGCGCATAGTACTGGCGTAAAATATCGGCTTCCGGACACGGGATGGCAGGGAAATTATTACCTGAGTTTTTTGAGCGGATATGGGCTTGATATTGATTGATGGATTCAATCTGGCTGATAAGTGTTTTGACAAAAAAATTAAATTGTTCAACCAGTTGCGATAGAGTAAGGGTGTTGACATCAATGAAGCTACTTTCACTGGCGGCCAGGGCGTATTGCCAGTGCTCGATTTGATCGGGGAAAAAAAGCGTTTGGTCAACCGATAAGTCCACAGCAGACTGGAGCAGATCCTGAAAATTATCCAGGCTTAATGAACGGTATAATCTCGAACGACTATTATGGGGTAGAAGATCGTTTAATTCGCTGATTTTTTTCAGTCTTGTATTAATTATTTCTGCAAAATCCTCAGAGAATTGCTGAGGATTTTCAGTTCCAAAGCGAACTTGGGAGAATGAGGGAAGGCCAAGATATACAGCAAGGTTATTTTTAGTTACCTCATCAATCAGGTTCACGGGAATTTTATTCAGTACCATGGCCATAATGCTCAAAAGCAGCTCATCATTTAATTCATTTATCAAGCCCCTCGCTTTCTCTGCAATGGCTGGGAAAAGACCAGTTATTTTCTTGTAATTGAGAAAGTAACCTTTAGTATAGCCTTTAGGGTTAAACCAGCCCTGGTATTCAAGCGGATAAAGAATATCCTTGTTATTTTCCTCATAACCAAAATGGCGAAAGGCAGCCCCGAAATCAATACGTGCAAACTGGGTAATCCGTTTGTTGGATAATTCCAGGCAAACAACGTTACCGCTATGTACACTGTAATCACCTAGCAATAATGAAATCATCAGCACCATAGACAGACCGAAATAGTTTTCACGCTCTGTCAGCAACAGGTAATAGCTTGGACCAAGAATCATCTCTATGAATGGCTCACGATCAGAACCGTCTCTGTAGCTGGTGCCGATTAATTTATGGAGTTCTGTAAATGAAACGTTGGGTTGGATAAGGCCATATGAGCCATCTTCAAATTGAATGATATCGGCACAAACAAAGGCGTTATGGTAATGTTTGGGTATTAACTCGCACTGTTTGAAAGCCTGCAGCAACAGCCCGGCAAATAGCTCTGTAAAGAGTTCTTTGAAGTCGGCCGGCTTTTTGATAAAAAACGCCTTTCCCTTCGGGTTGCGATAAAATCCATCAACCTTGTTATTATTTTTGCCGCCCTGTTTGTCTTTGTATTTTGTTAACTTGTTTCCCTGATAACTTGGCATACTTATCCAGATGTAACATCCTGATGATTATTTTCATCATTTGTCCGGGAGTTAGCAATGGATAAATGCAGTTAAATCCAGGGTTTGAGGCTAAAAAACGGAAGAAAGGCTATAGTTAGAAAGGAAGAAGTATTCTTGGGTTATATGAAAAAATCAACTATCTGCCTCAGGAATGCTGTAGGAGGGGCATAGTGATGAAGAGAGTATCATGCTTGCTTTTATTAGTTCTTTTAAGCTGTTTAAGCTGGACAAGTTTCGCCAAAGAATTTTTAGTTGGCAGCCCGGTTTTTGAACCGGATGAATATATGCCCAAGAAGTATACCTGTGAGGGTGCTGATATTTCTCCCGCCTTATTTTGGCAAAATCCGCCAAAAAATACCCGGTCATTCGTCCTGATTGTCGATGATCCGGAGGCGCAAAACGGTATATGGGTTCATTGGTTGGTATTTAACATCCCGGCTGAGGTTAGAAATCTTACCGAAGGAGAAATACCGGTAAGTGCTATAAGTGGTAAAAACAGTTGGGGTACTACAGGATACAGAGGACCTTGCCCCCCAAGTGATATCCATCGCTATTTTTTTAAGCTTTATGCGTTGGACACGTTGTTACCTTTGGGCATGGAAGCAACCAAAGAGGAGGTTGTCAATGCAATGCAAAATCATGTTATTGGCATTAGTGAATTCTCCGCACGTTATCATAAGAATTAAGTGGTGTTGGGGCATGTAATTAGGTCATGCGGGCATAGGTAACTCGCTATTAACAGGTGCTAATTGACCTGTTGACTTATGCTCATCGTTTTCTGTGAACATAATCTATTGTGATTTATCAATTTATATGTAAATTTAATATTTTTAACCGGTTCGGTAAACTTTGATCTCAGGGAGTATATCAACTAAAGTTTTATTTAAATATTTTCACGTTACCAAGGGAATGAGTGAATGAAAATTTTAAATGTAAGAGTATTAAGAGGCCCTAATTACTGGTCAAATAACAGGCAAAAATTAATCGAGATTAAACTTGATTTGGGGGCTTATGAAGAACTGCCCAGCAATTGCCTGGGCGATTTTTCCAGTAAACTTAAAGGTTTAATTCCTACCCTGTATAGCCATCGCTGCTCCCCTGGAATTGAAGGGGGATTCTTTCTGCGATTGGAAGAGGGTACCTGGTTAGGCCACGTGATTGAACATGTCGCTTTGGAACTGCAAACCCTTGCAGGGATGGATTGTGGTTTCGGCAGAACCTATAGTGCCCATGAAAAAGGAGTCTATCACGTTATATTTGCTTATGAGATAGAAAATGCGGGATTATTGGCAGGTCAGAGGGCGATTCAGATTGTGCAATCTCTGGCTGAAGGCAAAGATTATTTATTCCTGGAACGTGATCTTTCCCAATTGAGGGAATTATTTGCCGAAGGAATGTTAGGACCTAGTACCGATGCGATTGTAAAGGAAGCGCGAAGAAGAAATATCCCTGTGGCGAGATTTAAGGAGACTTCGCTAATCACTTTAGGTCAGGGTTGTTATCAAAAAAAAATCTGGGCAGCGACCTCTTCGCAAACCAGCGCTATTGCCGTTGACATCGTCGCTGATAAGGAAATGACAAAACAAATTCTGGCTTCAAGTTTTATTCCAATACCGGAAGGTTTGACTGTTGCTTCTATGGATGATTTGGATAAGGCTATCGAGCAATTAGGTTTTCCTTTGGTAATCAAGCCCCGGGATGGCAACCATGGGAGGGGAGTGACTACCAACATTCACAATAAAGAACGGGCTATATCAGCCTTTAACCTTGCCCGGAAAAGCTCGGCGAACGTCATTGCAGAACGCTTTATTGAAGGGAATGATTACCGTTTTTTGGTGATTAATCATCGGGTTGTTGCTGTAGCAAAGAGAATACCGGCAATGATTTTGGGTAATGGCATCGATAGCATACAGCAGCTTATTGAAAAAACGAATCAGGATCCAAGGCGCGGTATGTCTCACGAGAAGCCCCTTACCTCGATTAAAATCGATGAGAGTACATTATCTATTTTAGAGGACAAGCATTTGACCTTACAGAGTGTGCTGGGACAAGGAGAGTCTTTATATTTAAAAAATAGTGCCAATTTAAGCTCAGGAGGCACGGCAATTGATGTAACAGAGCAGGTTCACCCTGATAATATTCGCCTTGCAGAACGAATTTCAAGACTGGTTCAGCTTGATGTCTGTGGTATAGACATCGTTGCCCATGATATACGATCGCCAATTGATGAAAAAAAGGGTGCCGTTATTGAAGTGAATGCCGGCCCAGGCCTGCGGATGCATCTATCCCCCGGCGAGGGTAGGCCGCGAAATGTGGCTGCTCCTTTCCTGGATATGTTATACCCTGCTGCAAGTCCATGCAGGATTCCAATCGTAGCAGTAACCGGTACGAATGGAAAAACCACAGTAGTACGCCTGGTTGCCCAATTTGCCAAACAAGCCAATTATCATGTGGGCTTTACCACAACGGAAGGTATTTATATCGATGATCATTTAATCTCTCGCGGCGATTGCAGTGGGCCTCGCAGTGCGGAAGTTGTTTTAAAAGAGCCGTCAGTTAATTTTGCTGTTCTAGAGTGCGCTCGAGGGGGAATTTTACGATCAGGACTTGGATTCGATCAGTGTGACATAAGCATTATAACGAATATCAGTGAGGATCATCTCGGGCTTGATGATATTCATTCCATAGAAGATCTTGCAAGGCTTAAGGCAGTGGTTGCTTACAGCACCATGAAAAATGGCCATGCCATATTAAATGCAGATGATGATCTGGTTTATATGATTAAAGAAGAAGTACATTGCAATGTGGCCTTGTTCGCTTTGGAGGAAAGCAAGCGGATTAAAGCACACTGTAGTGATGGTGGTTTGGCTGCTTTTATAGAAGACAATCAAATTGTTATCCAGCAAGGCCCCACCCGGTATGCCCTGGCAAGGGTCAAGGATATACCGCTTACATTTAATGGTACTGCAGAGTGTATGATTAAAAATATTTTACCTGCGGTGCTTGCCGGTTTTATTGCTAAATTTCCAATTAAACGGCTTGAGCAGACGCTTGGCAGCCTTCGCCCTTCTATGGAGTATACGCCAGGCAGAATGAATGTATTCGATTTTAATGATTTTCAAGTCATTATCGATTACGCTCACAATGAAGATGCTTATATTCAACTTAAAAAATTTATTGATTCAATGGATTATAAGCGAAAGACAGGGATTATTGCTGCCTCCGGCGACAGGAAGGGAGAGGACATTCAAAAACTAGGCTATTATGCTGCACAAATTTTTGATGAGATCATTATACGGCATAATAAGGATGGCCGGGGAAGGACTAATCAACAAATTACTGATTTAATCCTGCAGGGAATTCGTTCCGTCAACCCATCTATTTCTGTCAAAGTGATTTCTAATGAGTTTGCGGCAATTCGCTACGCTATGGCAGATGCTGCACCTGATACCTTGATTTATTGCTCTGTCGACGATGTTTTTGATTCGCTTGCCTTTATGGTAGAGGAGAAGAAAGTGTTTGCAGCAAAAATGGCAAACCATGAGACATTCTCATTATGAATCCAAAAGGAAAGTTACTTATCATCGGGGGAGCCGAAGATAAGGTTGACCAGCCGCCTAGTATTATTGAGCAACGAAAAGAAGTTGCTCGCTATGAGATCTTAAATGAGCTTTTGCCCGACTGCAGGAACAAAAGAGTAGAAATTATTACCACCGGTTCAATAGTCCAGGAAGAAGTAAAAAAAACCTACCAGAAAGTTTTCCTTGAAATGGGTTATAAGAATGTAGGCTTTATGCCGATTAAGGCACGATCTGAGGCAAGGAAAAAAGATTATCTGGCCAGATCGGAGGAAGCGGGTGCTATTTTCTTTACCGGGGGTGACCAGTTCCGTATTTCAACCATATTAGGAGGGACGCCAATTGTTGAAATTATAAAACGCCGATATTTTGAGGATAGTAATTTTATCGTCGCTGGAACAAGTGCCGGAGCGATGGTGATGTCTTCGGTGATGATTACCTCCGGCGGATTGACTGAGGCATTATTATATCGGAATTTAGCGACTTCTTCGGGTCTGGGTTTATTGCCTACCTGTATTGTCGATACCCATTTCATTAAACGCGGGAGATTTGGCCGTCTTGCGCATGCCATTATTATGAACCCCGAGCAGCTTGGCATCGGCCTTGGGGAAGATACCGCCTTGATTATTAAAAATGGCTGGCAGGCAGAATGCAGGGGGTCAGGGATGGTGGTCATTATTGACGGCAGGAATATATGTCAAACCAACATTACTAATGTAAAGGAAGGTGAAGCTGTTTTTGTCGAAAATCTGAAAGTGCACCTGCTTGTCAAGGGATGTTATTTTTCACTTGAAACACGCAGTCTGGCTAACCCGGCGATGTCACCTAATTTTGAAATGGATCTGAATAAATAACTAACCTGGATACAATGATGAAAATTGCAATCGCAGTTCATGGCGGGGCAGGAGAAAATTCATTATTTCTGCAAAAAAACGGGCAGGAAACTGAAAACGGATTGGCAGAGGCCTGTCAGTCTGGCTACAGGATTTTACAGCGAGGAGGCACTGCCCTGGATGCAGTTGAGGAAGCGGTGAGGTTTCTTGAAGATAACCCCTTGTTTAACGCAGGTCGCGGTTCCGCTTTGAACGCTAAAGGCGAGGTGGAAATGGATGCCTCCATCATGGATGGCAGGAGTTTAAAAGCGGGCGCAGTATCCATGGTTCGTAATGTCAAAAACCCTGTGACGTTGGCAAGGGTTATTATGAATGAAACCAGCCATGTCCTGCTTTCAGGTTATGGTGCTTTTGATTTTGCACAACAGGAAGGGCTTTGCTTAAGACCTGATTCTTATTTTATCACTAATAATCAATATGAAGACTATGAAAATCTCCTCAACCAACAGCAAATTACTAAAATGCATGGCACTGTCGGTGCTGTCGCATTAGATCAGAAAGGTCATTTGGCTGCCGCAACCTCTACAGGAGGCACTAGCCATTGTTTGCCCGGCCGAGTCGGGGACAGTTGTATTATTGGTGCCGGTTGTTACGCCAACGATAAGGGCTGTGCCGTTTCAGGAACTGGCGAAGGAGAGTATCTTATAACCGGTGTGATTGGCCATACCATTTCGATGATGACTGAATTTGACATGCCTCTTCAACAAGCCTGCGAGCAGGTGATTCATGAGCGCAACAAAGGCAAAGGCGAGATAGGGGTTATTGCCTTGAATCCCAGGGGAGAAATTGGCATGACTTTTAATACCGAAGTCATGAAAAGAGCCTGGATTGATATAAACGGGCAGTTACATGTGGCAATTAAGTAAAGAAATTAATCGGCTACAATCTTTGATTTGATTAAACCCAGGCTGTGGCTTATAGGTTCAGCTTTTATTGGTTTGTGTTAGGGTATCCAGCTCATATAAGCTGAAGTTAGCTCTCTAAACTATCCCAAAGTTGCTTCGCACCCAATCAATTGAATTTATCGATTGTTTTTAAAGAGTGTTATGGCTGATGGCAAACAAGTCAATGAAGCGCTGCAAGTGTTGTTATTAGCAATTTCAAAAGCAGTAAAATATACTTCGCGAAAAGAGGAAGAGTATGGTTTTCATAATGGTGAGCTTGTCCACTATTGGGAAAGCACTATTGCGCCTCAAAGTTAAATGAAGCTCGCACCATGATAATCAATCAGTTATTGCCTAAGCATTTTCAAAATAATAATCTGACCAGCTTATCTAAAAAAGACAAGCGGGCAATTGAAAAAAATATTTTTGATAAGATTGAATCGCTTCAGTCTAAAGAGGCAATAAGTAAGTTTTTACAAGAATATCAGCCGGTGCTGGAGCATAAGCGCAATCCCCGGTTCGATTGGATAAGATCGACAATTTTTGGTTCTTCCAAGGACTCTAAACTCAAAGAAAAAGTGCTAGAGAAACTGGAAGAGGAAGAAAAATTGTTTAATAGCCCAGTCATCTTGTAAAAATAAACCCTCCATCGAGCCTCCTTTTCTGGAGGCCTATGGGTTTAAAGATTCAAGTTGACAGACCCAGTGCAAGCTTCATTTGCTGTCATTGACTGGCTTTCCTGATATTCTGGCAGTTCCAGTCGCTGCTGTAATTCCCTGATAACAGTTAATCTTTCATTTATATTAACAGCTTTACCAAAAAAGCTTGCCCTGGATTTTGAAAGCGAGTTGAGTTGTCTTTCTGTGGTCGACTGCAAATAATCTAATTTTACTTTCAGATGAACTAACATCTTTTCCTGAGTAAGGAAGTTCCCATACTCAAAGCTGTTGATAATTGCCAAGTAATTCTCATCTCGCGCCCAGGCACAACGCTCACAGGCAGTTTGCAGTAAGCGGCGCTTAATCTCCAATGGCTCTTGCAGGCTATTGGCCAGTTCAAGTAAACGCTTGCTATCTGTCAGTAAGGCGTCCATGATTTTTTTGTTAAAATTCCAGGCCTGGTTTTTTTGGGAGTTAGCAGGAGCTTTACTATAGGAAAAACAAAATTGACGTAAATCGCCCAGGATGCGTGGGTCATTAAAGGGTTTCTTATTATTTAACCCGCCGATACTCCATAGTAAAAGTTTAGCGTAAGCTTCCTTTCCGTAGCACACGTCAACCTGGGGGAGTTTTTGATGAGGGTGGGAGGTCTTTAATTGAGCCATTAATGAGGGTATCAGCGCTTCGTTCGGAAGTTGTTTTGTACTGAATACATAAATATGGCGCATACAGGTTGATAACGCCAGGGGATTCACTGTTTTTTTGAATTGAGTAACAGGGCAAGAGCTTCCTTCGGGTTTTTGATAGTCATATAGATGAAGAATTATTAACTTGGACACAAACATAATCAATTCGCTTGGGTTAAGAGCAATTGATTATGACTTGGTTTTATTTTTTTTTCCAGGGTCTGTGTACGTATCAGGTGCGATTAAAACTGCGGTTTTTCCTCGAAAGTTGTATTAGCCCGGATGGGTCGCTAGCAAAATGCGAGAAAATATGTTTATTATCAAACACATACCATTAATTACCACCAGCCCTGCCGCACTTAAAATCACACCCCTGGAGCTGGTTGATGACACATTCTCGATGCCTATAAAGCATGTGGCTGAATCCATCCCATGCTAAAAGCCAAAAATAGAAATAAAAATAATAGTAATGACAGACTAATACGCCAGGTTAATGCTTTTACGGCACGTTTGGTTTTTCCTTCATCACGAACCAGATAGAACAGGCCGCTGCCTAAAGCAATTAAAATAATTAACATGATAATAAGGATGATAGCTTTAGTGAACATTTGTTATACTCCCCGGTCTGACTTCAGTGCTTTTCAATCAGTAGAATCAAGATGTGGAGTTTAACCTGTTTTAATTATCGTTTCACGCTTTGTTGGCGAATGGCGGCTTTAGCAGCGGCCGCAATACTTTTTTTTACCCGTTTGGGCTTTTGGCAATTGCATCGGGCTGAAGAAAAAACACAAATGCTGACGGCTCAAGCGAGATTGGCAAAAGGAAAACCAATGAAATGGAAGGCGGGCATGGCTATGCCCGGCCAATACCAGCGGATTACCGTTGTCGGTACTTTTATGCCTGAAATTATGCTGTTAGACAATCAGCATTATCAGCATCAGTTCGGCTATAATGTGCTTACTCCCCTGTTGTTGGCTTCCGGTAATATTCTGTTGGTGGATCGCGGCTGGATTGCTGGTGATATTACCCGACAACGATTTCCTGATCCTTCTGTTCCTGCTGCTGAAATCCAGGTAAGAGGTACGGCTTATTATCCTTCAGCAAAACATTGGGTATTGGGCGAGGAAATTGAAAGGAAACGACCGAATTTAACCATCATTGAGCGGATTAACACTCCATTAATCGGTCATTTTTTGCATAAAAAAGTATATCCGTTTATTATTCGCCTCGACAAAGAAGAAGCGCATGGTTACATCCGCGAATGGCCTGTGGTAGCAATGTCTCCTGAACGCCATTATGCTTATGCCTTGCAATGGTTCGCTATTGCCTTTGTGGTATTTCTTCTCTTTATTATTTTAAATATTAAGAAACTCGATGAACATGACGCAGCGTAACTCGATGATTTTGTTATTACTGGCCTTGCTTTTTATTGCGCCGGGCATAACAGCCTATTTGTTTTATACCCACCCTCACTGGCTGGGAGCTGCCAGGACAAACAAAGGGATGTTACTGACTCCGCCCGTGCAGCTTAGCCAAAGGCAGACTGATACCAAGTGGCGTCTTGTTCTCTGGCAGCCAGAGGGTTGTGCTGGTGATTGTCTTAAGCAGTTGGATAAATTGGCGCGGATTCGCCTTGCCCTGGGTCGGCATTTGTATGAAATTGAACAATGGCTGATGTTAGGGCGCGAGCAACAGCAACTGTCCGAAGGTTTAACGGCTTCTTTCAAGGAGCAGGATATTCAGGTGCAGTATGCCTCAGAGACTGATGGGAATCAATTAAGGCTGCTAAGTTCGGATTTTCGGGTGTTTATTGCCAATCCTGAAGGCTACCTAATCCTGGCTTACGGCTTAAATGCAAAACCTGACGATATATTTCATGATATTAAGCAACTATTGAGTGTGGAAAGAAAGCGTGGATAGAGAAACCCAATTTAAATTTCTTCGCTATACGGCAAGTATAGCGCTTATCCTGGCATTGTTTGTGGTTATGCTTGGTGCTTATACGCGGTTAACCGATGCAGGTTTAGGCTGTCCGGATTGGCCTGGTTGTTATGGGCATATGGTTTTGCCCAGTGCAAATAAACAATTACAATCGGCACAAAGCAGGTACCCACATCAGCCGATAGAGTCTCGGAAAGCCTGGACAGAAATGGCTCATCGCTATGCGGCAGGTTCCCTTGGCCTGCTGATTCTATTGATGGCAGGCAGTGTATTTTGGCAACGGACACAGGGGGTAAGGGTACCTTGGCGGTTACCCTGTCTGCTCATTGCCTTGGTATTATTTCAGGCGGCCTTGGGTATGTGGACCGTGACTTTAAAGTTATTGCCTGTGGTGGTGATGGGGCATTTGCTGGGTGGAATACTCATTTTCTCCTGCCTAAGTCAGTTTCGCCTGCAGCTAAGCAGCATAGCTCCTGTTAACTTACCATCCTGGCGTTTTTGGGCAGGATTGGGATTGGCGATTGTTTTTTGTCAAATTGCTTTGGGCGGCTGGGTTAGTTCAAACTATGCAGGAATTGCCTGCATTGGTTTCCCACAATGCAATGGGCAATGGTGGCCTGCCTTGCATTTTTCCCAGGGATTCAATTTATTCTCTCCAGTGGGGGAGAATTACCAGGGCGGGGTACTGGATAATGAAGTCAGGGTGACTATCCAATACATCCATCGCTTAGGAGCTGTCCTTACCGCAATCTATATTTTCTCTTTATCTACCTTACTGGCAATCAAAGTCCAGGATAAACGCCTTCGGGTTTTTGCTTCTTTGGCGATTATGCTGGTGATGATTCAATTTGTCCTTGGAATAGCTAATGTAGTTTATTTGTTGCCTTTATGGGTGGCTGTAGCACACAATGGGATCGCCGCTTTATTGTTTGCTACGATGTTAATGATCGTTTATCTCACCCAGGGGAGGGTCTTTAATGCGCGCTAAGACTGAGTTTGATCTAAATCCACAATGGCGTGATTATGTTGAGCTTTGTAAACCACGTGTGGTAGCTCTGATGTTACTCACAGTCATTGTCGGCATGTATTTAGCGTCCCCTGGCTGGGTGCCCTTACCAACCTTGCTGGCTTCATTGGCAGGTATTGGTTTTTGTGCAGGGAGTGCGGCTGCAATTAACCA
Organism: Legionella sp. W10-070; assembly: GCF_900640175.1. Classification (GTDB taxonomy): domain Bacteria; phylum Pseudomonadota; class Gammaproteobacteria; order Legionellales; family Legionellaceae; genus Tatlockia. The sequence goes on along the minus strand of NZ_CAAAJC010000002.1, from coordinate 127,592 downwards.
CCTGGTAGACAAGCGGATTGATGCAGTCATGGCTCGTACCAGTAAACGGCCTGTGGCGCAAGGGCGCATATCGGCCAGACAGGCTTTGTCTTTTGCCGGTTTGCTGGGAATCTCCGGCCTTATTATTTTAGTGGTCTTTGTTAATAGCTTAACGGCGGTTCTTACTTTTGTGACCTTAATAGGTTATGCCGGCATATATACAGGGTATTTGAAACGAGCGACGCCCCAGAACATAGTGATAGGCGGATTAGCCGGTGCAGCGCCTCCTTTGCTTGGCTGGACTGCGGTTACCAATCAGTTGGATCCTCAGGCGCTCTTACTGGTTCTAATCATTTTTACCTGGACTCCTCCACATTTTTGGGCTTTGGCTATTTATCGTTTGGAAGAATACAGGCATGCGGAAATACCAATGTTGCCAGTAACTCATGGAATTACATTTACTAAGTTAAATATTCTTTTGTATACTATTCTGCTGTTAGTGGTCAGTATGTTGCCTTTCCTGGTTGGGATGAGTGGCTGGTTATACTTGATTGGAGCCGGTTTACTCGGCGGTCGTTTTTTATACTGGGGAATTATGCTTTTTCGCCAGGACAAGCCAGCTATTGCCATGCATACTTTTCGCTTTTCCATCGTTTATTTAATGATGTTATTTGTTTTCTTATTAATTGATCATTATACCTTCTGGAATTAAACAATCTGTTTTAGACACAGTTGATGTTTCACAGGGTATATTAAGGGGATAAAATGTCTGCCAAAAAGAATTCTGTAACCTTGGTAGTGGCCGTTCTACTTGCTTTTATTGCTATAGCCAGCGGGATATTTGTCTCACACTACCTTTATTCCAAAAAAAGAATTGATCCTAATCAGTTTCACGGTACCTATCTTGAAACACCCCGGGAGGTTGAGCAATTTGCTTTGACTGACGTTGATAATAAGCCATTTACTAATGACAACCTGCATGGCCAGTGGACAATGCTTTTTTTTGGTTTTACCAATTGTGGCTACTTATGCCCAACCACAATGGCCGAGTTAGGTAAAATGTATCGGCTTCTTCAGCAGGAAGGCGTTAAACCATTGCCGCATATCGTTATGATTTCTATCGATCCTGACAGAGATAGCCTGGAAAAACTGCAGCATTATGTTAAAGCCTTTAACCCGCAGTTTGATGGGGCTACCGGCGCTGAAGACGCAATAAAAAAGATGACCCGCGAGATGGGGATTGCCTATGCGAAAATAGCGCTTCCTGATACCAATGATCCGCAGAAATATGATATGCAGCATAGCGGGGCTGTCATGCTCTTTAATCCCCGGGGGGAATTAAATGCCTTCTTTACTACACCACACCAGGCAACTCTTCTGGCAAGAGACTATCAGATGTTGCTTTCTCAAGATTAATTCCAATTTCTGATTTAAAGGCATTATCCGGATATTTTTACAGATAATGCCTTAGTGCGTCCTTGCCATTACTGTGGCAGGGTATAGCTGCCTCCAGAATGTGAAATAAGTTTAGTATTACGGTGTCTTAAATTTAGGCTAGGCTTTTCTTATAACGAATGAAAATAATAATTAAAGGAACCATTGATCCATGAAAATTGCGATTTTATCTACCAATCCTCGACTTTATTCACACCAGCGCCTGAAAGCCGCTGGCGAGGAAGCAGGCCATGAGATCAGCGTTATTAATCCACTCTATTGTTATATGAATGTAGCTACTTCTAATCCTAAGGTGCATTATCGGGGAGGAGAAGCTTTACCCCAATACGATGCCGTTATCCCGCGGATTGGCGCCTCAATTACTTTTTATGGTACTGCTCTTTTAAGGCATATGGAAACAATGGGAATGTATACCCTTAATGAATCAATAGCGATATCCCGCTCGAGAGATAAATTTCGTGCCCTACAGCTTTTGGCTCGTAAAGGAATTCCGATGCCAAGAACCAGTTTTGCCTTATCACCTGACGATACAGAGGATCTGATCCGTATGGTAGGAGGGGCACCGTTAGTGATTAAACTTTTGGAAGGAACCCAGGGAAAAGGGGTGATTTTAGCGGATAGCCATCAATCGGCTGTAAGTATAATTAATGCCTTTAAGGAAATGTCTACCAACATTTTGGTTCAGGAATTTATTGAAGAGTCTCATGGAACCGATATTCGTTGTTTCGTAATTGGTGATAAAGTAGTTGCTGCGGTAAAGCGACAGGCTAAGGAAGGTGAGTTTCGTGCTAATGTTCATCAGGGAGGTACGGCAATCAAGGTGAAATTATCGCCCCAGGAGCGGGCAATAGCGATCGCTGCTGCAAAGGCAATGGGTTTAAAGGTCGCAGGTGTTGATTTGCTACGTTCCAATCACGGCCCCTTGGTACTGGAAATAAACTCTTCTCCTGGACTTGAAGGGATTGAAAAGGCAACGCATGTTAATATTGCTGGTAAGATTATTCAATATATTGAAAAGCATGCAAAACCTAAAGGTATGAATCAACGGTTTCAGGGATGAATACAAGACAACCTATAGTTATTGCAGGAGAAAGTATCAAGGCAGGAGAATCACGTTGCATTAAGTTATCACTTGCAATGTTATACACCTCAACGCCTATTGAAATCCCCGTTTATGTTTTTCATGGTAAGAAAGACGGGCCGGTGCTTTTTGTGACAGCGGCTATCCATGGCGACGAAATCAATGGGGTCGAAATTATAAGGCGATTGCATCATACACCGCAAATTAAGCGGTTGCGCGGAACATTGATTACTATCCCCATTGTTAATGTATACGGTTTTTTTCTTCATTCACGCTACTTACCGGATAGGCGAGACTTAAATCGCCAGTTTCCTGGGCGAGAGCAGGGGTCGATGGCTTCCAAACTGGCTAATTTGATTATGAAGGAAATTGTCAGCCACTCCACCCATGGGATTGATTTACATACCGGTGCTATCCACCGCTCCAATTATCCGCAAACCCGCTTCAGCCATCAATGTGCTCAATCGGCAAAACTGGCGGAAGCCTTTGCTGCCCCTATTATGGTGGCTTCAAACATGCGGGATGGTTCATTGCGGGAGGCGACTGATAATTTAAATATCCCAATGATGGTCTATGAAGGGGGGGAGGCGTTACGTTTTGATGAAATGGCGATAAAAATTGGGGTGCGTGGAATATTAAATGTAATGACTTATCTTAATATGTTTTCCCCTTCGCAAAGAAAATTACCCAGAAGAACAGGCTTTATTTCGGCGATTGCTGAATCCACATTCTGGATACGCGCGGTGGAGAGCGGAATGCTCACTAAAAGTAAAGCCCTTGGGGAAAAGGTAAATAAAGGAGAAATCCTCTGCCATATTGTCGATCCTCTTGGGGATAATGAAATTAAGATCAAATGCCCTTGTGATGGAGTGATTATAGGAAAGACTAATATTCCTTTGGTCAATGAAGGGGATGCTATTTTTCATCTTGGGGTTTTTGATGACCTGGGCAATTTACAACTGCCTGCAGATAGCCCGCAAGATTGGGATTAGAAACCATCTACAATTCTGATTTTCCCTATTTCGTAGCTATTTTTTTCTGCTCACTTTTACCGATTAACCAGGAAGTATTAACCTCCAGTTCTTCGGCAATCGAGGTTAATAGTTTATCATCAGGTAAAGTAATGCCGTTTAAAAAAGCCTCCGCTTTAAACTTGGGTATCCTAACAAGTTTGGCAAAAGCTTCAATACGCTCTTCACTGCGAGACGGAACGTCAATACTATCAAGTTCCTTATTGAGTCGCTCAGCAAATTGTCTGTAAGGCATACTTACCTCATTAGAAAATTTTAATATGTAATTTCTATAGCATAAAAAATAAATTTTGCAATTTTTTGAAAATCAATTCAGGGAACCGCATACTTTGAAAATATAATTCACTCCCTTTTATTGCGGATATAAAACCAATAATAGGCATATGAACCCATAACCATACTGATAACAAAATATAAGGGATCCATATTCCAGGTCGCTAAAGCAGTTATGGAGGGACCAGGACAATAACCGGCTATTCCCCAGCCAATGCCGAAAATAACACTGCCGAGGATGAATCGTTTCGTAATCTTTGTTTTTTCAGGAATATGAAAACGTTCTCCAAGAACCGGTTTTCTGAACAAGCGAACAATCCGATATCCAATAAAAGTCGTCAATAACGCAGCAACCATGACCACAAGCAAAGTAGGATCCCAATTGCCGGTAACATCCAGAAAGTTAAGTACTTTATAAGGATTCATCATATTTGAAATGGTCAATCCTGCTCCAAAGATTATTCCGTTAATAAAAGCCATCAGATGATACATCAATAGATCCCTCCCAGATGTCGTACGATATACACGGTAATAAAGGCCGAAGCCATAAAAACCAACGTGGCCAGGATGGAGCGCATTGATAGACGCGCAATTCCACAAACACCGTGACCTGAAGTGCACCCTTGTCCCATGCGTGTACCAAAACCGACACAGAAACCGCCGATTAACAATAGTAGAATTGGAAAGTCATGACGCAATGAAAACTGAATTGCCGGAAATAAATAAAACGCGATACCACCAACGATTAAACCAAGCAGGAAAGCCAGGCGCCAAAAAGATTGCCCTTTTTCTGGCGGGCATAATCCATGGATTAATCCGCTCATGCCAGCAATTCGTCCATTCACCGCTAAAAACAGAACCGCACTGAGACCAATAAGAACCCCGCCTGCTAATCCACGATAGGGGGTGAATTCGGTAAGATATTCCATTTCTATGACCTTAAATTTTATAAATTGTTGTCGGTGGGCCTGACACTTGGAAGCGCACCCTGTTGCACAAGATTAAACAGGCCTTCAACCCACAGGTCAGAGTCATTAACACAAGGGATTAAAGTTAATTGACTGCCTCCAAGCTGCTCCCATTGTGCTTTGGCGCGAATCCCTATCTCTTCAAGGGTTTCAAGACAGTCGGCAACGAAAGAAGGACAGGAAATGGCAAGGCGCTTTATTCCCTTCCTTGCCAATTCAGTCAACAAAACATCCGTATAAGGTTTAATCCATGGTGTTTTCCCTAACCGGGATTGAAAGGCGGTACCATAGTCTTTTTCGGTTAAATTAAGCAGTTTTGCCAGTTCCCGGCTGGTAGCGTAGCATTGGGCTTTATAGCAGCCTTTGCTGCTTTTATCCGCAGGACACGGCCCGTTACATACCGATTTACAGCCATTATAAATCAAATGACGTTCCGGTATGCCATGGTAACTGAAAAGTAGGTAGTCATGTGTCGCAATATGGGGTTTTATAAGTGCAGCCTGAGCATCGATAAAAGCCGGATGCTGAAAAAAATCCCGGATAATGGTTAAGGAAGGAAAAACCGCATTGGGGGCGAGCTGCCTTAATACCTCTTCTATTGAGGAGCCTGTGGCTGCTGATGAATATTGTGGGTAGAGCGGCAATACGGTAATGGATTCGCAGTCTCCAAGCTCCTTCAGTGCATTACTGACAGACGGGTTGCCATAGCGCATTCCAAGGGATACTTTCCATTCATCCCCAAGTTGCAATTGTAATTTGGCCTGTAAATTACGGCTATTGACAAGCAAAGGAGAGCCTTTTTTTGTCCAGATGGCTTGATAGGCATGTGCGGACTGTTGCGGCCTGAATGGTAATATGAACCCATAAAGAATAAGGTTTCTAATGGGGGATGGTAAATCAATAACCCGTTTATCCTTAAGAAATTGTTTCAGGTATCGTCTGACTGAGCGAACATCTGAATTGTCCGGCGTTCCGAGGTTAATAAGTAGCAAACCTTTTTTCATAATCTATCAAAGGACAGCAAATAAGCCGCCAGGTAATTTAGGAACAATTACACAGCAGTACAGACTGCTGTGTGGAAATTATTAAGCGCCAGCTTCTTCAGCGACCAATGCAATGACATTAGAGGCATGCAGACCGCGCTCCCCTTTTTCAAGATCGTAACTTACTTGCTGGCCGGGAACCAGTGTTTTATAGCCGGTACCATGAATTGCGGAAAAGTGAACAAAAATATCTTCACCGCCACCTTCTGGCATAATAAATCCCCATCCCTTGGCATTATTAAACCATTTGACTTCGCCTATAGCCATAGAATCCTCCTTTTGCTAAAGCTTATCAATCGTCAACATCTGACTGTTGAGCAATTGCATTCATCCTTAAATGACAATTATTAAATCCCACTTCTATACGTGGTTTTTCCAACATAGCGTAAAACGGGTATAATTCTCAATAGTTTTTACAAAAAAAATCCTGATTGGGTCAGAATTGGGAAAGTTTAACAATCAATGCAGTCGTTTATTCATAATCCGGCAAGGGTTTTTTATAGGGGAAAATTTCTTCCAGAGAGACTGAGAAACCATCTTCCCTTACTATGCGGGCATGTTTTCGCCGTAATAGTCTGGGCTCCTCGACGCCGCAAGAATGACTGATGATGGCTACTTCATGAGCCATATTATTGGCATAATGGTAAACGCGCTCAGCTTTGTCTGTAACGACCAGTCCTCTTTGTAAACGAGGATTATGTGTGGCAATGCCTGTCGGGCAGGTATTTTTATGGCATTGCATGGATTGAATGCAGCCTAAAGCCAGCATAAAACCGCGGGCTGAGTTAACGAAGTCAGCGCCGGCGCAAAGAGCCCAGGCAACACCCGAAGGGCTAATCAGTTTCCCACTGGCGATAACTTTGATTCGTTCACGTAAATTATACATAACCAGAATATCCACCAGGACAGGAAGGGACTCTTGAATGGGGATGCCCATATAATCCATCAGCCCCTGAGGTGATGCGCCAGTACCGCCATCAGCGCTGTCAAGGGTAATAAAGTCGGGGGCAAATTTAACCCCCCGTTTATGAATAGCTTTGCATAAATCATAAACCCATTCGTAACTGCCTAATACGAATTTACAGCCTACAGGCTTGCCTGTAACTTGACGAATATGTTCAATGCTATTCAAGAGTTCTTCTACATTGCCAATGTCAGTGTGCCGATTGGGACTAATGGAATCCATATGGGCAGGGATCCCTCTGATTTGTGCGACCTCTTCGGATACTTTCACTGCTGGTAAAATGCCCCCCTTACCGGGTTTAGCACCTTGACTGAGTTTAATTTCAAACATCTTGATATTGTCATGTGCAGCCAGTTCGCGCAGTCTGGAATCCGACAGATGCCCCTCCGCATCTCGGAATCCATATTTTGCTGTGCCTATTTGTGCAACAATGTCACAGCCAGATTCTAAATGGTAGGGAGAAATGCCTCCTTCCCCTGTATTAAGCCAACAGCCTGCTTTTTTTGCGCCCCTTCCCAGCGCCAGAATTGCTGGTTTGGAAATTGAACCATAACTCATGGCGGAAATATTGAAAATGTGGTTTGAAGTATATGGCTGTTTACAATAAGGGCCTATTGTGACAGGGTGAATAGTTGCCTCATCCCGGGTAAGTGGCGGAAAGGGGGCGCTTACGAAATAAACCGTCCCGGTATCATGAAGAGGGCGCGTTGAACCAAAGCCGATAGTTGTATCAACGTTTTTGGCTGCTCGATATACCCAGGAGCGCTCTGCCCTGTTGAAAGGCATTTCCTCCCGGTCGTTTGCAAAAAAATACTGACGGAAAAACTCGCCAAGAAACTCAAAAAAATAACGGAAATGACCAATAATAGGGTAATTGCGTAAAACAGCATGGCGTTTCTGAGCCCTATCCCATAAGTAAACCGTAGTCAGCAAAAGGATTAAGCCTGCAACAATAATCATCAGGATCAATTCATCGACTTCCAGGGCGCGTAAAAAAAACACATCTCTTTTTGTAAGCTCAATTGTTTCCACCATAAATCCTTTGAACTTTAATTGGGAAAATCTGTTAATCCGAGATTAACAGAAACAGGATTTGTATCCTTTTTATTTTAGCAGATTAATCGATTTAAAATTAATAAGATAAACATAATATAGAGAATAGCAACCAGTTTAAAATCATTATTTAGTATATACTTATATTAACTTTACGGGATTTGGGGGAGTGTCATGGCTATCAATTCCTCTTTGGCCAATCACCTGTTGATCGCCATGCCTTCACTGGTTGATCCCAATTTTGAACGATCAGTGATCTATATTTGCGAACATCATGTTCAGGGGACGGTAGGATTAATTATTAACAGACCAATGCAATACCCTCTAAGCATGATTTTTGAGCAAATGCAAATTGAACCAGCACGGCATGAACAAAATCAAAAACCACTGCTTTTCGGGGGGCCGATACAGCCGGAACGAGGTTTTGTCATCCATCGACCTGTAGAGAGTGGTTGGCGATCCAGTCTGGCATTACGGGAAGAGGTAGCAGTAACTACTTCCAGTGATATTATTCATGCTATCGCTGCAGATAAGGGTCCAAAGGATGTATTAATAACATTAGGCTATTCTGGATGGGGGGAACACCAGTTGGAACAGGAGGTTTTGGATAATTCCTGGTTGGTTTGTCCTTTTAATGCCGAAATACTTTATGAAGTACCTTTTGCTGAACGCTGGGAGTACGCTGGTTCAATAATTGGTGTTAAAATGAACCAATTAACTTCTGTCGTAGGACATGCTTAGCTTTGAAGTATCTTGGGTATAATCCAGGCATATTGGGTTAAACAAAGTGCAGCCAACGGCTCCATAACTACATAACGATGCAGAGTGCTTATATCCAATACGATTGGGGTTTCTTATATGCCTGAGGGTGTTTATTTGGGATTTGATTTTGGTTACAAACGAATAGGGGTGGCTGTTGGTCAGAAAATCACTTGCAGCGCCCGGCCATTGACTACTTTGGATGCAAAGACAGGAGTACCGGATTGGGGGAAGATCCAGGAGCTGTTAATTCAATGGCAACCTCAGGCACTGATTGTTGGATTACCTACCTGTATTGATGATCGTGAACAATATACGACAGCCGCTGCACGAGGTTTTGCCCGCCAGTTAAGGAAACGGTTTGCCTTGCCTGTTCATTTGGTCGATGAACGTTTATCGACTGTAGAGGCGCGGGCCCAGTTGTTTGCTGAGGGCGGATACCGTAAAATCAGGCAATCTCAGGTTGATAGCATCGCTGCTTGTATTATATTGGAGCAGTGGCTGCAATATAATTAAATTAAAGATATGAAGCATTTTTTAGATATTAGCCAGCTTTCCCGACAGCAGATAGACTCTTTATTGCAAAGAGCAATTTATTTTAAAAATAGCAAAGTTTACCCTGATTACGCTCAACATACCGTTGCCAATCTTTTCTATGAAAATAGCACCCGAACACGCATCAGTTTTGAGTTGGCAGCAAAAAAGCTATCCATGCCGGTAATCAATGTAGATTTACAGCATTCTTCTGAAGCAAAGGGCGAGACCATTGAGGATACCTTAAGAACCCTGGCTGCTATGGGAATTAACCTGTTTGTAATCCGACATAATCAGGATGGATTACAGTCACGATTAGCGGCTGAGTTGAAAAACGAGCTCCACATTGTTAACGCGGGTGATGGCCGCCATGCACACCCCAGTCAGGCAATGTTGGATTTGATGACTATTTACGAACAAAAACCGGATTTAAAGCAACTTAAACTGGCTATAGTGGGTGATATTCGCCATTCGCGGGTGGCGAATTCGCTGCAATGTCTCTGTTCTTCTTTAGGTGTTAAAGCGCTTGCTCTGATTGCCCCCAGGATATGGCAACCAAGCGTTGTACATTTCGGTTATGTCACTGATTCTTTATCAGAAGGCTTGAAGGATGCGGATGTAATCATTTGCCTAAGGGTGCAGCGTGAACGTTTGCAGGAAAATGAGCAGCTTGATTTAGAAACGTATCGGCGCGAATTCGCCATCACCGAAGACATGCTCAAGTATGCCAAAACGGATGCAATGGTCATGCATCCCGGCCCTATAAATAGGGGCGTTGAAATCGATAGCCAGGTAGCAGATGGAGCGCAATCCTTTATATTGCACCAGGTCAGTAACGGGGTTTTTATGCGTATGGCCATTCTGGAATCGCTCATTAAACGAGAGTAGCGGCTGGCGATACTGATAGTTTCGCCGTTATCTGGGAGCCTGGAGTGTCTGCTTAAAGGATAGTGCCTGTTGTAGCGCACCAAGCGTCACTCTCTCTGATTGATTGATATCCGCAATGGTTCTCGCCACTTTTAATAAACGGTGATAAGCGCGGGCGGATAATTTCAGCCGCTGCATTGCCTGATTTAAGAAGCCTTGTTCTTCTTCTCCCAAGGCACATAGGGTTTCGCAATCTTTGGCGCTGAGCTGAGCGTTAGTACAGCCCTGACGCTCTGATTGTAACGCGCGAATATTAGTTACGCGTTCTCTTATCGTCATGCTTTGTCCTGCTTCTGCCTGATTAGGTTTGATTAGTTCTTCCTGTGAGAGGGCTTGTACTGTGACCTGCATATCAATTCTGTCCAGCAAGGGCGCTGATAATTTCGCCAGATAACGGCTGATGCGTTCGGGGGTGCATAAGCAATTGGCCTGAGGGTTGCCCCATTGGCCACAAGGACAGGGATTCATTGCGGCAATAAGCTGAAACTGAGCTGGAAATTCGCTTTGGATGGCTGCTCGAGAAATGCAAATGTTGCCTGATTCCAGCGGTTCACGTAAGGTTTCCAGGACGTGCTTGTGAAACTCAGGCAGTTCATCAAGGAATAAGACACCATGATGGGCCAGCGAAATTTCACCCGGTTTGGGCGGATTCCCTCCGCCGACCAATGCCACAGGTGATGCGGTGTGATGGGGTGAGCGAAAAGGAGGATGGCGCCACTTATTGAAGTCAGGAAGATGTCCGCGAATCGAGTTAATTGCAGCGCATTCCAGGGCTTGAGTTTCAGAGAGTTCCGGAAGCAAGGTGCTAAAACGTTTAGCCAGCATCGTCTTGCCGCTGCCAGGAGGGCCGCATAATAAAATACTGTGCCCGCCGCAGGCCGCAATTTCCATAGCCTGTTTTGCGTGATATTGTCCCTTAATGTCCGACCAATCAAGTTTTGCTGACAGCTGCTCTGTTTCAGGTGGTGCAGGTAATTCCTGCAGGGCTGTATCCTGGCATAGATAACTGCAAACTTCACGCAGGCTACTGGCAGCGTAGACGCCTTTATATCCGGCAAGTGATGCTTCCTCGGCATTAACTTCAGAAATAATGAGTTGCTGCTTGTCACGATGAGCAGCGAGTACTATGGGGATAATGGCTGAAACGCCGCGCAAATTTCCACTTAAAGCCAACTCGGCAATAAATTCATGTGAGGCTAATTTCTGCATGGGAATTTGCCCTGAGGCAGCAAGAATGCCAATTGCAATGGGTAGATCAAAGCCGCTGCCTGATTTGGGTAAATCAGCAGGTGCCAGATTGACAGTAATTTTACGGCAGGGGAACTCAAATTGACTATTGATAATGGCACTACGGACACGGTCTTTACTTTCCTTGACGGCGGTTTCCGCAAGGCCAACAATAGTAAAGCCCGGCAGCCCATTAGATAAATGGACTTCCACTGAAACAGGTTGCGCATAGATGCCTACGGCACTGCGCGTTTTGCTAAAAGCGAGATTCATTATTCTTCCTGATAGTTGGACTAACAAGCGCATCTTGACTACTTGTTATGTTATTTTTATTGCACCAGGGAGTTTACTTGGTTGTTTTATTCTTTGCTATCAAATTTTCAATTTCTATCTGCAATTCGTCCAGTTTCTCCCGCGTTCTTGCCAAAACTTTAGTTTGTATATCAAACTCTTCGCGGGTCACCAGATCCAGTCGTGCAAAGCTGGCTTGTAAAACTTCTTTGAATTTTTGTTGAATCTCTTTTTCAAAATTTTGTACACTTAAGGGCAAGGTGGCGAGCAGTTTCTTTGCTAACTCGTCAAGTTGTCTGGTGTTAAACATGCAAATCTCCTGCGTGTTTTCTAATGGCTGACAGTCTAGCAAAATTTAAGGCTTTTAGTCATGTAATATCTAAAAGGAATCATGATGAAAATGCTGACCGCAATTATCAAGCCATTTAAACTTGATGATGTCCACGAAGCACTGATGGAAATAGGTGTACCTGGAATTACTATCTCTGAAACCCGGGGATTTGGCCGCCAGAAAGGCCATACTGAAATGTATCGAGGGGCGGAATATGTCGTTGATTTTCTTCCAAAGATTAAAATTGAACTGGCGTTGCCTGATACGATGGTGGAAGCTGCAATTGATGCCATTTGCAAGGCGGCTTATACCGGCAAAATTGGAGATGGCAAAATTTTTGTTTCAGAATTGCAGCAGGTTGTACGAATCAGGACGGGCGAGGTAGGTAATGATGCTCTTTAGGTTCTGTGCACTTATCTACTATCTTGGCTCAACCTAGCGATAAGTGCACAGAACCTAAGGGCATAATTCGGTGATAATAAAATCCCACTCCTCTTTTTTCACTGGCAATACGGACAGGCGGTTTCCTTTGCGTAATAAAACCATTTGTCCAAGCTCGGGATACTGTTTTAGGGTATCAAGCGGGATCAGTTGCTTAAATTTTTCCTTAAAACGTACATCAACCATAAACCAGCGTGGATTATCGGGGGTGCTTTTGGGATCAGGATGCTCGCTTTCCGGATCAAAGGCAGTATGATCCGGATAAGCTTTACTGCTAACCTCAGCAATGCCAACAATACCCGGAGGACTACAATTGGAGTGGTAAAAGAAGACCTGGTCTCCAATTGACATTTCATCGCGCATCAGGTTACGTGCCTGATAATTACGGACGCCATCCCAATGAGTCGTTTGATGGGGGGCAGCGCGCAGATCATCAATGCTAAAGCAGTCAGGCTCTGATTTCATTAGCCAATAGCGTGTCATGATTTACTCCAGTAAATGGTACGTTGGGTAACCACCGCAGTAAGAGGAATGTCCCAGGGTTGTGCTTCAATAAAATGCTGGCGTTGGAATTCATAGGCTACGCCAATGAGTAGAGGGTGATTGACTTCTGCCAGGGTGCGATCATAGTAACCAGCTCCCATGCCAAGGCGGGTACATTTTTCATCAAAAGAAACAAGAGGCATGAAAATAATGTCCAGTTCTTCGGGGGGCATGGCATCATGCTTATCTATGTCAGGTTCTGCAATGCCGTATTGATTTTCAATGAAGGGCGTTGCAGGTGTGGCTGGTAGAAAAGATAATGTTTTATCTTCATTCAACTTGGGGAAATAGCAATATTTTCCTTGCAAGGGAGCGGAATTCCACAATTCGCCTAAATTTATTTCCCCTCGTGCAGCCTGGTAGAGTGCAATCCGTTTGGCATAGCGATATTGTTCCAGACCGCGAATATGAGCACAAACTTGTCTGGATACTGCTTGTTGATAGATGGGGGACAATTTGCTACGCAGCTGTTGGTAGCTTTGCCTTAATGCAAGTTTAAAACGATCAGCCATTAGAAGGTTCTCTTTTTAGCTGGAATTATTGATTAATAGAGATAATAATTCAACTGTTTCATCAGGACGGGGTGCGATTAAAGCGGCGGTTGGTGGTAATTGGCAGTAATTGTAGCCTGGATGGAGCGGCAGCGAAATCCGGGATCGGAGCTTGATAATAAACACATTCGCGGATTTCGCTGCCGCTCCATCCAGGCTACAACGTTCAATTTGGTCCGTAGACAATCTCTGTAATAATCGCTTTAGACAAGATGTGCTTATCTTCTGTAAAAAACCGTTGTAGATAATGGTGGAGCATATCATTTCTATAACCAGCGTAGATATCTAAAAATAATTTCATCTTTATGTCTCTAGCAGAACAACTCGTCTCTACGAAGGAGAACTTACTTAATAAAGCGATTTTCTGTTCAAAACTAATATATCTGATATACGGCCTTAATGCATAATATTCTTCGTCAATACAATCTGCATCGTTTATGATGGGTAACAACAGTTTTTTGATAATGTCTTTGTACAATTCTTGCGGAATAAGCGGTTGGAAATGACCTAAAAAAAATAAGGCCTCTCCTCGTGAGGAATCGTCCAACATCGTCAGCCATTTCTCCCCCATCTCCCGCAATTGTTCTTTCTCAAGAGCCTTGTGAAACTTAAGGATAAAAGAAACCACGGGCTCCACCTTAAATTTTTTACTGAATGCAGAGAGGAAGGAAAATAAAAATTGAAATAGAGCATCATATTGTTCAACAGGTAAATAATTAAAGTAATGCTCCATACTTTTGATAATTGGTAAATGATGTTCCCATTCCAAGTCCATCTTATCAACTTGCCATAGTTTTTTTAGGATATTTTGCGCAATTAATTTTTTATTTTCTTCATTAATATAAATATCAAACTTTAAAATGTTTTCTTTACTCCAAATTACTTCTTGAGAATTGCTTTGTACTACAAGCCAATTTAGCCTTTCCAGAGCTCTTTCTCGCCATAAGATATTTTCTTCCTCATCTAAGCCATCAATGATATTAAGTAAAAGTGACATGGAATAATCAATTTTTTCATGCTGAATCGGCAATAATAAACCCCAAAACAGTTCCCTTTTTTTCACTGGAACGTGCTCTTTTAGAAGCCAAAGTGCATTTAAACCGCCAGAATCATGCTTTTTCTTAGCAAAAAGCACTTCTAAAAGCATAGCAATTGCCTCAGGACGACCTATTTTAATCAGCATCTTGACTTGATCAAGGCTTGTTGGGGTGGTGTTAATTTGCCATTGCAAATCTGCAAGTAATTTACCCCCAATTTCTGCTGAAGGAAGATATTCTTTAACTTCATAGATTCGCTGTAGAAGTCCAGGATAGTCCCAAGGGGCCACGTCTAATGCATTCTTTTTAAACACGTTCAAAATGTATGACCATTGGTCAGGAGAAATGATCGACCTATACTGGTAAAGTAATTGATAAACCTGCTTTTGATATTCCCAACCGGAAGGTTGACATAGCTTTATTACTAATTCATTAACTATCGGCTGCAGCATCTTTGGAGGTAATATGGAAATGAAGGCTAGTGCATTTTGAGCTGTTTTAATCACTTCAAAGTGTGAAGAAGAAGACCATTGACTGGCGAGCATGATTATTTCCTGATCGCTAAGGACGTTTTTAAAACTAATGCAAGTAGAAAAAACCAAATCATTAAATCGAGACAAATGAGTTGCTAGTTTTTTTACCACCAAATCATGTTGTGTTGCAGGAATAATAGCGGCCAAAGCTCTCAAGGCTTTTATAACAGTCTCTTCGAGATAATAGGCGCGTTCATTGTTGCGAAGAAATAAAATCAATGTTGCAATAAGCTCTTCACAACGCGCTTCTGGCAAATTATCTTTTGTAAAGATATCACCCAGTATAATTAACATATCAAAACCAGAAAAACATTGAATTTGACTGCTTGTAGATAAAAAACAGTCTTTATTTTTTTGTAAAATTTGAATGAGTTCATCAATGATTTGCGGTTTAATTTCATTGCCAATAAATGGTTTCAACTGGCATAAGAATTGCTGATTTTCTTCACGACGATCTGAGGCTCTATGGCCATCTAGAAATAATTTAATGCGCCAAAAAATATTTCCTTGAGTCATGGATTCATCAGAATAGTTTTGCTCTAATGGTATTTTTAATTGATTTGAAAGTTGTTTAATTTTTTGCACCAGTTTTATATCAGATTGATGTATCCTGGATAAGCGTTCTCGTAAATGGGAAAAATCAGGATCAGTGGAATGATGATCTAATTTATTCATTATTTTCACAGTCTGTTCATTGTTTTGTGATAATAGTTTTTCAGCTCCAATGAATCTTTTTTCCGGGATAAAATCCAACTCCGCCAAACTTGCCCATTGCTCCTGTTTTGCAAAGTAGTCAATATATTGATTAACAAACGACAAAAAAATATCTTCCACACCAAGTATTGCTCTTAACTCCGCCGATAAATGGAATGAATATTTTTCAAATAACGAAAAAAAAGCGCCTAAAATAGTAATGAATTCATCATCTATAAAAATATGATGAGTATTTAAGCAGCCAATGATGCTAAAGACATGATCGAAATCTCCAGGACAACTTAAGAGTTTGGTAAATTTTCTTGCAAATTTGATATTGGTTGTGTTTTTTGAAACAAAAAAAGGCAAGATGCTTTCTGTAAAATAAGAAATATGTTTAATGTAATCGTCTAATAAACAACGCAGGATCTCAGCGGGCGCGACATTTTTAATTAATTGATTTCTAATCACATCAATGTATTTTTTTCTCAACTCACAAGAAGGCATGTCATATGGGTATGGTAATCATCGGAGCCGAAAAGATACGCCAAGGAATATTACTAATCCAGTACTTTTTAGATGCCTGTTCTCTCTTGAAAGTTAAATACGCCTGACGCTTTTCTCCTTAGTCTAGATGTGCTTCGGTTTGCAGAGGGTGAATGACATTTTCGTTCTGCAAAAAAATTTGTTCACAGAATCTAGGCATAATCATAAAAATGAGGTATATAGCTCTTCACCAATTTAAGGAGATTTAACCCCCTCCGCAGTAAGGTTCTGTGCACTTGTCTACTGTCTTGGCCAAAAAGCCTTGATTTTCAGCGCTCCGATGCTCACATACTTCTATGTATGTTCCGCTTCGGTGCTCGCCAATCAAGGCTTTTTGACGCAAGATAGCGATAAGTGCACAGAACCTGGGTTTATTTTAGTTTAGTGAACCATATAACGAGTAATATTTGAGAGAATGAGATGAGCGACGTGTTTGATGATGACGATTTAGATGAAGTGGATCCTTTCCTGAGTCCCGAAGAGGAAGTTGATGTTGAAATGCCGGAAAGCTCAATTCTGGATGCCCGCAGACGTCTTGAAAATATGCTGGAAGAAAAGCGCTTGCGTGATGAGCTTGATGATTTTGTGGATTATTGATTCTGATGACTGAGCTCATTTTTGCCAATGAAAATGGGCGTGCTCCTTTTTTTGCTGATGACAGAATTTTCCTGGGGGAGGGGCTTTTTGAAACGCTGCGTGTTATTCATGGAAAGCCTTGCTACCCCCAACTTCACTGGCAGCGTCTTCAACAGGCTGCATTTTCTCTAGGCATCCCTTTTACCCTTTCCTTTGAATCCTGGCTTAATAACCTTTTGCACTGTATTAAGTTGGCTGCCCTGCAAGACGGGGGTATTAAAGTGATTTTGGGCGGAGGAGATGCGCCAAGGGGATTAACTGAGCGCAGTCAGGAATCCTGTTTAATTTTTAATGCATTTCATTATGACAATGATTCTCGGGCGCTTAAGCTTCTAGGTGCACCCTGGCTTCGAGATTCGCAAAACCCGGTTTACCAAATTAAGTCAATTAACTACCTGGAAGCAATTATTGCTCGTCGTTATGCTGAGGGGATGGGAGCAGATGATGTTTTATTTTTTAATTTTGCTCGCCATGCAACTGAAACGTCAGTGGCTAATCTTTTTGTCATTAAAGATGACCAGCTTCATACTCCCCCGTTAAATAGTGGCTTATTAGCCGGCATCATAAGACATCGGATATTAGCTCTTTGTCAGGAGAGTGGTATTGTTTGTAAGGAATCTGAATTAGACAGAAATGAGCTGCTTCAGGCTGATGCTATGTTTCTATGTAACGCCCTGCAAGGCATTCGCAAGGTATATTCGTTTGAAAATACGCTATTTGCGACGAGCCATCCGCTAATTATTTTGCTGCAAGAATTGTTAGCCAGGGACAAAGCGATTAATTGACTATCATAAGCGGCGGCGTTGATAACGCCTGAAGAGTTTAATGCTGAGAAACAACAGGCCTAATGCCAGCAATGCAATAATGCCTGAGCCTTTATACAGGGGTGTTTGATGAATTAAAACATCCATGCCCGCATATCCGCAATAAGTATAAACAATTTCAGCGGGGGTTAAGAAAATAAAAGTGGTAATGACGTAATGACTGAACTTAATTTGCGTAAGCCCAAGACCATAATTCACCAGCCCGAAAGGTATGATGGGGACTAAGCGCAGCAAGGCGACAAATTGCCAGCCATTTTGCTCTACCCCGGTGATAAGCTTATCCATTCGCGAGCCTCTTTTCGAGGCAAGCCAGTCAGTAGCCCAATGTCTGCTGATTAAAAATGCACAAGCAGCCCCTATGGTTGCGCCAAGCAGATTGAGAAGGGTTCCAAACAAAGGGCCGAACAATGCGCCCCCGGCAAGGGTAAGAACCATCGTTGGCAGCAGTGAGATGGTAGCAATACAATAGAACAAAAAAAACAAAAGCGGCGCAAGCCAGCCCAAGTTCTTGATGCTATCCAGTATGATTGGCGCATTCTGCTGAAAAGCATAGGCACTGGCAATAAATGCCATGACCGCCAATAGGACGCAGAATACTTTCATTAGCAAAAATTTCCATACAGCATATTCTCACTTTATTACAGAGAACCTATTTGAGCAAGTTTACGCTTAATAAATTTCCGACCTTCCACTGAGAATAGCAAGAGGGATATTATTTCCAGTTACTTCTTTTCCTATTTCAGATTTAGGAGAAAAGAAGGCCTCATTTGCTGAAGAAGGGGAAACGGGTGAGGTCATCTTGTTAAGCTGAGTTGCCCATAACCTATACTGATCCTCGGTCAAATAGACCTTCAGCTTTTCAAGCAACTGACGTCCTTTTGTAGTATTTTTGGGGTCTTGCATGAATTGAGAAAAATAGTGGACGGCTAATTGGGAATAAGTCTTTTGAGCTATGAAAGTAGAACGATTTAAAAGCATCATCGGTTTTTGATGGGAGGTCGAAATTGCAGCATCGTATAGACGATCGGCTTTTTCAATATCTCCTTTGCTTGTAGCAAATATCGAATTGATTCTCAGATCAGGATTAGTGTTTAACGATTGTAATTCAGCAGAGTCAATGTTTGCATTGCTTGCTGACCAACGCAGTATTTTTTGTTGATTGGTTTTAACTTGTTCAAACCAGTCATCAGCAAGATTAGTGGTGATACAGCTATGTTGTAATCTGGGGATTAGATTATAGAAAATTATATCCAATTGTTCAGAGTTTAATTGGGGGTGGTTAATCAGCTGATAAAGGGAACGAAATGCCAGCTGATTTGCCTGATTTTCAGTTGCGGCATCGTAATTAGCAGCAGCTTTATTCGCCGTAGTAAGACAGTCTTGAATCACTGAGATTAATGAGGTTGTTTCCGGGTTGTCATCTGATAGCTTCGGTAAAGATGATAAGTCTTTTGTGTCGTAAAAAGTAACCTTATTAAAAATATAGTCTAATTTAGACAGTAATTGAGGTTGCCTGTCATTAACCCGGGCAAAGATCCAATCCCGCTCCATAGGACTATGATTATATTTGCTGCGAATAGCGCGTGCTGCTGCCAAACCATCATTTTCTGAATTTGCGGCATGCATCAGAATCATCAATGCACTATGTTCTGCTCGTTGATATTCAGTTGGCACCAGCATGCCATGAGCATGAGGGTTAATCAACTCTACTCGATTATCAGGATGTTCAAGTTTAGCGCTCGCTCCAAACCTTAGCTTATGAAGGGCAGTTTCTACCAGGAAGTTCAATGTGAGGTGTTCCATTTCGTTGGGTTGTCGATTAATTGGGTAATTGTATAAAATTTCCTCACAAGCCAGTCGTGTTACCTGAATAAGAAGGGGGTGGCTCAGGCTGAAATTCTTTTTTGCAAAGTCCAAGGGGATACCCTCAGGAGGTTTGCCTTCGAGCTTCTCATAGACAGGCTTGTAAGCATCATCGAGTTTCATAGTGAAAATTAGCCTCAATAAATGGCTATTTTCTGAAATCTCTGCGGTTGAACCTAATATGGCTATTAACTTATGAATCGCATAGAGGGTATCTAATTCACCTTCATTGCTTGTGGGAGGAACAACACTCTTTATTAATGTACGAGCCATCAGATGATGTTCTATGTATTCCTGGGGTTTAGGGATTTCATGTTGATCCTCGAGATAAAGCGTAAGGTGGTAACGAAGACAGGTCTTGGAGTCTTCTTGGAAAAGCGCATCCAAATGCTTGCGGTACGTTTCCGGGGATAATAAGAATTTTATTGCATTAAGTTGTTCTACTTTAAGTTGGACAGCATTAATTTCAACCTGGGGAAATTTTTTTAAAAATTGGGTTAGCAAGGCGTTGTAAGCTTCAAATCCCAGCCTTGGTTTAATTGCTCCCAGCCGTTTAAGTATTGTCTCCGGTTGATCATCAGATGTTTTTTGCATGCGCGCCTGAATGTCTACAAGTGCTTTGTGAGGATTAAAAAAAACAGCTTCCTGGAAATTTTCCTCATTGAGAAACTTTATTTCGCTGGTTTCTGAGTTGTCAGGTAAGGACAATAGTTCTACTTTGGGTGGCGTGATATCTTTTTCCAGCGTCTGCCTTAATGCTGAACCTGGCTGGAAATTTATTCTGATTGGTAAGAAAAAGGAGATGATGCTCCATAACCAATTCAGGTTTGGTATCCAGCTCCATCCTTGATTATGTTCATCAGACAATAAGGTTTTTCTTCTTTCCTCAAATTTGTCTAAGCGGGAGGATGCGCTTTTGCTGGTATTGATTTCTTGAATTAACGTGTTGATTAATTGTTTAATTCCCTGAATTTTACCATTGGTTTCCTCAGGCAATTCTAACTTGTTCAAGTAATCTATTTTTTCTTTGCCATTAGCAACTTTAAATTGCCATGCAAGTGGGAGATTTAATTCCTCTAATGCTTTTTCAAGCTTGGCTTCGAGTTCTTGCTGTTTTTTTCGGCGTTTTGACTCTGTTTCGAGTTCTTCCAGCAGTTCGTATTTTAATTTGAGGCGATAAGTTTGAGTTGTTTTAATTGCTTCTTTCCATGCCATTAATTGGGCTTCATCTGAATTATATTCAAACATTTTTCCTCTCGAAGATTCTTAAAAAGTTTAAATTTTATTCAAATATGATAGCTTAAAACGTTTAGGTTGATTGTTAAGTTATTGTAAGTTTTTGCATCAATAATTAACTTAAAATCAGACTGCAAATAGAGAGTTGCTAAATTTTTTGCATTAGGGTGTTGAAATGAAGCAAAAATAATAATATTACTTAATAAAGTCTTAATTTTTGTTTGCTATGATGAAATCATAAACGAATGCCAGGAGGTCCAATGGCAAGTAGTACAAACCTGATGTTAGCCAAGATGAATTCATCTTCTAAAGCGCATGAAGAGCAGTTGTCAGAAACTGTAACTGAAGCGGCAGTTTGTGCGTCTGGACTGGCTCCCTCCAACCCTCTTCATGATTCTGATAAAAAAGAATTATCTATAGCGGAAATATTAAATCAATGCCTGACTAACAAGAATAAACTTGATAAAACTCCCATGTCTTGATTTTGTTGCCCTGATGTTCAAAGATCGTTTTTACCTTGTCTTTATGAAAGTGAATTAGGAACTCTACTTTTTTCTAACGCTGCTCCTGTTATCTATTGCTTGAATTCTCGATGCTGAAGGATATACTTTAATGTAGATAGCAAATTGGCACGAGGCTTGTATGGCAGCAGGAGGTTTTTCTGAAACCACCCATTGGCGGGATTCGGCGAGAAGCGCACGTTTTTTTATGGTTGATGCAAGAGCCGCCTTTCCTATTTTTCTCTTTTTAATGCATATCAGGGTTTGGACCGGTGTGCTGGTTCTGGTTTCAGCAGTACTTTTTGGTATTATTGAGCATTATGGCTTTACTGTCCCTGTTTTTTTAAGGTGGCTGAGAAGCCTCCTTGCGGGCCCGATCAAATCTTCTCGACCATGGTGGCGGTAAATGGAAATAGATATTCGTAAAAGTATGGCGTTGATTGCTGCAAACATGAATGCCAAATTTTATTTAAATGATCGTTTTGTGAGTTATGATGAGGTATTTTCTGATACAGGATTACTTCCTGCCATTGCCCGTCGGGCAGATCAATTATGCTCCCTTTGTCTGGGCTATGGATTAGGGGCGACGTTTGATGAAGCAGAAAGCGCCTTATTAGGAATACGGGTTGTCTTTGATGAAGTAACCCCCAATTCCCTGAGGCTGCTCTGTATGACTGATGTCTTAAATGAGTTAATTCAGGGAGGGCCGAGCAAAGATTATACGCCACTGGATGAACTGATGTATGACTAGATTTAGCTCCAGACTTATACTATCCTCAGTGTTAAGAAATAATGTTTTTGTATTTTTTGAATAATTTATCATTAGGCTTGACCGTGGCTAATGAATTTAGGCGAATAATAAAAAAAGTAAATTTCAGCATTTCTTAAGTTTGTCTTAAGCAAGGATCTGTTAATCTAAGCTTATTAATTTTATAAATGGGAGCAGTGGAATGAATGTAAGGGTATCGGAGCAAGGGTTGTTTTCCTCCCCGAAAGCTGCTGGCCGAAATGAGGGGAAGATTGCGGCTATTACTGCTGCAGATGCGCAGGCTGTAGTTGGGGAATTAGATAAATTAAGAAGAAAAACAGAAATAGCAGCCCAATTTAATGATACTAATAAAATTGGTTATAAGGTTTTAACTACTTGCCAGAATGAAGTGAAAGCACAGTTGGCAGGAGCAGAGGCAGCATTAAGCTCAGAGAATGCTACGGAAGGACCCCAACAAGATTCTCATGCTTCAGGACCTTCATTTAAATAATCATAAATTAGATGAGGGCAACCGCATACTTGGATTCAATTAACAACACATTACGTCTTTGCTAGCGTAAGCGAAGCCTTCGTTAAGGCTCTGTACTGGATTGCTTCACTTGGTTCGCAAAGACGAAAAACAGAGATATTTTCAAAGTATGCGGTTGCTCTGTAAATTAGATAACTGTATTCGGCGTTCCTTGCTGAATACTGTTATAATCTTTCTACACTCTTCGTTTTAGTTGACGTGTTGGACGTCTAAGATTTCTTTTCATGAAAGATGAGTTAACATCACAACAAGTAGAAGCCATTTTAAAGGCTTTGGATGAGGCTATTGAAACTGGTCCATGGGATGAGTCTAATTTTCTGCGCGTGATTGGTAAAAATTTACGTGAAATCAGAGATAACTTTGTCAGTCAGTCAGGTTCGCAAGGCCGGGAAAAAATACAGACGGAATCTAACCTGGCAAACCGTGTTGCTTTGCGTACCGGGCAACAAGAAGTCTTTATTGGACTTTATTCTACGGAAGGTAATAGCCTGCAAGCCTGGGAACGTATCCTTGCCAACTTACCTCGTCAAATTATTTCAAGACCGATCTATTCTTCTGAAGAAGATGTTAAAAATTTAATTAAATCAAAAGAAAATAAACTTAATGAAGCTTATGTTGCGGCATACATTAACCAGAGTGATATTTTACCGATGACTCCGGAGAAAATGCCGAGTGACCGATTCGGAAGACCGTTACTTTCGCTTAAAGATCGTGCGTTAAATATTGAAAATATCAGCCGGTTTGTCCATTTAACCGGAGTTTACCAATATAGAAAGGGACGTCTAATAAAAAATTCTCAAACTGAATCAAGTGAATAGTCGCACCATGCCTAAAGTGGGTATATACTTCACTTAATACTAAATTTTTAATTTCTAGATTAAGCGGATGGCTCAACAACCACAACAACAAGGCGGCGATAACTCAATGGCACCAGTCTGGATTATGGTGCTAGTGTTTTTTGCGGCTTTTTTTATTTGGAAACTAGGGCATCAGTATATTGTTTCCTTTGTTTTTTATCTTAACATTGCCCAGGCAAAACTAATTACTTTTTTTATTCATGATGCCAAACTTGATAATGATGTTTACATTATGCAGACAATCGATCCGGCCACGGTAGGTTGGAATCAATTTTTGGATTTGGCTCGTGGTGTGGGGGATTACATTCGTTATCCGGTGGCGATTATCCTTATTTTTTGTTCCATACTTCTTTATAAATCAAATATTACGCTTAAATTTCGTCGAGCGCATAATATGAAAACGTTGCGTGCACAGGAGCAGCATAACTGGCGGGCGATTATGCCAATAGTAAAAGAAGACTTGGTCAGTATGGATATTAATAAAGGGGCTTGGGCGATGGCGCTTACGCCAATGGAATTCGCCCGGAAGTATAAACTATTAAAAAAGGACGATGCGCTTCTGGACAATCCTGTACCGGGACAGGAGATGACCGCAGGGGTCAGAAAAGGAGATGCAAAACGAGTTTTTACCTTGCAACTAGGGCCATATTGGGATGGATTTGATCGTTGTCCCCCTCAAGTAATCGCATTGGCTGCTGTTTTTCTGGCTCGTATGAACAGAGACAGAAGTTCAGCCGCCATGATTTTAAATACATTGGATAAGGGTTCTGTTACAGGTAAATTTGATTTTTCAGTGGCAGTACCAATATTAAAAAAATATCAGAATTCAGAAAGCGTGCAGGAAATTCTGGCTAAACATGCTTATCTTCTTACTGTCATGGCTTCTTTATTGGAGGCTGCCCGCGAGGATGGTGTTGTTCCAAGCGCAGAATTTTTATGGCTTAAGCCTATAGATCGACGATTATGGTATATGCTTAATTGTGTAGGGCGTCAAACCCCATTTGCTGAAGTTGCAGGCCCCTTTGCTCATTGGCGCGCTGAAAAGGTGATGGGCAGGCGTTCTTTAGTACCTATGATAGATGAGGCAATTAAGGCACTCGAAATCGCAATAAAAGAGGTTAAATTAACCCCCAGAGAATTGCAGGAGTTAGAGCCATGATGCGTGGTATTGATTCACGTCATGAAATAGATCCAACACAGCTTTTGCGTGATACCCGAACGCTTGGCCAGCGTTTTGCTGATTTTTTTGCAGACCCTACTAATGTTTCTATTGTTTTGGTTTCGTTGGCAGCATTCACCTATTATCTATCTGAGATATCGAGCCTGATGCTGATCGTGGGGGGGATAGCCTTCCTCTATTGTTATTCCAAGAAGCAAAAATTGCCGTTCAGGTTACCCATGATTGCCAAGGTTAAGGATTACAATGACTTAAAGCCAGGGATAGGGACGCCTAACATTGCCAGAGGGATTGCCTTTTTTGGTAACGACCGTAAAACAAAGGAAGAACTTTGGTTTTGCAATGATGATTTAAGAACGCATGCGCTAATTTTTGGCTCTACCGGTAGTGGTAAAACAGAAGCCCTGGTTTCACTCGCGTACAACGCTTTGGTGCAGGCCAGTGGTTTTATTTATGTTGACGGAAAAGGGGATAACTCACTGTACGCTAAAGTCTTCTCGATGGTACGCAGCATGGGGCGAGAAGATGACTTATTACTGATTAATTTTATGACAGGCGCAAGGGATATTGTAGGTCCTCAAGAACGACGGCTTTCAAATACCCTTAATCCTTTTTGCCAAGGTTCTTCAAGTATGCTTACCCAGCTTGTAGTCAGCCTTATGGGATCTTCCGGCCAGTCTTCAGATGGTGATATGTGGAAAGGGCGTGCCATCAGTTTCGTTGAAGCTTTAATGAAATTATTGGTGTATATGCGTGATGAGGGGGCTATTTTACTTGATGCAAATACTATTCGTAATTATTTTGACTTAAGTCGTCTTGAATCAATTGTTCTCGATAAGGTTTTTCCTCGTGATGATCAGGAAAGTATTAATATTGAATCAGTGCCCAAGTTAATTACTGACCCGCTGCGCAACTATGTATTTAACTTGCCTGGCTACAATAAAGAGAAAAAAGGAAAACAGGTTTCCCAGGTATTGGAACAACATGGGTTTATCACCATGCAGCTGGTTCGGGTGTTCTCCTCTTTGGCAGATACTTACGGACATATTATCCGTACTAACCTGGCAGAAGTGGATTTCAAGGATGTAGTGCTTAATCGGCGGATACTGGTGGTATTATTACCTGCTCTGGAAAAATCACCCGATGAATTATCTAACCTGGGTAAGGTCATCGTTTCTTCCTTGAAAGCGATGATGGCTGCCGGTTTAGGTGATCAGGTTGAGGGGGATTATCGCGATGTTATTGAACGAAAGCCCACTAATTCGCCAACTCCCTACATGTGTATCCTTGATGAGTATGGTTACTATGCTGTTCAGGGGTTTGCGGTTGTACCGGCTCAGGCGCGTTCTCTGGGATTTTCGGCTATTTTTGCCGGACAGGACTTACCAGCATTCCAAAAGGCTTCAAAAGAAGAAGCTGCATCAATTGGTGCGAACACCAATATTAAAATTTGTATGAAGCTTGAGGATCCAACTGAAACGTGGGATTTCTTTACTAAAACGGCAGGGGAGGCTTACGTTACTAAAGTAGATTCTTTCCAGACTAAAGATACCAGCATGACAAACAGTTATCTGGATACAAAGAGCTCTTCTTTTGAAAAACGCTCCCGTATTGATTTACTTGATCTAAAAGAACAGACTGAAGGTGAGGCGCATATTTTCTTTAAATCCAAGATTGTGCGTGCCCGTATGTTTTACGCTAATCCCAAACCGGTTAAGCAATTAAAACTCAATCAATTCTTAAAGGTAGAGCCGCCTCCTGATGATTATCTGATTAAACTGCAAAAGCAGTTATCAGGGTTTCAACGGGTGCTTGAAAGCGGCGATCTCAGTATTAATAAAGCGGTTGAAACAGAAGAAATCAGTTTAATAACCAAAGTATTGCATGAATCCAACATTGCTGAGCCTATTGAACGTGGTGTAGCTGCTTTGCTGGCATACCACAGTCATAACGAACCTGCTCCTGTAGAAGAGATAGTAGAGGAAGAAGAAGAAGGTGTACTCACCATCTTTAATAAACTGAAAGTTTCCGCAGATGGATTGCCTGTCCTGGCTAAAGATATCGAGCAATTCTCAGAACCGCTACTGGCAATTAGCAATACAAGAGATTACCTGTCCACCATCGAGCGTTTCAGTGGGGCAAAAGATAAATATGCCGGTACAGTGGCAAATGAACTGATTAAAGATTTTCAAACAGCAACAACCTACCCCCCTCAAGAACGAGATGAGGTGGATCCAGGTGAATTAGCCCAAATAGTGGATAAGATTTCTGACAAGATTATTGAGGAACGTGACAAAGCAAATGCCAAGGCTTCTGAAGAATTATAAATGGTTTTATTCTAAATTATCTGCCAGTATCAGGTTAGTTAGTAATTATTTTGCCATTCATTAAAACCAGTCCATTTGAATTTTATTAATAACTGCTTGTAACATGGTGATTTGTATGTTTTTATTTGATGGAATGGGAATTTCATGAAAGAGGTAAGAGGTGAGACAATTGCGTGTTGGCTTACTGTTTTTTTCAACAGGGTATGCCGTTTTACTGGCACTTCTTCTGTTGCTGGCAGGTTGTACTGGCAGGCCATACATAATTCGGGATGATGATCCTCAATTACCAAGAAAGGTGGCGGGTACCTCTGATAAAGCAGTTATAGGATTACAAAAAAGCCTGGCAAAATGTGGTGTAAAAGTTGTTACTATTGGTTCAGATTATTTAATAAGCATACCATCTGCTGCCTTGTTTCCTGATCAATCGCCGCGATTGACCTGGGCGTCTTATGGCTTATTAAATAATGTCGTAAAATTTTTGAAACAATTTCGCAAAGTAGCTGTCCATGTAACCAGTTACAGTAGCAAGTATGTGTCTCCGAAACGTGAGCATGCTTTAACGTTAGCCCGATCAAGAGCTGTGGCTGATTACTTATGGTCACAAGGAATAGATAGCCGGTTTATCTTTACAGTTGGCGCTGGTAGTGATAAACCTATAATGGCCTATACTCAGGGGGGAGATAAGTCGCCAAATTCACGTATTGAAATCACTTTTAGAGATGCAATTATTTAGCTGAGAATGAAATGGCACGAGAAACTTGGGATTCGATAAAGTATTCTAAATCTTTTTATGTTCATACTTACCGCAAGGGAATAACCTATGTGTTGATCTCGCTTGCGATAAATCTTCTTTTGGGGGTTGCAATTTACTATGTGCATTTTAATCAGCCAGAGCGTGATTTTTACGCAACCAATGGAATCTCTCCTCCGGTTAAATTAACCCCATTGGATGCACGTAATGATTCAGGCACAGCTTTGCTTGAGCCAGACCCTGTTAATGATGATGAACCAAAAGTCATCCCGCAATAGACGAGGAATATTATGGCTGAAGATGCTTTAACAACTGTAGCGACAAGAAATGCTTTCTACCGGGATGGCCAGCGAAAGATAATGGTTATACTGTTGATTTCTATTTTGATGAATATATTGTTAGCCTCATTATTGGCTTATCTGTTAACCCACCCTCCTGCGCCCAAATATTTTGCTACAAGCATCAATGGCAGGATTACGCCGTTATTCCCTTTAAATGAGCCCAATCAATCGGATTCAGCAATACTGCAATGGGCAAATCAGGCCGCGATTGCAGCCTTTACTTACAATTTTGTAAATTATCGTCAGGAATTACAGGCTTCATCCGGATTTTTTACCTCAGAAGGGTGGTCCCAATTCTTAAATGCCCTACAGCAATCGAATAACCTGGATGCAGTAAGGGCAAAAAAACTAATCGTGTCTGCTGTTGCTACACGTGCACCTATTATTCTTCAAAAAGGTATCTTGAATGGCCGTTATTCCTGGCGGGTACAGATGCCAATTTTAGTAACCTATCAAAGTGCCAGCGAATTTTCTCAACAAAATAATGTGGTGACTATGCTCATAACCAGAGTATCAACATTGAACTCTCCTCGTGGCATAGGGATCTCCCAATTTGTCGTAGGACCAGCTAGTGGCGGAATAGCGAATGAATAAAAAGAAAACAGGGTTGCACTGGATTGGGCTTATATTAATTTTATCAAGTAATGTTATGCCTTTATCTCATGCCGCTGATCAATCTGATTCGGCGCAGCAGGCGTTACAGCAACTGCGTTTGTTACAGCAACGTTTAGCCCAACCCCAGACCCCTCAAGGACAACAGGCTGGACAGCAGACGGCTACTCCGGCAGCCACCACAATACCGGCTGCACCAACACCTGCTGCTCAAGCAGCAGCTCAGGCACCAGCAGTGCAACGACAACAACAAGCCCCAACACCAGAAGCGGATAATGAACTGGTTGACAGTCAGGCGTTTGAGGGTGTTACCCGTCAATTATTTCCTTTGACTCCGGAGCAATTAATGCGGCTGAAACAGCTTTATCATGCATCTGAATATGCTCAATCTGCTACAGCGGGAACCCCTCCAAAACCAACAGCCACTTCGCAATTTGTAAATTTATCTCCAGGTTCAACTCCACCGGTAATCCGATTATCTCAAGGGTTTGTTTCTTCTCTGGTGTTTCTTGATTCTACAGGTGCTCCCTGGCCTATTAGTGCCTATGATCTTGGGGACCCTGCTGCTTTTAATATCCAGTGGGACAAAACAGGCAATACCCTGATGATCCAATCATTAAAGTTATACACCTATGGAAATCTTGCCGTTAGATTACGTGGTCTCAATACTCCGGTCATGTTAACGTTAATTCCTGGGCAAAAAGCAGTTGATTATCGTGTTGATTTGCGGGTTCAGGGATACGGCCCAAATGCCAAGAGTATGCCTATGGAAGAAGGAATCCCCCCGAATGTAAGTGATCTTTTATTGCATGTGTTGGATGGTGTGCCTCCACCGGGGAGTCAGCGTCTGACCGTAAGCGGTGGCGATGCGAGAGCCTGGCTTTTAAACGACAGGATGTATGTAAGGACAAATCTGACTATCCTGTCTCCTGGCTGGATAGGTAGTATGACCAGTGCAGATGGAATGCACGCTTATGAAATGCAAAAATCTCCCGTGTTACTGGTTTCCTGGCACGGAAAAGTCATGCAGCTCAAGGTAGAAGGGTTATAATCAAATGGCAGGAAAAAAAGAAAATCTCAAGGCGCTGTTTACCAATACCCGTACCCGGGTAATTATTGTATTTACTGCTCTATTGCTGATAGTTGCTGTTGTAATTGGTATAACCAAGTTAAGAAGCATGGGAGAGGTTGGGCCTGCCCCAACTGCTGTTGTATCTACTGTTCCTGATATTGAATCTATTCCTGGAGCCCTGGATCCTACGGTACAATATGCAAAATTGGTGCATGAACAAAATATAGCCCAGGCTGAGACGGCAGCCAAGACAGGTGGAAGTGCTATTCCAACGATTATTCGTACCCAGGAACTGGGTGCTGGTGTAGAGGCTGTAGGTCCTCCGCTAGGAGAAGGAGCGGTTGGATTTGCGACACTGGCTCGTGAAGATGAGGCAGGCGCACAGCGTAGCTTATGGATTCAGTCACTGCAAAACAATAATTGCAGCAGAGCCGCAATAACCAATGTAGTAAATCAGGGTGCCACCCTTACTGATTTAAAGGCAGCTTGTAATTGTACTCAATTGAGGGAGGGCGGCTACCAGATTCGGGAACTGGAAGCAGTCTGTTCCTGTAGAGAGTTAAGGGCTGCGGGATTTAATGCACGTCAATTAAAAGATGCGGGATTCAGTGCCGGACGATTAAGACTTTGTGGTTTTGATGCCTGTGAGCTGAGAAGTGCTGGTTTTACTGCTCAGGAAATGAAAGATGGAGGCTTTACTGATGGTGAATTAAAAGGAGCCGGTTTTTCAGATGCTGACATTGCGAAGGCGAGTGGTTTACCCGATGGCATTACCGAAGCGGATGTCCGCAATGCGGGTTGTCAGGCGGATGCTTTAAGGCGTTTGCATGATGCAGGTGTCACTGCAGCGGCTATTCGCCGTATTAATGGTTGCAGCGCGGCTCAATTAAAGGCAGCAGGCTATAACGCTCAGGATTTAAAAAATGCAGGGTTCAGTGCGGCTGATCTGAGAAATGCCGGCTTTACCCCCTCAGAACTCAGGCAGGCCGGTTATAGAGCCAGGGATTTACTTAATGCAGGATTTACTCCTGATGAATTAAGGAGTGCAGGTTATACACCAGGCGAAATAGAAGCCGCGGAAGCCGAGTTACCGCCAGGAATTACTCCATCAGATATTAGAAGCGCAGGTTGCGATATTGAAGCATTAAGGAAAGAGCGGCTTGCCGGGGTCAGTGCAAAACTTATCAGGCAATATGCAGGGTGTAATGCTAGCGCTTTGAAGGCGGCAGGGTTCACCGACAATGATCTGGCAAATGCTGGCTTTACCCCGGCACAGATTGCTGCAGCAGGTCCTGTCGATGATGATACCATTCGCGCAGCAGGTTGTGATCCTGTTAAATTGAGAGCGCTTTTGCTACAAGGGGTTTCCGCGAAAAAAATACATGACTTAAATGGCTGTAGTATTGATGCTTTAAAAGCAGCCGGCTTTGATGCAAAAGAACTGGCAGAGGCAGGTTTTACGCCCCAGCAGCTTTTAGCGGCAGGATTTACACCTGCTCAGATTCGGGCTGCGCCCGGGGTCTCTGATGAGGCAATTCGTGCGGCAGGTTGTGATCCTACTAGATTAAGGTCTTTATTTAATCAGGGGGTTTCAGCCAAACGCATACGTGATTTGAATGGTTGTAGTGCTGAAGCGTTAAAGAATGCCGGTTACGATGCTAAGGCTTTATCAGATGCAGGCTTTACTCCTGAACAATTGCTGGCTGCAGGCTTTACACCTGAGCAACTAAGGCAGTCAGGGGTAGGAACTGCGGCAGCGATTGCTGCGGGTAGAACGGCTGATTGTAGTGTGGCTTCATTAAGAGCGGCAAGAGCAGCTGGTGTTTCTGCTGCTACAATTAAGCAAACTCTTGGATGCAGCGCAGCCGCAATGAAGGCAGCAGGTTATACCGCAGCAGAATTAAGAGCTGCAGGCTTTACTGCTGCTGAACTTAAGGATGCAGGTTTCACTGCCGCTGAGCTCAAAAATGCAGGTTTCAGTGCTCGAGAACTACGGGCGGCAGGGTTTAGTGCAGCCGATCTTAAGAATGCAGGTTTTACTGCCAGTGAATTAAAGGATGCTGGCTTTAGCGCAGCTGATCTAAGAAACGCTGGTTTTACTGCTAGCCAGCTTAAAGCAGCTGGATTTAACGCCAAGGACTTGAAGGATGCTAGTTTTACCGCAGCACAACTTCGCCAGGCAGGTTACTCAGGCAAAGAGCTGAGGGATGCAGGGTTTACTGCCGCTGAGCTTAAAAATGCAGGACTTAGTGATGCAGAGCTGCAGGCAGCGGGTTTTCCAGATTCCCAGATTCCAGGATTACAGCCTGTTACTCCACCAGCAGTTACCCCCTCTGCAGTGCCTGGACTCCCTGCAGTCCCTGGCGCTGTACCACCAGATCAAGAAGCGGCTGCTGCAGCCCATGAACAGCAATTACAGGCTATTTTAAGACGACAAAGTCAGCAGCTGGCAGATCAGCGATCCCAGCAAAAAATTCAGCAACGTACCTCACAAATGCTAAACGTCGCAAATCAGTCACTGCAAAATTGGCAAAAAGTTTCTGTGCAGGCTTTTGTTGCCGGGTCTGAAAAAGAGGAAGAAGATAGAAGAACCGGGACAGGCATTGCTATAGGGAGAGGTTTTGGTACTCGCGGAGGTTCTGCTAATGGACAAGCAGCAGATGGAAGTGGCCTTGCAGGAGAGGGTTCTGCGCAACAAGCCGTTATTAAAACAGGGGATATTCTGTTTGCTGTGATAGATACCTCAGTAAACAGCGATGAGCCAGGCCCCATTTTGGCTACGGTTGTTTCAGGCCGATTGAAGGGGACTAAATTAATTGGTAGTTTCAACCTGCCAAGTAATGCAGATAAAATGGTTATTAGTTTTAATACAATGTCTGTTCCCGGCGCTGCAAAAACAATTTCAATCAGTGCTTTTGCAATTGATCCTAATACGGCAAGAACGGCTTTATCGAGCAGGACTGATCACCATTATTTATTACGTTATGGTTCTTTGTTTGCCTCCTCTTTCCTTGAAGGCTTTGGAAATGCTTTCCAGTCAGCCAATACTTCTGTGACCATTGGCGGCACGGGAGGGGGTGATAATATTACGGTACAAAATGGTATTGGACGTTCAGCTCTGGAGAATGCTGTTATTGGTCTTGCGACTGTTGGAAAAAGCTGGGGACAGGTTGCGCAACAACAATTTAGTCGCCCTACTACGGTCGAAGTGTATTCAGGTACAGGGGTGGGTATATTGTTTACTCAGGATGTCACCTCACTTTAACTTTAGATAAGCAGGTAAGAAATGGCAGATGACAAAAATGAATATAATGATGAGTATCAGTTTTCTGATTTGGATGTCATTAGTCCGGATTCAACAGATGAAGACACTCAGGTAGCTGGCGGTACAGCTGCTGGAGAGACACGTAAAGTAAATGTTAGACGAAATGCATTGATAGCAGTCATTATTATAGTGATTGTTATGCTTGCCTATAAATTTCTGGGACCCGTTTTTACGGGTAAAACTCCACCTGATAGTAGTGTTCCGCCACTGACAACGGCGACTCCGCAACCGCCGGCACCACAAATTCAACCGATTACACCCGCACCAATAGTACAGGCTCCTCCTCCGGTTGCACCCTCACCTACCGTTGACAGTCCGCAAATCAACCAAAGATTATCAGCGCTTGAGCTCAGCCAACAAAATCTACGCTCAGAAATGGATTCAGTGAACAATCAATTAAACAGCATCAGCGCAAATTTCAGTGAGCTGGCTTCCAAGATAGCAGAGCTTAACCAGACATTAACCGTTCTGGCATCAAAAGTGGAGCAACAATCGAATGAAATTGCTATACTAACAGTAAGAACCAAGCCCAAACCAGTTAAACGAGTGGTAATAAGAAGACCCCCTCCACCCACCTATTATATTCAGGCTATCATTCCTGGAAGAGCTTGGTTAATTGCACAAAATGGGTCTACAATTACCGTAAGAGAGGGAACCAAGGTAGTCGGTTATGGTGTGATTAAGCTGATTGACTCCAGGCAGGGAAGAGTATTAACCAGTTCAGGTCGGATGATTAGATTTAGTCAGCAAGATAGTTGAGGCGAACATGGCTGGAAATGGTGGCGGCGGTCCTATTGCCTGGCTGGCGAACCAGGCTGATATATTAACAAATATTGCCAATAATCTGATACCAGTTGAACGTCTGGTTACAGGGGCTGCTTACCTGATAGGAGTGGCGTTTGCGTTTAAGGCAATATATAGTTTAAAAGTATATGGCGAAGCCAGGACGATGATGTCGTCTAATACCAGTATCAAAGAGCCATTAGTCTATATGATAGTTGCCGCTATATTTATTTACTTTCCTACGGGGTTATCCATTATGTTGATGACTACGTTTGGCGAGAGCAGTATTATCCAGTATGCTCCTGTAAATAGTAATAATCAGGCTATCAATACACTTTTTGGTAGTGGAAGTACAGTAGGACGGCCGCTATCAATAATAATTCAAACGATTGGGGTAATCGCTTTTGTCAGGGGATGGGTTCTGATCGCGCGGGCTGCTTCACAGGGACAGCCACCAGGAGGAACTGGAAAGGGGTTGGTGCATGTTTTTGGTGGGATTTTAGCGATGAACATTGTACAGACGTTACAAATCATCAATAATACAATTTATGGTACAAATTAATAGCTTCAAAGAGGAGAAATCACAGTGAACAAGTCGTTAAAATACAGTTTAAAGAGCCTTTTACTATTTACTGCATGCCTTGGTCTGGTGGTGTTTGCAGGGGAGGTAGCTGCTGCAGGTAAGACACTTGGTAATATGGCTACAAGTATTACCAATTCATTTACCAGCCTGGCTAAATTAATTACCGCAGGTTCTTATCTGGCTGGATTGGGTTTTTCAATTGGTGCCATTATGAAATTTAAACAGCACAAGGATAATCCAACCCAAATCCCGATAGGTACCCCTGTTGCCTTGGTATTTATTGCTGCAGCTTTACTGTTCTTGCCTTCCATTTTGGGAGTTACAGGCCAGACAATGTTTGGTGAAGCTGGTACTGTGGCTGGTCCTACTGGTACGATTATCGGTACCCCTGGTGGTGGTTAATTAAGGCCTGCTTAAAAATCAGGAAGCCCTTCAAAGGCTTCCTGATTTTTTAATTGCAAACGTCCAGTTGCATTTATTTGACAAGTGATCGATTCAGAGCAGAAATATAAACATTATGAGCCATGAAAGATACTACTTAAGTGACATTAAACTTGGAAGGTTATTTCATACAGAATGTGCCATTGTTTCTCTGGATTAAAAAGAAGCTATTTTAATTTATCAATTTGCGAGCATCTAGATGGCTGGTAATCAAGAACGTCGTCAGTTAAAGCTTGTAGCTAGTCCAGGTTCCTGGCGATTGTATTCTGCCAGAAAAGCGGATGAGCGTTTTAAATCATATGAGCTAAAGGTATTTCAGCGTGATCGCTATACCTGTCAGTTCTGTGGTTTTCAAGCCAGGTTATTCCAGGAAGTAGTTAATCTTGATTGTAATTTTACCAACAATCGGCTATCTAATTTGGTAACCGCCTGCTGCTTTTGCGCCCAGTGCTTTTTTGTTGAATCTGTAGGAGTTGGTGGGTATGGGGGAGGGACTTTAATCTATCTGCCAGAGCTTAGTCAGCCTGAGGTTAACAGTTTATGCCATGTTTTGTTTTGTGCGATTACCAATGATACCGGTTATAAAAGCAGTGCGCAGAATATTTATAGAAGTTTTAAATTTCGTTCTCAAGTTGTTGAAGAGAAGTATGGGGAGGGTACCAGTGATCCTGCCATATTTGGGCAGTTGATTATTGATTCAGGTGCTACGACAGAGGTAGCAGATAAATTATTTAATAATATTCGTTTGCTTCCTTCCAGGGCAAAATTTCGTAAGCAGATTGAGCGATGGGCTGCAAGTGCTTTGGAAGAAATTACTGAAAGTAAGGAATCACTTGCTTGATGTGTGAGGAAGGATGGTATTAAATTAAGAATTAGTTTGGCTTTATTATCTGGAATTCCCGCCTTGCGTTGGCGATGAGTCAGGATGGTAGAGAAAATAGATTAAGGGATAGTTAGCTGTTCTTGATTTAACCTTATTGTTGAATGGTAGGAATATTAAATGGGAAAATGGGCAGAGTCATTTTTTGAAGGTGTTGATACCTTTTTTGCCTGGTTAAGTACTTCGTTGAAGCAAACAACAGAAGCCTATTGTGACTTGGAGACTGCTGACAGCCCCACTGTCCTTGTTAATCATGATGGTTCTTTATTATCAATTTTAAAAATTGAAGGGGTTACTGCACTGGCCGGCGCTGAAGAATTCGATCGTTTGGTAGAAGGCTTAAGTAACGCTTTTCAGGCAGCGATGGGCAGGCCTGGTCATGCCTTGCAAGTTTATTTTAGCCATGATAAACAAAATATATTAAAAGTTATACGGGATATTTATACGCCTGCAGAAGCTACTGCAACACGATTGGAATTATCCCTTGATGATTTATTTACTGAAAGGGTTAATTTTTTGGCGCAATACTGTGCTGAAGAACGTGTGTATTTTGTACTTTATACCCGTCCTTATAATCTATCGTCTGATCAGTTGAAAGCGGCATCCAGAGCCAAAATGAAAATGCTTAAGGATATTAAAGCGCCGCCTTTTAAGAATTCCCAAACCATTTACGCTGCTATCCCTGAATTAAGAGATACCCATGAAGCTTATGTAAGAGCTATTCTTAATGATCTTGATGCGCTTAATATCTATGCCACGTTAATGGAAGTACATGATGCTGTTCGGGCAATCCGAATGACGGGAGATCCTGATTTTACTGCAGATGATTGGCGGGCTACTCTTCCTGGAGACAAGATATATCCCCGGGAAGTTAATGGTTTTGATGGCGATCCTTCTGATTTATTGTGGCCCTCCCTGGCCAAACAGGTTATCCCTCGTGATGCTGAAACATTGGATTTACGTACAGTCAAGGTGGGGGACAAAATATACTCTTCGGTGTTTATTGATTTATTTCCTAAAGAAATCAGAGCTTTCATGAGTTTATTTGGCCGTATTCTGCCATCGCATGTGCCTTGGCGGATTTCGTTTTTGCTGGAAAGCGAAGGGCTGAATACTATCAAGCTTAAGGGATTGCTGGCTGCTATTTTAAGTTTTTCTTCTGCTCAAAATCGCCTGATAAGTGATTCAGTAAATTTATTAAAATATCTGCAGTTGAATACAGATGATGCAATAATCCGTTTACGCGTTGTGGCAACGACCTGGGCACCAGAAAACCAGCTGCCTCTTTTAAGAAGGCGCAGTTCGGAATTAGTCAAAGCGATTGAGGGGTGGGGTTCAACCGATGTTTCCGAGATTTGTGGTGATCCTTTTGCTGGATTTACATCAAGTATGCTGGCCACTACCTTAAATAGTGCAGCAGTACCCTCTGTTGCTCCTTTATCTGATGTTATTTCCATGTTGCCTATCACCAGACCAGCTTCTCCCTGGCAGACAGGAGCTTTACTCTTTCGTACACCTGATGGTAAACCATGGCCATTCCAACCCGGCTCTACGCAACAGACTACCTGGATTGATTTGGTTTATGCCAGGCCCGGTTCAGGTAAATCTGTTTTATCCAATGCCTTGAATTTGGCTCTTTGTTTATCTGGAGGCCTGACTCGTTTGCCGCGGATAGCGATTATTGATATTGGGCCTTCAAGTAGTGGGTTAATTTCGCTGCTTAAAGAAGCACTTCCTGCTTCCAAGCGTCATTTAGTTGCTTATCATCGATTGAGGATGACACCGGATTATTCAATTAATCCATTTGATACTCAACTTGGTTGTCGTTATCCGACAGCGATTGAGCGCTCATTTATAGTTAACTTTTTGACCCTGCTAACTACGCCGCTTGGGGCTGCCAAACCTTATGATGGCATGGCTGATCTGGCGGGGATGGTGGTGGATGAACTTTATAAAAGTTTAGCCGATGAGTTTAACCCTACACCATACACACCAGGAGTTGAAGAGTTTATAGACAGTATTCTGGAGGAAATCGGCTTTGTCCGCGATTCAAAATCAACCTGGTGGGAAGTGACAGACTCTTTGTATTCAGCAGGTTTTGCTCATGAGGCCATGCTGGCTCAGCGCTATGCGATGCCTTTGCTTGCCGATGCGGCATCTATTTGTCGTACCCCTTCCATTGAGGATTTGTATGAAAAGGTTGTTGCACCGACAGGCGAGTCATTGATTGCTGCATTTTCAAGGATGATTTCCGGTGCTGTGCGGGAATACCCGATTTTATCGCGAGTAACTAGTTTTGATATTGGGGATGCTCGTGTTGTATCCCTTGACTTGGATGAAGTTGCAAAAAGCGGCGGCGATGCCGCTGACAGGCAAACCTCTGTAATGTATATGTTGGCCCGCTATGTACTGGCAAGGCATTATTATTTAACCGAAGAAAGTTTAACGAATATTCCTGAACAATATAAAGAATATCATAAAGAACGAGTGATGGAGATTCGGGAAGACCCTAAACGAATAGTTTATGATGAATTTCATCGTACCGCAAAATCATCTGCTGTACGCGATCAGGTTATAATTGATATGCGTGAAGGCCGTAAGTGGAAGGTGCAAATTGCCTTACTCTCCCAATCCGTAGATGATTTTGACTCAGTGATGATTGACTTTAGCACAGCCATCTATGTAATGGATGCTGGCCCCTCTCAGGCGGTGGAGAAAACCAGCCAAATTTTTGGTTTATCCAATACAGCCAAGGTTGCTCTTCGTACGAGAGTACATGGGCCGCGGCAGGGAGGAGCGACTTTTCTCGTGCAGTATGCAACAAAAAGTGGTGTGAATGTGCAATTGCTGACCCTTACGTTGGGGCCTGTGGAGTTGTGGGCTTTTAGTACGACCGCCGAGGATGCTACTGTGCGTAATCAGCTTTATCGGCACTTGGGGCCGGCAGAGGCAAGAAGGTTGTTAGCTGCTTTATTTCCTAATGGTTCAGTGGCTAAAGAAATAGAAGCACGTCTGGCTTCGATGAAAGAAGAATCAGGGCTTATTGAAGAGGACGCGAAAGCGAGCGTGACGGAAGAATTGATTACTGACATCCTTAATGCCTATGCAAAAGATCCGAATGTGAAGATACTACCTGCAAAGCTTCATTGATTTATTCTCGGTAGCTGCAACTCTTGTATACTCGACTTTAGCCATTTTATTTGTGGAATGGATTATCCAAGGCTTGCAATGCTTATTAAGTTTGTTGGAACGCATAAAGAGTATGATCAGGTAAATGCTTCGGAGGTTGAAAATGCCACACGAAACTAACCATCCTCTTGACAAGGTTTGAGACTAGATTCCGCGCATACAGCGCGGTACGTAGGCTCTGGTTCCAATTGCCAACAAACCCTGATTTATGTAATGTAAAATTTTGGAAGAAGATAGAGTACACAAGCAGCACATCAGGCCCTATATGAGAGTTGTAGTCATTGTCGGTTAAATAATTTACAAAAAGGCTAACTGTTGATATGATGGAAAAATGAAACTAACGCGCCGACTTTTTAATTGCCTAATGATTGTGAGTCTGGTTTTACTTTCGTTAAAACCATTGCTTTCCTATCACCCTATGCAACCATATTCTGGTCATCAATATGCCACTAATAGTAAATGCCAGAGTAGGGCACCGGCTGTGTCTTATTGTCAATCCTCAATGTGTTATACCCTGAGCGAAAATAAGCTTGAAAATAATTTTTATCTGTTGATTCTCACAGGATTTCTTTTCTTTATATACGCTCGGCTAAGTCCCGAATCACCCTGTTCACGGCTATTTAAGCCGCCTATCTGCCTCTAGTGTCTCGTCACGAGACCCTAGGTTCTATAAGACTCTATTGCTGTGGAAGTTGCTGGTATTTCTATCTGATGCCTGGATTTAAAATCAGTCATTTCCTTAATGCCAAGAAACTTTAGGACTCAATCAATAAACAACTCATGTCTACCCTATGGAAGTAGCTGCTCTTATCAATCATGAGCGCAGGTTCCAGCCTGGAAGACAGGAGTAATTCTTAACATTTATTTGTTGATTAATGAGGAAAAAAATGAAAAAGCAGAAAGCTTTATTAGCTGTATTAACATTGATGCTTGCCTCCAAAGCGGTCTTTGCATTTTCTTCTGGTTTTGAGGGCACAAATCCAGAAGCTATCATGCATTTTATCCAGGGCAATAATCCTGTGGTCTACCTGGCTGTATTTTTTGGATTAGGTATTTTATTGGCTTTTACACCCTGTGTATTACCAATGATACCTATTTTGTCTGGAATAATCGTTGGGCAACATAATTTGTCAACAGCCAAGTCAGTTAAATTGTCATTGAGTTATGTTTTTGGCATGGCAATCACTTATGCTATGGCTGGAATGGTAGCGGGTTTAATGGGCAGCACGTTGCAAACGTTAATGCAACGGCCTGCTGTTATTATCGCATTTAGTTTATTGTTTGTCTTAATGGCTTTATCCATGTTTGGTTTGTTTGAACTGCGGGTGCCTGCGAAAATGAATGCAAGGTTAAGTAATTTCAGCCAAAAGACAAATAAACATACCTTTATTTCAGTGGCCTTGATGGGTGTTATTTCTACGCTGGTGGTATCGCCTTGCGTTACTGCGCCTTTAATTGGTGTATTAACTTATATTGGTCAAAATGGTCAGGTTTTCATGGGCGGGTTAATACTTTTTATCATGGCTTTAGGAATGGGAGTTCCTTTATTAGCGGTAGGAGCGGGATATGGTTCTTTCTTACCCAAATCAGGACCATGGATGGAAAAAATAAAGCAATTGTTTGGTGTTATTATGTTTGCCATGGCGATCTGGATACTTGGCCGTGTATTACCTGAAAATGTAAGCAAGCTGCTATGGGCTGGCTTATTAATCATCAGTGGTTTTATTTTGGGGCGTTTCAGATTGCAATCTCAAAGCCATTGGTTTGCTCGCCTGGTACAAGGGGTTGCTTTTGCAGGCCTTATTGCAGGGAGTAGCATGGCTTATCTGACTGTTACTAAAGTTATTTACCCCGCCATGAATGAGAAAAACGCTGCCCATGCTCCCTTTATTGAAGTGGATAGTTTGCATGCTATAAAGAAAAAACTTGCTACGGCAAAAAAAGAACATCAGGCAGTGTATGTCGAATTCTATGCAACCTGGTGTAGTGATTGTCAGGCTATGGAAACCAAGGTTTTTAATCAACCTGAGGTAGTGAAAGCAATGACAGGGTTAA
Source organism: Legionella sp. W10-070 (assembly GCF_900640175.1). GTDB lineage: Bacteria > Pseudomonadota > Gammaproteobacteria > Legionellales > Legionellaceae > Tatlockia. The sequence goes on along the minus strand of NZ_CAAAJC010000002.1, from coordinate 86,582 downwards.
TTAATCTAAAAGTTAATCTGAGTGACAGTAGCAGTGAAGAAGTACGCAACATTAAAAAAGCTTTCTCTATTTATGGTATGCCAACAATGTTATTCTTTAATAAGAAAGGAGAACATCTAACTCATCTGAATGCTGTTGGCTCTATCAATCAACAAGAGTTAACTGCTCTGTTGAAACAGATTAAGACTTAACTGGCCCGGGTTGGTCTCTCAAATTTTGGGAGACCTTTCCTCATATTTCAGGGAACTGAACAGGAATATTGGCCTCTTATATGTTGTTAATGCTGCAAACGTGCTCTGAACGATATTATTAAAGTCTGACGCTGCTACTCTTCAAATCGTCATGTCAATTGGTTAGAGTTATACTATTAGGAATTAAGGATGGAATTCTATGTGTACCAGGGCATTATATATCAGTGACGATAATTTGGTTATTACCGGTAGAAATATGGATTGGAAAGAAGATATGGCATCGAATCTTTATCTTTTTCCAGCAGGGATTCAGCGTAATGGCTCAGCGGGTAATAATTCTGTTCAATGGCGATCTAAATATGGAAGTGTTGTTACTGCCGGATATGATGCAGGCAGTACAGATGGAATGAATGAAAAAGGGTTAGTTGCCAACCTGCTCTACCTGGTTGATTCCTGCTATCCTGAACCGTTGAAGTCGCGCCCTGATTTGGCTATTTCAATGTGGCTGCAGTATACCCTGGATAATTTTGAAACAGTTAAAGACGCTGTCGATATTCTGAGAAGTGAACCGTTTAACTTATTACCCGTTCTATTGCCTAATGGTGATTTATCGCCATTACATCTGTCTTTATCTGATTCATCTGGTGATTCTGCAATATTTGAGTATATTGACGGCAAGCTCTGTATTCATCATGGGAAAGAGTATAAGGTGATGACTAACTCGCCTCCTTATGATCGGCAAATTATATTAAATGAATATTGGAAAGAGATTGGAGGGTTAATATTTTTACCTGGAACAAATCGCTCAGCTGACCGTTTTGTCAGAACCTCTTTTCTATTGGACAAGATACCCAAGAAACTTATTCCTCAATATATACGAGGTATACCAAAACAGTCCTTTACCTATCAGGCTGTAGCTGAGGTATTAAGTCTTATGCGGGCCGTGAGTGTGCCACTTGGCATTACTACACCAGAACAGCCTAATATTTCATCGACTATATGGCGAACAGTTTCGGATCAAATTAATTTGACTTATTATTTTGACTCTGCGACCAGGCCAAACACTTTTTGGGTGGATTTTGCTAACCTTGATTTTAGTCCCGGCAGACCAATAAGAAAGTTGAGACTTCAGGACGGTGAAATTTATGCAGGGGAAGTTTCTGCTGAATTTAACGATAGCGAATCATTTTCATTCTTATCGGTTTGAAAATTAAATTTTCTTGTTTGCGCGAAACCAGTTTAAGGCAATTAATGTGGCAGAATCAAGAATGTTCAACTCATCCATCAACTGATAAACCTTATCTCGCTGGATAACATAGGTCATGATTTCTTCATCTCCTATTCCATACAAACCACTTTGAGGAATGTCTTTGATTTCAGCATAGTAAATATGCACTTTTTCTGTCATCAGGCCAGGGCTTTTGTAGGCAATGGCAATGGTTTGCAGGGTATTGAGTTCCAAACCAGCTTCTTCACGGGCTTCTTTACGGACTATTTCTTCTGGCTGGTTATTGTTATCGATTGTGCCGGCGATACATTCCAGAATAAAAGGATCGTCTTTTGTTTTATTAAAAAAAACCCCAGGCCGAAATTGTTTACATAAAACAAAACTATCAATTGCAGGAACGTAGATGAGCACAAGAATTGAATCCGCACTGTGTACTACCTCACGTGTCTTAAGATGAATATATTCTTTTTCAGGGTTAAGGCTTGGAATGGTTAATTCATAGTTACAGAGCTGTAAATAACCTTTGTGTATCAGTTTCTTCTTTATTATCTTGATTTTGTTTTTCATTGCTTTATTTTAGCTGGTTAAATAAGGCAAGGATCAGGTAACTTTTTCCTTAAGGAAAAAGCCTGTCAGAATGCCAGGGCTAAACGGATTAATCTGATTTTGAGTTCTTAGTAAATATCTGCCGGAGTTGCCATTTATTTCAAATAAAATTTGCAGACTGGCGCTGTCTTCACCATCGACAAGCACGTTCACTTTCTGCAGCATTTTAAAGAAAGCCCAAGGCCCTGCCTCTTCCAGCTCGTAGTGGCTGCCCTCTATGGAATCCAAACTTAATTTAGCATGCGTTTGAGGCCAATTGAAATGGCCAAAGGATTCACTGTTCTGATTGTCTGTCAGCGTGTTGCTGCCAATCGTTAATTTCAAACTGGAGACAACCGGGTCAAGGTTGATTTTCTGTAAGCTAAACTCAATTCTGCTATGTTGACTATCAGGAGAGAAAAACATATTGGTGATAACGTTTGCCCGAATTAATTCGTTAATTATGTCGTTGGAAATGGGCATGATATAACCGTTGACTTCCTTGGGCTGCCATTGAGGCGAAGAGGTATCGAGAAATGGTTTAAGATAATTGGCAACGAAGTTGTTAAGCGTACCGCGAGGAGAAAAGAAGTGATCAAAGTCAGTAATATTCACTTCATTATCCGTACTGTTGAGAGGGTAGCGGTTGGCAAGACTGTCCCTGTACTCGGTATAAACAGTCTGCTGCCATTGATGATTGAGATAATGTTTGCTGGCGGTTATGAAAATAAACCAGGTATCATCAGCAATTTGTTTAGCCCATGCATCAACAGGTTCTGGCAACTGCCTTGCCCGGTTGTACAATGCACTCAGTGGATCAGATAAAGCCCCTCCTTGAAAACGGGCTTTGGTTAACTCAAAAGCGGTACGTCCTTGATCATTAACCAGGGAAAGGGTGGTGAGGAATTTCTCCAGCTCATGAATAGTGAGGCTCAATTCGTTGATAGCAGAGTTGCTCATCAAATTCAGGCTGGTAAATTCATTGGCTATTTTTTGATTAAACAGGGTGGTACTCTGATTGGCTTCCGGGCTTGTATGTTGTTGCATAAGCTCTACAAGCCTGGTAACTGAATTATCCTGTTGTAAATTCTGAATAAGTTGTTTTCCTTGCTGATAATCCTGATAATGCAGGGGGATTGTTCTTTTTATAAAATTTTTCCACCACGTTACATACTCAAAACAGTAAGCTTGCTCCAGTTGGCTTGGCAGATTAACAAGATCCTGACGTGCCAAAACCCAGTTTTCACGTTGCAGCATAGAGGAAATTTCAGGTAATCTGGCAATCGTTTCTTTAAATCCTGCTTTGGTATAATAAAATGGCAGTTTCTTGCTGGCTAGCTCAAAACCACTCACGCTAATTTCTTGCTGGGAGGAAGAAAAATTATTTTTTGCCAGCGAATAATATAAATAAGTAACGGGTAAAGCATTTAAATAATTACGGGTATCACTTACTAGTTGCCTGTTAATGGCCACTGGCTGAAACGGTTTTCTTAACGCATTTTCAAGCAATAGCAAGCGTTTTTGCAGGTTAGTCTGATCATTGGCTTTCCAGTGCTCATTAAACCAATGAATGACCTCTTTTTCTGAGTAGTGTTCAGGTTCCCCAAGCATGAGATAAATTTTTAATGCCTGGTAGCGGGCTATTTGAGTTTGCGCAGGATCAGCAATAATTTGTTCGATGCCACTGACTAATTCGGGCAGAAAGTCGCTATGTAAGTGGGATTTGGCATGACTATAGAGTTGGGTTTTTAACTGCTCAACGGCGGGCACAGATAAAATATTGCCAGGGATTTGTTGTAATTTGGTTGCGGCGAGTGATAAATGGTAAAGGGCTGGGGTTTTGTTGCTTTGGCCGATTAAGGTTTCATAGCGAATTAATTCTTTACTCGCCTCATCCAATAACCTGGATGTTTTGTAATGTTGCTGGATAAGCCCAACAAGGGAAAGACAGGCAATACTGGCTGCCAACCCAATGAGCCATTGCTGTGTTGTGCTTGCTTTGGCAATATAGCGTTTAGTTTGATCCTGAAATGCCCTGATTGCTCCTTCAATAAAGTAAGCCCGGTAATTATTAGATTGCGGAAATCGATCTTGTATGGTTAATGCGTATTCATGCTGAATTTTTTTATTGAGTTTGTCTACGCTTACCCCGCCTTGTTCTGCACTGGTAAAATAAATGGATTGCAGACGAAACAGTTGGGCGGGTAAGTTTTGTATGAGTGATTGCACGGGCACCCGTAAGCTTGCAAGTTGCAAGGGGAATTCTCGGATAAGCGTACGTTTCACGCTCGAACGGGCAGGGTGCAATTTATTAATGATTTGCTGCCCAAGGACCTCGATCATCTGGTCAAATTGCTGCCGATAATGATCAAGCATTTTGTTTCTTTGCTTGTTGGATTCCAGTGAAAATCCAAGTGGTTTTATCAGTTCATTCGCATGGTCAGTCTGAAAGAAATCACAAAACCCCGCCAAGGCATCCAGCTTGGTAAGAATAATCGCTGTATCTACAGGATAGTTCAGGCCCTGACCAAAACGTTCCAGCAATTGTGCATGGGATTTACATAAATCCAATAACGGGACAGGCTCGGCAAGTAATAATTCACTGCTGTCCACACACAACATAAGGCCTGAAATCCTTACGTTACGGTGGCAGTGGTTGAGTTGTTTCAAGGTATAGGCGATCAGGTTATCACTTTGATTTAACCAGGATTCACCTAACTCTAAAATAACCCCATGCTGATTGTAAAAAAGATTGGCATGGCTTTCTATTTCAATGGGATAATGGGTTAGATGGCTCTGACGAAGTAATGAGGTTTTACCCTGATGAATTTTTCCTGTAACCAGCAAAAAAGAAAGAGCATTATGCTGCGGTTTCAGGAAATCCAGAACTTTTTTTAATGCATCACAAATTGCAGTTAATGAGTTATCCATTAATCATCCAGCTTAGTTGTTACTGCATGTCCAAACTGGACAACTTTGGCCTGATTTGCCAATAAGATATGGCTAATAAAGTAGCCACCAACAAGAATTGTCAAGGCAAGTATGGAGCCTGCAATCAGTGGTTTATAATTTTGTGGTAATGTGTCAATTTTTTTTTGATCCTTAAATAACTGATGAGGTTTGTTCACGCGATGCTGTTTGATTAATTGATATAATTCTTCAATCAGGTTATCGAGAATTTGTCTTCCATCAGCACGCCCGTGTTGCTCGCCTTCAAATCCTGTAATCAAACAATAATATGCCAGTTCGATTAAATCCAGGTATTGGTTGGGTTTTTCTTTAAGGTAATTAACAATATCAAAAAAGCGACGCTGTGGACCCGCTTCATCATGAGAGGAGGGGGTAAAGGCTTTAAATTCGGCTGCTTTTCCGTAAAGGCGGAGGTAATTTTTTCCTAACAATTCGTCAATTGTTGCACAAAGCAAATAATGGGCAATTGCATCCAGTTCTTCTGGATAGGCTTTGCTGTTTAACCGACTATGAAAGGCCCTGAGTTCGTGTTCTATGTTCTCTCGAATACTGTTGAGCGATGGCAATGAAGGGCTTATATAAAGCCGTTCCAGCAGAGATAACAGCGGGCCTGCTGCAGCTACCAGCGGATTGGTTGTGAAAGGGGCAATAAACAATTTAGAACGATAATACCCTTGAGGCATTTGCCGGATGCTGGGTAATGACAGTCGGCTAACAATAGAGGCCGAAAAGCGTTCGGCTGTCATGAATTCACTCCAAATGTATTAATCACCGAGATTTTTGCAGTTCGGATGCCTGGAGGTCATCTGAAGTGTGCAAGTTAAGATAATACGTTATCTAAACAGGGTTGTCGATAACAGAGTAAACAGTACTTTAAACAGTTAGTCAAGTGCTGGAAAATGGCGCTCCACCCAGGCATCACCAAGGTATTCAAAACAATCCTCGAGAAAATCAGCCAGTTCATCAGGACTAAGCTCATGTTCAGAACCGATAGTCTCAACATGATGGTGGAAATAATCGGCAAAATAATGCTGACAAAAATCGACATAATCAGGGGTATGGAGGATAAAACAGTGCCAGACCTCATCCAGGCGCAGCAATGGACCAAATAAATAGGTCAGGCGATGGCTCTTTTGACGGCAGGCATTCAGCCACATCCAGGCTAACAGATCGTTAAACAGCTGTTGGCCTTCCTGATAAGAAATATCGGGATGATGATGGCAAAAATAACGAACTACTTGTTCATTTTGATAAGCAAGCAGTTCATCAAGGACAGGCAGTTTCATTAACGACAACAGCTTTTTAGCCAGGATTTATTGGTAAGTTGTTTTACAATGCGGCATATCTTTTCTTTTCTCGACATAGTTGGCTCCAAATCAAAGAAGGAAGAGACAATTTGACCAGCATCTTTATCAAAAATCAACCAATTTTTACAAGTCGGGATCGCTACCAACTCCAGGGTCTGTGGACAATATTGAAGAAATTCCGGCGAGTCGAGCAAAAAAACCCTACCAGGAATTCCTGGTAAGGTGTTTGCAGATGACTATCCAATTTCAGGGAGTTAGCTGAGGGTTGCATTTTTTCTCCTCCTTAATCAATTTATTAATTAATCTGATTGTCGTTGTTTTACCCCAGGCGCCAGCAAAAAAAGAGTTATTAGTATGCTCATAGATCAACAGCAATTTTTTAGCCTCATCCAATGTCCTTATTCTCTCGTTGCCACTCTGTCCCTGTACCTCTCTCTTAAGGATGTTGAAAGCAACTGCTCTAAATTGCCTTAGAGTCTCACTCCAGGAGTTGGTGTTATGAATTCCGAAGAAACGATCGCGCAATGGATTTTGGTGCTCATTCAACTCTTTGATAGACTTTATTTGAGCATAAAGGTCCACCATATCCTCAAGAGACAGCTTTTCCTGATTTAACTTTACTTGAGCGATTAAAGCTTGCTGCTTGTCTGCTTTTGTTGACGCTTTGTTAATGGCTTCAATTATTGTTTCGACAAGGGAACACTCTGGTGATGACTGGATTTGCGATTCTTGAATTACGGCTTTTTCACGTTGTTTTGATGGGACGTTAGCTATTACCTTTGATTCCTCATCCACTACGTTTGGTTTTATGTCTTCTATTATTGTTTCCACAGGAGAGGTTGGTTGGGATTCTGCCAGTTTGATTTCCTCTTCAATAATTTCATCTGCTTTAATGAGTTGTCCCTCCTCTGTGACAGCAAATGGAAGTTCAGCCGGTAAAGCAGCCTTCATTTGTGCCAGTTGTACTGGAATTGTATTCCCAAGCTTCTCAAGAAAACCTTTTGCCAGCCCTTTTTCCTGCAGCATAAACAAGAGATCAGCAAACGTTTGTTTCTGTTGTTGTTCAGCCTTCTGGTACCAGCTGAAAAGCTTTTCTATGATGAGAGCCAGGTTGTTAACGTCAATAACGCTGTAATTCGCCCCTTGCTGCAGCTGCAACCCATAGAGCTTGTTATATAAACGAAGCATCGGAGCCAGGCATTCAGTGATTTTGGCTTTATCATTAAGGTCTACAGAAGCGAATTCGCTGCCCGCGGTTGCTGTTAAGAGTAATTTAGGACCATACATGACCATCACCGCAGCGTTTTCTTCCCCGCTTCTATTAAGATGATGGATCAGGTTTGTTTGCTCATTCGTTTCAAGCGATTGAAGGGAAGTATTGATAATCTCCACAAAAGCATGCGTTCTTTCTTCGTAATAGCCATCTTCTGCAATTAGAAGCTGGTTTTCGGATTGTTTGGTTTTAAATAAATGACAGCGGAGCATTTGTGCCAGACGTGTCTTTGCGAGAACTTCGTTTTCTTTTTCTGTTGCGTTAAGGATTTCCGGGGTTGCCTGAGCCAGTTTTTGGCGGTAACGATCATAGGCAATGCGGCTGGAGTTTTCATCTAATGGTTGCCTGGCGACTTCAAGCAATGTCTCATAAAGCAGGTTGATTTTCAAATGTAATTCGGGACTTTTGCCAGCGGTGATGCTAACTATAGAATCCAGCGGCGCCGCACCAAAGATGTCATAGCAATGATGGACAAAGACCAAACCTGCCTTTTGAGGATTCTGCTTATAAGCTTCAAAGAATAAATCCAGTCCTTTTTTAACACCTGCGAAAGGAATCTCTCCCTGAATAATTTGGGCAATATTAACCTCATTGCATAGCAGGATTAACTCATCGCAGATCTTAATTGCCTTTTTATCAATGGTTGCAGGTGCAGGCTCTCCCCAGAGCAAATATTCAGTACGGGTGCAGTGATGAAGAGAGGAGCCAGTTGCGCTATAAATCACTAAAGCAGTGTCATGATCGACTTCCGAGTTTGCCTGCTCATAGTCCTCTTTGCTTGTCGAGGTTACCACATTATTTTCAGGGTTAAACTGATGGTAGTTATCATCAAGATAGATTATATACATCCCCTGGGTATTCTTTCTGACTGACTTCTTAATCAGGTCTCCTTTTCCTGCATCATGAATAGCAAGGTGCCAAAGAAAAGCCTGACGATTTTCAGGTGGTTGATTGCTTAAGCAAAGCCGATCCTGGTATTGCTCTGACATTCCTGAAATACCGATAGGAAAGGGTATTTCTAAATTACCATGAAGAGCAATCGAGGCGTAGAGCAGGCTGTTTCCTGTACGTTTAAATTCCATGCCAAACTGCTGCTGCAGAAAACTCTTAACCCGGCGAGTTGGTAAGAGTGCATTACGCATATCATTAAAGAATTGGCTGAATATCAGTGAAGGCTTTGGTGCCTCAAAAACGTCCCTTACTTTTTCTGAGACAGTTAATTCTACTCCAGTTGCCAGCATCAACTCAGCCATTCCTCTTATCAGCTTAAGAAAACTTTCATCCAGAAGGTATTTGTTTTTACCCTTTTGTGCCCAGTCAATTAGCAGAGTAACCAGTTCATTAAGTGATTGGGCTTGATTTTCTGTTAGGTTAGCCAGGGTGAAGCCCTCTGCCTCAGAACCAAAGATGAATAGCGCTTCTGGTTCAAGATTGTCTTGTGATTTTAAGGCAAGCTGTTGTTGTAATTCCATCAGCCCAAGCATTGCCCAGGTTGATTTGATTCCTCGTTCAAGCCCCTCAATACGGGCAGAATTGGCTTGAGGATTTTGCCTTAATTTAAACAGTTCTTCTTTTATAATTAGGATATTTTTATAATGAGGCAATAACAGGGAATTTGCTTTTTGGGCGACAGGCAAGGCTTCTATGGCCAGTACCTGCAGTAAGGCGGTAAAGAAAATAACATCCAACTCTTCCCCATAGACAAAAGATTGCATTTCATTACCAACCGCCAAATCGTTTTCTTCGCCTGGAACTGAACTGTCAATCAATACCCCCGTTTTCTCAATCATGCGTAAATGGAGGTTTGAGGCATTAACGTTTTTGACTGCTGTAAACAACATTTCTTTTTTCAGCTCAGATAATCGAAGCTTTGACCAGTTTCCTTGTTCAAGCAGTATCATCAGGGCAGGAACTGCATCATGGGGCCAGAATCCTTTGTATTTTGAGTGTTTAATGAAGTTAACTATTCCTGACAATAACAAGGGGGAGTAGGCTTGAGCATAGAGAGGATAGGAACGGGCCATTATTTCCGTAAAATTGGCTGACCAGCTGCCACTACCGTCATATTTGGGAAGAGCGCGGGTCGTCCCTGATACCACATGGAAGCTGTTTTGTTTGGTCAAGGCAGTTATCGCAGTCGCAGCTTTTTCAGGATCAGTAATGCGGGCATTGTAGGGAAGTCGATGGGGGTTGGCTGTCCTGGATTGATAATCTTCATCAGTGTACGGTTTATTATAACCCATGCTCGTGACGGTAAATTTTCGCCGTTCTTCTTCTGATAAGGCGCCAAGAAAATCAGCAACGCCCTGAAAGGCGGCAATGCTTATCAAAGACGCCCCTTCAATAGTCGAGGCTTTGACTTTGTTTATCCAATCGTTGCTCTGCTCACTCAAAAGGCAACGTTTATCGCCTGGTTGCCTGGTATAATATTCATTAATTTCCTCGACAGGGTAAAACGCTTCACTGCCGGAGGGCTGGTGATAATATCTTTTCTTTTCTTCATCGTATTGGTAATAGCTGGTTATCGGACCAGGGATTACCTCGGGTAAGGAAGAAAGGGGTAGGCCAAGTTGCTTTTGTATTTTGCTCAGATGCATTGATAAGTATAATGCACGCAAACCATACTTGCCCTCAGGGTGCTGGTTGCCATACTCATCGCAAGGTATCTCATCAGTGGTTACTAATTTAACAGGGGCATCATGTGCTAAAATGCCTGCTGCTTTTGCCTGTAAAATAACGTGAATTGTCGCTATTAAATCGTCACCGTCTTTGCCAGGATCAGTGAAAAAAACAATTGGCTTCATTTTAGCACCCCTAAGTAGGTATTTTAAAAGGGGAGGATTTTACCACAATCTAGTATAAAAAATAGACTTAGTGTTGAGCGAGCTGCCCCCAGACTAAAGTTAACCGAGTAGTAGTAGCCTTGATTACGCTGCGCTTCATCAAGGCTACGCTTTGCTAATTTAAAGTGAAAATAAGTTGCTCCTGCAAAAGTAGTTCGCTTCTATCGCATAGGCTTGGACTTGCTGTTTATATTCCATTGGTATTTTTTATAGAGTGCACAGAACCTATGATTCACGATAAAATGAATTGGTTTAAATTATCCTGGTTGCTGTATGTTTGCTAAATTGATTCTTGCGTTAACTCCGATGGTATTGGCATTGCCGCTTGCGATGGACATTTATGTTCCCGCCATTCCTCATTTGACTCGGGAATTTCACGCCAGCGATACCCAGATGTTGCTGACTTTAAATTTGTTTATGTTAAGTGCCGGTTTAATGCAGCTAATTATTGGCCCTGTTTCCGATCATTTTGGCCGCCGTAAAATAGCCTTGTTAATGATTCTTTGTTTTGCAGTGGGTTCAGTTTGTTGTGGGTTGTCAACGAATGCCAGTCAATTGTTATTTTATCGAATTATTCAAGCGCTGGGTTCCTGTGGGATGATGGTGCTTGGCTTTGCAATGGTTCGCGATCATTATGCAGGGGATAAAAGTGCCAAGGCTTATAGTTTTTTAAATGGCATGATTTCTTTCTCGCCTATTTTTGCTACCTTTATCGGCAGTTATCTCGATCTCTATCTAGGGTGGCCATCGACCTTTTGGGCTTTGCTGCTAGTGGCTCTTCCGGCTTTTTACACAATGGGTATCTGGCTTGATGAGACCCTGCCTGTATCGAAAAGGACGCCTCTGACAAGAAAGGTGTTTATGCAATACCTCCATGTTATCTCTAATCGTGAGTTCATTATTTATACCCTGGCTTCTGCTTTTGGCCACAGCTATCTTTACCTGTTTTGTGCCTTATCGCCTTATTTAATTATCCGCGCTTTGCATATACCACAAACCCAATATGGATTTTATTTCTGCTTCATGGGAATTTCACTGCTTATTGGCAGTTTTGTTGGTGGGCTTGTCGTTGAAAGAATGGGAATTTTTAAAACCTGCCTTTGGGGTTATTTTATTACCTTAGCGGGCGGCTTATGGATGCTTGCCTGGTATCTTCATCAGGGATTAAGCGTCTATAACTTCATTTATCCAATGCTGTTAATTGGTATAGGAGGGACTTTTTGCATGGGGGCAGGGACAGGCGGTTCGATGGCTCCGTTTGATGAAGCCAAGGGAGCGGCGGCAGCGGCAGGCGGCGCGTTGCGTTTTCTTTTTGCTGGAGCTGCAGGTTATTTATTAATCAGTAAAACGGTCGAAACTACCTTGCCTCTGTCTGTTCCGGCTATTTTCTTTAGCCTCTTTGGCCTTGGTGCCTTATTAGTTTTCGCCAAGCGCTCAGCAAGTAAATTACCTGTATTTGATAGTTAATTTCTATCGAATTGATAATAATATTTGATTTTACTTATTATTTGTTCTCCTCTAAAGTTAAGTTGAATGCAAACAACGAGGAGAACATAATGATTACTGTCGGCAAGCAATTTCCTGAATTCCATTTAAAAGCTACAGTCAGTAGAGAAATGCAGGATGCCTTTAAGGTTATTTCCAATGAAACCTATCAAGGCAAATGGTTGGTGGTATTTTTCTGGCCGAAAGACTTCACCTTCGTCTGTCCCACAGAAATTGCTGAATTTGGTAAGTTGAATGAAGAATTCAGCGAGCGTGATACTCAGGTTTTAGGTGCAAGCGTTGATAGTGAATTTGTGCACCTGGCATGGCGAAATCAACATCCTGATTTACATGACCTGCCTTTTCCAATGTTAGCTGATATCAAGCGCGAACTGACTCAGGCTTTAGGCATTCTGGACGAGCAGGAAGGGGTTGCGCAACGCGCCACCTTTATTGTCGACCCTCAGGGCATTACCCGTTTTGTCATGGTCACTGATTTGAATGTCGGCCGTAATCCGCAGGAAGTCCTTCGTGTGCTTGATGCCTTGCAAACCGATGAACTTTGTCCATGCAATTGGAAAAAGGGAGAGGAAACAATTCATGTCGAATAAAAATTAAGAGGATAAAATCATGCTAGATAATATTAAACAACAATTACCTGAGTTTGCTAAAGATATTCGCTTAAATCTTACCAAAGTCCTTGATGTGACCCAAACAGATGGTTTAACCGAGCAACAGGTTGTCGGTGCTGCTTTGGCAGTAGCATACCATCTGGGCAATCAGGAGTTAACCAATGGATTGCAAGCGCTGACAAAGGAAGAAGCAGTGATTGAAGCAGCAAAACTTGCTGCCAGCTTAATGGCCATGAGTAATATCTATTACCGTTTTGTCCATCTTAGTGAACAGCCTGAGCTTGCTCATGTTCCAGCAGGTCTGCGTATGCAGGGGATGATGAATCCAGGTGTTGATCGGGTCACTTTTGAGGTGTTGTCATTGGCAATATCCATATTAAATGGCTGCGGGGCTTGCATTAGTGCGCATAGCCGCCAGTTAAAGGAGCATGGGCTATCTGCACAAGCGCTCTCCCGTATTGGCCGGATAAGTGCTGTGATTCATGCAGCCCATGTTAGTCTGAGCCTGTAATATTAATTGCTGATCATCTGATCAGCATTAGGTTCTGTGCGCTTATCTACTATCTTGGCCAAAAAGCCTTGATTTTCTTCGCTCCGATGCTCACATACTTCTATGTATGCTCCGCTTCGGTGCTCGCCAATCAAGGCTTTTTGACTCAAGCTAGCGATAAGTGCGCAGACCTATCCAATATTCTCCCGATTTTTAAACTTGATTATGTTGAATTAATTGTGTACTTTTTGTCCTTCCAAAGCTAAAATTGCAGGCTTTAAGCCCTAAATGACTTGGATTGTCTGATTAAGCCAATGTCAAAAAAGCGTGTTTTTATATCTTGGGAGTAGGAGGAAGTATGCAGCTTGAGGAATTTTTAAACTGGTTAAGAAGTGATGAGGTTGAGAGTAAATGGACGCTTAAGGATATTACTAAAGAAGAGATTCAACAAGCTGTAAAAGAAGTACCGCTGGAAGCTAATCCAGAGTTAAAAAAATTTGCTGAGCTGTGCGAAAAGGAATTAAAAAATAGTGAAGAAAAGGTATCACCGGCGTTTGCGATTGCGCTTACCTTCCTTTGTAAAGAAGATAAACCAAAGAGTGAAAAAATACAAAAGCTCTTTGACGATCTTTCGGCTATAGATAAAAATTATGCTTTGGAACTCGGCTTTAAGATAGGTATTTCGCAAAAAAAGCTTCAGGGCTTTTATTCTCAATGGAAAATTAAAGCGGATATTGCTTTGCAAATGGCAACCCGATATAGTCGTTTGACCATCATAGACTGGCTTAGTCAACAACGTGATGCTTGTACTCCAGAAGGGGTGCGTCGTGCATTCAATCTAGCAGCAGAAAATGCTGACTATGACGTCATATTGCGTCTAACGCAACTCTCCCCTAGCCAACTTGCTGTGAGCCAGGCTTTAGAAACTGTGGTTAACCGTCTTAATTCCAATCAAGTTTTATCTCAGAATGATAACCTGTTGAAAATTTGTAAACTCCTGAGTGAAGCAGAGTATGTAGTTGACAATAAGACAGTGAAACTTGAGCGTCCCTTCCGGCATTATAGAGACAATTTATTAGAGTCGGCGGCAAGAACAGGGCATTTTCAAGTAGTAAAGTATCTTTGTTCTAAGGAAGATAAAGATCTGCAGCCCAGCCAGGATGGTGTTGATAAAGCACTTATTGCCTCCTTGGTTCATAAGCATGTCACCATCGCTCAACTTCTTTTGCGCTTGGCAATCAAGCCTTCTCAGAAAGTGATTGATGCCTCATTGGATCAGTATGTACGGGATGTAAATGGAGAGGGCATCAGATTACTGTGTAATTTACGGGAGAACAGGCCTGGTCCGCAGGCGGTAAGAGCGGCTATTAAGGAATTAACCAACAAAAACAGGGTAGCCTTGGTGGCCTGGATCAAGAATTCCCAGTCTCATGCTCATCTTGCCTACAAACGCCTTTATGCGCCTGATGATAAACCTGAATATAAGATTGCGGCATTGCTGAACGATTATACTAAAAATGATTGTTTATTTGTCCGGCTTGTTTGTGGTCATCCAAGGCGTAATCATGTAGCGGAAGTAGCCAAATTGGTGAGGGAAATCGAGAATGGTCAATTGAGCTCTTATAAAGAGATCCTGGAGGCGTTAGAGGCGATCCCTCTGAAAAGTCCTGAAGGTTCGCTTGCAAGGCGTATTCATCATATCCGTCATTATATGATTGAAAGTAAGGCTGAGGCCAGTGAGGAGTTCACACTACAAAATATGCAACGGTGTAGCTAACCTGGGATCTGTGAACAACAATTAGCCACATTTTCGCTTTGCGAAAAAATTGGTCCACAGAACCTAAGAGCGCAGGAAAGTATTTTTCAAGATTGAGAATCTCTCCTGCGATAATTTGAGAAGACAGGCTTATTTTACTACACCACAGGCAATGCGATCACCGCCGCCGCCAAGAGGGGGATGGTCGCTATAATTATCACCGCCTGCGTGAACCATCACTGCCAGCCCCTTCAAATCACTGGTTTTTAAACGTGGTGCCAGAGTAGCAGTGTTGGCATTGCCATCCTCAGTGACATAAAGGACAGGTAAATCCCCCAGATGGCCTTTCCCATAAGGGCCTTGATGGCTGTTTGTTTCGGTTGGATCATAATGCCCACCGGCATGCTTGCCACTGTCTCCGCAATCAGGGTGTTGATGGAGATGAAAGCCACGTAATCCGGGTGGTAATGAGGAGAGTGCGGGCAGTACTAATAACCCATACTCAGTATCTTTAAAAATAACCTCTCCAATTTCCTGTTTATCTTTGTCGGTAGTGTAAATAGTGACAGCTACTTCAGTGGCATGGCTGGTTACGCAGAGTAAAAGGGATAAGATAGCGATGGTTAATTTGTTCATGATGCTCCCTGCATTTAAAGTAAAATAATAAAAATCTTAGGTTCTGTGCACTTATCTACTATCTTGGCCAAAAAGCCTTGATTTTCTGCGCTCCGATGCTCACATACTCCTATGTATGCTCCGCTTCGGTGCTCGCCAATCAAGGCTTCTTGACTCAAGCTAGCGATAAGTTCACAGAACCTGGATAGCCCCTATTTTTAACTGGCTCCATTATAACCTGATCCAATTGAACAAGTTAATTTACGGCCAGTCGGTGGTGTAATTAAAAGTACAGTTTTTCTGAATTATACCGCCAGGAAACCATACTTTTATCCGCCCTCAATCGACCTGTCAAGATTCTTCTGTAGGCAGGCTTATCTTTTTTTTCCTGGCTGATTCATAACGGGCTTTCATTTCAATATCAATGTAACGGTCAGTTGTGGTACTGGAGCTGTGGCCTGCATCATCCCGAACATGTTCCCTTGGCCGGATTTTAACATCTTCCGAGATACCGGTGTGCCTTAACCAGTGGACGGTCGCTGCAGCTAAATTATCAGCTTCTTCTAGCTGATTTTTCATACGTAGATCCTCTGCTGCCAGATCAAAGCAAAGCTGTACAAGGCGGCGTATCGGTGCAGTGTCACTCATGGGACCATTGCCTCGAATTCTGGGAATCAACGGTGAATTATCGGATGGTGAGGGCAGAGGAGAAAAACCCAGAAACTGTCGCCACCGTGCCAAGCTTGCAAGCATGGCTTCACTGACTGCTACTTGTCGTTCCTTATTGCCTTTTCCGACCGTGGTGAACCACCAGTAGCCATTAGAATCCTTGGAAAAATCATTCATTGTTGGCACCCAACGTTCACTTGCAGCAAGTTCGGATATTCTTAGGTACATGCCAAACAACATCGATAAAATAAAGCGAGTGCGCTCATGTTTCTCTGGATCTTGCTGGGCAAGCTTTTCTGCTGCATCTAACACTGCTTGCCACTGATTGAGACTCAGACGCCTGACAGGGGCGTTTTGCTGACGCTTGCGGATGAATTTACTTTTTTGCCGGATTAGGGCAACTGGATTTGATAGCAGATATTCCTCAGCAACCAGGAAATTAAAAAAAGTACTTAGAATGGCCAGAATTTCCTGGATCGCACCCTGGGATAGATTAAATTGCTCGATAGCGGGTGTTTTCCCCTGCATCCTTTGTGATTTGCTCACGCTTGCGACAAAAGGACGCCAGTCTTCATTAGGTACTCGCTTACCGTCTTTTTCAACAAAGCGGTTTACTTTCTTTACACTAATCCAGGTCGAGGGAGGGTTCTGGCAAAAATGCACAAACTGCTCGATATCGCCCCTCTTTAATTCAGCGAGCGTTGTTTTTTTTATATGCCAGCACCATTGCAATAAACGCTCAGCTTCCCGTCGATAGCTGTTAAAAGTTCCCAGGCTACCCGTATAACTCTTGAGAAAATTTAAACTATAGTAGAAGTCTTTCTGGAAGCGGGCAGCAGGTAAAATGACATTCTCATGGTTTTTATGGAGGTATTTAATATTGTCGAATAAAGGTAAAAGCAGCGCTTTCATAGAAGTTTTGTTAAAAATAAAATTTAATGCTAACCAATAAATAACTGAGCAGCAACGAATCTTTTTTTATCTGCTATAATAGCCTGATGTATCTTGGGCATATTTGCCGTGGTGGACTGCAGATACAGGATGAAGGATGTTAATCGTTGTACATTGCTGATAGATTAAAAAATTAATTGGTTAGGTTATTGACCTCATGCATTGCTGCGAGTATCATTTGCGCTCTGTCCTTGGACGGGTTGACGGGGTGTAGCGCAGTCTGGTAGCGCGCCTGCTTTGGGAGCAGGATGTCGGGGGTTCGAATCCCTCCACCCCGACCAAAATTTTGCGCCCGTAGCTCATCTGGATAGAGCATCGGCCTTCTAAGCCGAGGGTAGCAGGTTCGAATCCTGCCGGGCGTGCCAGCCTTGCAGAATTCCTGATTAGTGAGCAAGTGCAATGGTGAGCGTAGCTCAGTTGGTAGAGCCCCGGGTTGTGATCCCGGTTGTCGTGGGTTCGAGTCCCATCGTTCACCCCATATCCTTTAAAAAAAATTATCTAAACTTAAGATTCATTCGAGTCTTTACAAGAAAGTCTTACTGTTTGATAATTCCACCCTGTTTTTGCGAAAGTGGCGGAACTGGTAGACGCGCTGGATTTAGGTTCCAGTGGGGCAACCCGTGAGAGTTCGAGTCTCTCCTTTCGCACCATTTGATGATAATTTCCAAGAGGTGACTAGATGCAAGTTTCTGTTGAGACCTTGAGTGGTTTGGAACGTAAAGTAACGGTTTCGGTGCCAACCGAGAAAGTAGAGGAAGAAGTGAGCTTACGTCTCAAAGATCTTGCTCGTAAAGCGAAGGTTGATGGTTTTCGACCAGGCAAAGTGCCTATGCATATTGTGAAAAATCGATATTCTGACAGTGTGCGTGAAGATGTTGCGAGAGAAATGGTGCAATCCACCTTATATGAAGCTTTGCAAAACAATAAACTGAATCCAGCAGGCTCCCCGTTTGTCGAACCGACACAAGTTGAGTCTGGGAAAGACTTTATTTATACCGCGACCTTTGAAGTATTCCCAGAAATTAGCATTGCAGAATTAAGTGGCGATCAAATTGAAATTATCCGTTCTGAAGTGACGGATAAAGATGTTGATGACATGCTGGAAAAATTACGCGAGCAAAACAAAGAATGGCATGAGGTTTCAAGAGCCGTTGCCAAAGATGACAAAGCGGTTATTGATTTTGAAGGCTTCCTTGGCGATGAGCCGTTTGAAGGTGGAAGTGCTCAAGGTTATGAAATTGTCATTGGCTCTGGCGGGATGATTCCAGGCTTTGAAGAAGGACTAATCGGTGGTGAGAAAGACAAGCCGTTCGATATTAAAGTCACATTCCCTGAAGACTATGGGCATAAGGATTTGGCGGGTAAGGAAGCTACCTTCAAAATTACCATACACAAAGTATTGGAAGGCAAGCTGCCTGCGCTGGATGATGCCTTTGCCGAAAAATTTAATATCAAGGAAGGCGGCATTGAAGCCTTAAGAAAAGATATTAAAGACAATATGGTACGTGAACTCGAACGACGAGTAAGCTCTATGAATCGGGAAAAAATCTTTGATCAATTAATGGCAATCAATAAATTTGACTTGCCAAAAGCACTCATTGATCAGGAAATCGAACATCTGAAACATGATATGTATCACCGTATTTTTGGCCATGAGCATTCAGATAATGAAAAAATACCTGATTTCCCCAGAGCATTGTTTGAGGAGCAGGCCACACGCCGTGTTCATCTTGGCCTATTGTTTTCCGAGTATGTGAAGAAGCATGAATTAGTTGCTGATAAGGCTCGGGTTGAGGCGATGATTGATAAATTTGCCAGTGCTTATGAAGATCCAGACGAGCTTCGCAACTGGTATCAAAGCAGCAAAGAGCGTCTTGCTGAAATCGAAGCACTGGTGATGGAAGAGATGGTTGCCGAAAAAATTAGCGAAAATGCCAAACTGGTTGAGAAGAAAACCCATTATGATGATGTGATGAACCCTAAAAAGGATATTGAGAGCAAGGAGGAGTAATATGGCAACTTATTCAGATAACTTGATAAGAAATGCTGGTAATCTGGTGCCTATGGTCATTGAACAGACGTCCAGAGGCGAGCGATCTTATGATATTTACTCAAGGCTGCTGAAAGAACGTATTATTTTTCTTTTAGGCGAGGTTGAGGATCATATGGCTAACCTGGTAGTAGCCCAGTTGCTATTCCTGGAGTCAGAAAATCCAGATAAGGATATTTCATTGTATATTAACTCGCCTGGTGGTGTTGTGACTGCCGGGCTTGCTATTTATGACACAATGCAATTTATCAAACCGGATGTCAGTACGTTGTGCATCGGGCAGGCAGCCAGTGCGGCAGCACTTTTATTATGTGCTGGCGCGGAAGGAAAACGATTCTGCTTGCCAAACTCAAGAGTGATGATCCATCAGCCTTTAGGTGGCTACAGAGGTCAGGCGACAGACATTGAAATTCATGCCCGCGAAACATTAGCCGTGCGTGAGCGTTTGAATAGCATTATGGCCCAGCATACGAAGAAAACTCCGGATCAAATCATGCGTGATACCGAGCGTGATAACTTTATGAGTGCCCCACAGGCAGCAGAATATGGTCTGGTGGATAAAATCCTCCATGATCGTGGTGCATTGATTGCTTCTGAATGAAGTGAAATATGGTAAGCTCCATAGTAACCCTGGTATCTGAATTCAGATACCAGGGTTAAGCGCCAGATTGGGTTCTGGGCAGAAGCCCTTACTCAATGAGGACTGCCATTTTGGGAGCTGTAATGACTGGCGTTATTTTTCTAATTGTCTAAAATTTTACTAGATTACCAAGAAATCAGGTAACAGTAAGAAAGGGGTTTGTAGATGAGTAAAACCGGTAACGGAGATAATGACAAAGTTTTATATTGTTCATTTTGCGGAAAAAGTCAGCATGAAGTGAAAAAATTGATAGCTGGCCCTTCTGTTTTTGTTTGTGATGAATGCGTTGAATTATGTAATGACATCATTCGTGAAGAAACTCAAGAGATCCGAGAGGAGAGTGAAACTCGTTTACCTACACCTAAAGAAATATCCAATTCTCTTGATGAATATGTGATTGGCCAGACCCATGCGAAGAAGGTTTTATCTGTTGCAGTTTACAACCATTATAAGCGGTTGCAGCATAAAACTGAGGATGGCATCGAACTGGGTAAAAGCAACATTTTGCTGATAGGTCCAACGGGAAGTGGTAAAACCTTACTTGCTCAAACACTGGCCCGGTTATTGAATGTGCCATTCACCATGGCTGATGCAACGACGCTTACAGAAGCGGGCTACGTAGGGGAAGATGTTGAAAATATCATTCAGAAATTACTGCAAAAGTGCGATTATGATGTTGATAAAGCCCAGCAAGGGATAGTGTACATTGATGAAATTGATAAAATTTCACGTAAATCAGATAATCCCTCGATAACTCGCGATGTATCAGGTGAAGGTGTTCAGCAAGCATTGCTGAAATTGATAGAAGGGACAATCGCGTCAGTTCCACCCCAAGGTGGACGAAAACACCCACAACAAGAATTTTTACAGGTTGATACTTCAAATATTTTGTTTATTTGCGGAGGGGCTTTTGCTGGCCTTGATAAAGTTATCCGTGAACGGAGTGATAAATCGGGCATAGGTTTTGCCGCACAGCTAAAAAACAAAAAAGATAATCAAAGTATCGAAAAAGTGCTCAGTGAACTTGAATCTGAAGATCTGGTCAAATATGGGTTGATCCCGGAATTTGTGGGACGATTGCCCGTGGTGACAACTCTACAGGAATTAGATGAAGCAGCATTGATTGAAATCCTGACGAAACCTAAAAATGCACTGACCAAGCAGTTTCATGCATTGTTTAAAATGGAAGATGTGGAACTGGAATTCCGCGAAGAGGCATTGCATTTAATTGCTAAAAAAGCACTGGAAAGAAAAATAGGCGCTCGAGGTCTGCGTGCTATCCTTGAAAATATACTTTTAGACACCATGTATGAATTACCTTCATTAGAAGGTGTAAATAAAGTAGTTATCGATGAAAGTGTTATCAATAGCACAGGGAAACCCATTCTTATCTATGAGAATGAGGAAAGTAAACAATCTGCTGCTGGAGGACGGGAGTAAGCTTTGGTGGCTCTAGGATCTGTGCCCTTATCTACTATCTTGGCCAAAAAGCCTTGATTTTCTGCGCTCCGATGCTCACATACTTCTATGTATGCTCCGCTTCGGTGCTCGCCAATCAAGGCTTTTTGACTCAAGCTAGCGATAAGTCAGAACCTAATACAATAAATTTTCTTGAGCTTATTTAATTAGTTAGGCTTCAGGGAATTTTATGCGTATTAAAGAGACAGCATGAGCTTGTAATGCGTGCAGCATAAGCAAAAGGCGATGCTTTAAATCGGATGCTGGATATTAATAATGTCCAGGCTCTGTGAACCAATTTTTTCACGGCTGCAACTGCGGCTAATTGGCAATTATCCATATTTTCGCTCTGCGAAAAATTGGTTCACAGAGCCTGGGCAGAGGTTGATTTGTCTGCATAATAAACATCTGCTAAAGCGAATACTTTTTCCCATGGATTACCGTTTTGAATAAGGGCTGAATATGTCTAGCGAAAGCGAAAAAGAATTAATGATCGCGAAAGAAAATGAAGAAGTGACACCGTCATTATTACCTGTACTGCCTTTGCGAGATGTTGTTGTTTACCCGCATATGGTTATTCCTTTGTTTGTGGGGCGAGATAAGTCCATTAAAGCACTGGAAGCTTCAATGCTGGACAACAAACAGATTTTTCTTGTAGCTCAAAGGAAATCTTCCAATGATGATCCTGGTGCGGAAGATGTTTACACAGTAGGTACTGTTTCCAGTGTCTTGCAGTTACTAAAATTACCTGATGGGACAGTTAAGGTTCTGGTAGAAGGTGAACAGCGTGCGCGCGTGAAGCATTATTCTGAGGAAAAAGGTTTTCTTGAGGCAACACTGGAATCTGTTGACGAAGTGAGCGAATCGATTGAAAAGCAGGAAATTGAAATCCTGATGCGTTCACTCATGTCGCAATTCGAGCAGTACATTAAACTTAATAAAAAAATCCCTCCGGAAGTTTTAAGTTCATTAGCTGGTATTGAAGAGCCAGGTCGATTAGCAGATACAATTGCTGCTCATTTGTCATTGAAAGTAGAGGACAAGCAGCAGTTGCTCGAGACGCTTGATATCGGTAGCCGTCTTGAACGATTGATGGCTTTTATTGAAGTTGAAATTGATTTGCTCCATGTAGAAAAAAGGGTTCGGGGCCGCGTCAAGCGCCAGATGGAAAAAAGCCAGCGCGAGTACTACCTGAATGAACAGATTAAAGCCATACAGAAAGAATTGGGTGAGCTGACTGAAGAAGGCAATGAAATTGAACAGCTGGAAAAGTCGATCAACAAAGCAGGTATGCCGAAAGAAGCAAAAGAGAAATCACTTTCTGAACTGCAGAAATTAAAAATGATGTCGCCGATGTCAGCAGAAGCGACTGTGATTCGTAATTATTTGGACTGGATGCTTAGCGTTCCCTGGAAGAAAAAAAATAAAATCCAGTTTGATTTGACTAAAGCCGAACGCTTATTAGACAAAGAGCATCATGGATTGGAGAAAGTTAAGGAACGCATCATTGAATATCTGGCGGTACAGCAACGCGTCAAACGCTTGAAGGGCCCCATTTTATGTCTGGTCGGGCCTCCAGGGGTAGGGAAAACGTCCTTGGGTCAGTCCATTGCTAATGCAACAGGCAGAACATTTATACGTATTGCATTAGGTGGTGTGAGGGATGAAGCTGAAATTCGTGGTCATCGACGGACTTATATTGGTTCCATGCCGGGAAAAATTATCCAGAAGCTATGCAAAGCCGGTGTGAAAAATCCGTTAATTATGCTGGATGAAGTTGACAAGATGGCGATGGATTTTCGTGGTGATCCTGCCGCGGCGTTGCTTGAAGTACTTGATCCTGAGCAAAATCATACCTTCAGCGACCATTATCTGGAAGTCGATTATGACTTGAGTGATGTTATGTTCATCGCCACGGCTAATTCCCTTGAAATTCCAGCACCGCTGCTGGATCGGATGGAAGTTATCCGTTTGGCAGGGTATACGGAAGACGAGAAAGGCAATATCGCACAAAATTATCTGATACCAAAGCAGCTAATCCTGAATGGTTTGAAAACCAGTGAGATTAATATTGCAGACAGTGCTGTGCGCGAAATTATTCGCCATTATACACGTGAGGCTGGTGTACGGAATCTCGAGCGTGATATAGCAAGTATTTGCCGCAAGGTAGTAAAAGAAATACTAACGGGTAAAAGAGTCAAGAAGGTAACAGTTTCACGCAATAATATTGAAAAATATTTAGGGGTTAAAAAATTCCGTTATGGTCTGGCTGAAGAATTCGATCAGGTAGGCCAGGTTACAGGACTGGCCTGGACAAGCGTTGGGGGTGAGCTATTGACGATAGAAGCTTCCATGATGCCCGGTAAAGGAAAAGCAATGTATACGGGGCAGTTAGGTGAGGTGATGCAGGAATCTATTCATGCAGCAATGACAGTAGTCAGAAGTCGTGCCAAATCTTTTGGAATCCCGGATGATTTTTATGATAAGAATGACTTCCACGTTCACGTACCTGAAGGAGCCACGCCTAAAGATGGGCCTAGTGCCGGTATCGGCATGTGTACGGCATTGGTTTCAGTGCTGACGCATATACCTGTTCGTGCCGATGTGGCGATGACGGGTGAAATAACATTAAGGGGGCAGGTGCTTCCCATTGGCGGACTTAAGGAAAAATTATTAGCAGCACATCGTGGAGGGATTAAGCAGGTGATTATACCTGAAGAAAACCGTAAAGATCTTGAAGAGATTCCGGATAACGTATTGAAGAAGTTGTCAATTCATCCGGTTAAATCGATTGAAGAGGTTTTAGCATTAGCTTTACAACGTAATCCTGTTGAAAATGTTTCCGCAGCTGAACTTCCTGAAGTAGCTCAGAATAAAAGTTCAAAAAAAAATAAAAATAAGGATTTACATACCCATTAATAACAGGTATATTTCACACCGTTGCCCGCTAGTGGCGGGCACGCAGGGATGTAACTGCTTGACTGAGGTTGGAAGTTCTGATTTAATCGCCTCGGGTAAGGATGAATAACTGATAGGGGAAAAGATGAATAAGAGTGAATTGATTGAAGCAATGGCAAATGGCTCTGGCGTAACTAAAGCAGACGCTAGTCGGGTTCTCGATACTTTTATGACTGCTGTAACCGATGCATTGAAAAGTGGTGATCAAGTTGTATTGCCTGGTTTCGGCTCTTTTTCCACCGGTAACCGTTCTGCGCGAACTGGTAGAAATCCGCAGACTGGTGAAACTATAGAAATTAAAGCTTCCAGGGTTGCCAAGTTTAAAGCAGGTAAATCCTTAAAAGAAGCTGTACAGGAAGCGTAAGTTTTCCGGGTGCTTAGCTCAGCTGGGAGAGCATCGCCCTTACAAGGCGAGGGTCGCAGGTTCGATCCCTGCAGCACCCACCAAGAATTGGAGTGGTAGTTCAGTTGGTTAGAATACCGGCCTGTCACGCCGGGGGTCGCGGGTTCGAGTCCCGTCCACTCCGCCATATATAACGCGCCGTATGGCGCGTTTTTTTTACCAGCCATATAATAAAAATCTTTTCATGGATTATCAGACCTGGGCAAGGTGGCGGTAATAATTTCAGGGCTTTAAGCATTTATAACAGAAGAATCAAAAGACGCATTTAGAATAAGGTGAAATTCTTAGGAATGTTACCCTAATTATGGAATTCCAAATATGTTGCAGAAGCTGAATGAACGCATACAGGGGCTAGTAGCCTGGATAGTCATAATTCTTATTGCTATTACCTTTACTCTCTTTGGAGTAGACTACTATATGCAGTCTCACCAAACCTCTAATGCCGAAGTTGATGTTAATGGGGTAGGGATTAGTAAACAGGCATTTGAAATTAACTACAGACGGGCTCGCCAGCAACGCGATCCTTCTCAAATAACAGCAGCCAGCGAACAGGCTTTAAAGAAGCAGGTGCTGGAAGACATGATTGTTAATGAGGTAAGCTTACAAGCTGCCAGAGTGAATGGTTTTGAGGTTAACCTTGAGCAAGCCAATGCTGCTATCCTGAGTATCCCTCAATTTCAGGAGGATGGCCATTTTTCTGCCGAACGTTACAGGCAGGCGCTTAGCGGAGCGATGTTTACCCCTGAATCTTTTCAAAAAGAAGTCAGACAGGGCATGCTGCTTAATCAGCAGCGTTTTGCTTTTATTGGTACTGCTTTCGCCTTACCGAATGAAATCAAGCGTTTTGTAAAACTCTATATGCAGACGCGGGACTATGATTATTTACAAATTCCTGTATCGATGTTTATAGATAAGGTTAAGATTTCTGAAGAAGCAATTAATAATTACTATCAAAATCACCCTAAGGAATTTATAGCGCCTGAAAAGGTGTCTATTGATTATGTCCGTTTATCAATGGGGCAAATCAGGGATGCGATTAAAGTCAATGAAGAAGAGATAAAACGTTTTTATGAAGATAATCAGAGTAATTTCCTTACTCCAGCTCAATGGCAGGTAGCCCATATTCTTTTTGCTGTCCCTGAAGACGCTTCAACAGAACAACAAAATCAAATAAGACAAAAAGCTCAGGAAGCTTATGAAGTATTACAAAGCAATCCTGCGCAATTCAATGAATGGGTTAAAACCAGATCAGATGACAAATTATCTGTTGCAAGTGGTGGTGTATTACCCTGGTTGGTTGCCGGACAGACTGAATTTGACAAAGCCTTGGCAAATTTGACCGTACCTGGTCAAATATCGCCGCCTGTAAGATCAAGCCATGGTTTTGAAATTTTTAAATTGATTGACTATAGACCTGCAAAATTAAAACCATTAGCTGATGTTCAATCTGAAATTAAAGAGCAGTTACTCACTGAACTTTCACAAGCTCGATATACTCGAACCCTGGAACAGTTGAGCGACTTAAGTTACCAGACTCCTGATTCATTGGAACCTGTTGCTGATGCACTAAAATTAACCATCCAGCATACAGCACCTTTTTCACGTCAGGGAGGGGACAGTGAGCTTACCAGGAACAAGCAGGTGTTAAGTGCAGTGTTTAGCCATGATGTCTTGGAATTGGGCAATAATAGCGAGCCAATCCAGTTAGATAACGACAGTGTGATTGTACTGCGGGTTAATCAACGTATTCCTGCAGCTGAAAAATCACTGGTCGAGGTGAGGGATTATATTAGTAGAAAATTAGCAATCCAAGAAGCAGAAAAACAGGCTAGGCAATTAGGAACCGATTTCCTGGCTACCAGAGAAAATGCGGTTGATTCCCAGGAAAAATTATTGCGGGCAAAACAGTTGCAATGGCAGGAAGTAATACAAGCCACCCGTGATACTGACAAGGTGGATGTGGCAATCAATGATTTGGCTTTTAGTTTGGCGCGGACAAGTAGTAGTGATGGACGCAGCTTAACAAATGGCGATTATGTCATTGTTCGTTTGAAAAAAATTAATGATGGCCAGTTTAAACTGCTTGATAAAGAGCAACAGGCGAGTATTGCCCAGCAGATTGAAGCGAATTATGGTCTGATGGATTATGATCTTTATGTCAAGAATTTATTAGCAGGGGCCAAGATAGATAAACATTAGCCAGGGAGTGGTCAAGTGACGCGATTAAAACTGCGGTTGGTGTTAATTAATGGTAGCCCGGATCAAGCGTCAGTGAAATCCGGGGGCATGACTTTATTATCAGCTCCGATCCCAATTTCGCTGATGCTCTATACAGACTACAACTTTTGCTGATCAAATGTTTAAATGCTCAATGACGACAGCTCGTTTTTAAAATCTCTTATGCGGTTGCCTTACCCTTCGCATTCTCTCGGCTATCCTTCAAAATCATCTTATGATAGCCTAGCTGTTTAATCGATGATACATATACTAAAAGAATTAACGATGCAAAGAAGGATGTTCAAATACCAACCGTTATTTATCTCTTTTTTTCTATTTACAAGCTTTCTTCTATTAATGCGTTTGCTGGTTTGTAATCAGACATTGGGTTTGGACGAAGCGGAACAAATTGTTTTTGCGCAACAATTGTCAGCAGGTTATCCTTCCCAACCTCCTCTCTATACATGGTTGCAACACTTTATTTTTCAGCTTTTAGGGACAAGCTTATTTAGCATTGCATTGCTGAAATACAGTTTGATTTTTTTAGCCATTTATTTTTATCATCTGCTATGCCGGCTGTATTGCAAGAGCTCGCTTCTGGCTTGGTGTGCTACGCTTTCATGGGCTCTTATTCCAAGTATTGGTTACGATCTGTTGCCGCATCGGACACATGTGATCCTGGCGTTACTAACAGCTTGTCTTACCTGGTATTGGTTTATTAGGCCATCCGATTTGCCCAAAGCCCTTTGGTATGCTGTATTTGGATTGATTATTGGTGCAGGCTTACTTTCCAAATTTAATTATTTGATATTTTTAGCTGTTTTCCTGATGACAACACTGACAGTCAAAGAATATCGTATTAGATTGCTGCAGCCTTCTTTAATAATCACCCTTATCGTTGCGTTATTGTCCTCTGGTGTCTACTGGTGGTGGCTTATCAACAACCTGCAGGTGGGACTATACGCCTCCTATAAGCTGGTATTGCCTGGTAAGGGGCAGTGGAGTGGCATTATTCATTTGCTGGAAGCCATTTTTAGTTTTGTTATCCCTCTGATCATTATCAAACTGTTTTTCCCCCTTTCCCATCGAAAGGGTTTTGCTGATGCAAAACATCAATTGCTTTTACGCTACCACCTCTTGGTACTGCCCTTGATTGTGGTGGGTATGGTCGGTGGTGGTGTTCATAACTTTAAGTCCCACTGGATCTTGCCGCTCTTGTTCCTTTCACCGCTATGGTTGTTTAGCTTTGCCAATGAACGAACTTTTTCCGTGCAGAAGGCGAAATCTTATGCAAGTATCTGTTTGATCGTTCAGGCGGTACTGATTTGTCTGTGGGTCGGGCGCTCTCCCTATCTGGCTCAATTTCCCCTACAGCAGTTGATTACCAGAATTAAAAACGAACAACAACCCGTTGCAGTAATTATTTCTGATTCCCATTGGTTATTGGGTAGTCTGATGTTGCGTTTATCAATCAATGAGGGTGTCCTGATGCATCCGGCAAAACCTGCCATTTTACCTGCAGGCGAACTTTTAGTTGCATGGGAAGGGGAGCAATTACCACAGTGGGTTAACAATACGGTAAGTGCGCAATCGCTAACAAATACGATAACAACAGCTAACCAGAAAGCGGCTATAAGTTATGCTTATCGATTGGAAAAGCCAGAAACGACTGCTTTATTACACTAATTTCTTATGGCTAAAGGATTATGACGGAACTTGCTGAAATTAAACAATTAAGTGTCGCTTTTGAAAGCCCGCAGAAGACCATACTGGCTGTTGATGATGTGAGCTTTTCCTTGCAGCCGGGACAAACATTGGCTTTGCTGGGTGAGTCAGGTTGTGGAAAATCATTGACCTCTCTTGCTTTAATGAGGCTTTTACCTGCTCGTGGTGTCTATGGGAAGTTAAGCCAGGTGAATATCGAAGGACAAGATCTGTTGCTGTTGCCTGAGTCAATTATGCGCACTTTGCGTGGCCGCCGGTTGGCAATGATTTTCCAGGAGCCGATGACCGCGCTAAACCCTGTACTGAGTATTGGCGAGCAACTGGCGGAAGCGTTGCCAAAAAGCCAAAAGAAAAACGCCAAACAGCTGGAAGAGAACCTGTTAGCTTTATTGACGGAAGTAGAAATTCCCAATCCTCATCTGCGTCTTCGTCAATACCCTCATCAATTGTCAGGTGGACAGAAACAGCGAATAGTCATTGCGATGGCCTTAGCTGGAAAACCAGAAATATTGATTGCCGATGAACCGACCACTGCCCTGGATGTCACCATTCAGGCACAGATTTTAACCTTGCTTGGAAAATTACAACTGCAACACCAAATGAGCATGTTGTTAATTACCCATGATTTGGGGGTAGTCAAAGAAGCAGCTGATCAGGTTTGTGTGATGTATGCTGGACAGGTGGTGGAACAGGCTTCTGTAGGCGAATTTTTCTCAAAAGTAAAGCATCCTTATTCGCAACAATTGTTGGCTTCCTTACCCGGCTTTGAGAAACGGCATCAAAAGTTACAAACTATTGGGGGCACTGTCCCAACTTTAGATGCTTTACCATCCGGTTGCCGTTTCCATCCACGTTGTGCGCATGCCTTTTCTGTTTGTGATAAGGTTGAGCCTCAGCTACAAACAATCCAGACCCGTACAGTACGTTGTCATCTCTATCCAGAGCTTAGTGAACCGCCGCCATTATCTATTGAGGAAGAAAGTTGGCAGGTGGCAGAGGAAATATCCCTGGAACCTTTACTCAGTGTAAAAAATCTCGCTGTTTATTTTACGACTAAAAGAGGATTATTTAAGTCTAATGAGGTAATCAAGGCAGTTGATGATTTATCGCTCACCCTTTATAAAGGTAAAACTCTGGCATTGGTGGGAGAATCTGGATGCGGTAAAACTACGGCAAGCAGGGCATTGTTGCGCTTACAACCCATCACCGCAGGTGAGATAATCTATCGGGGGAAAAACGTTAGGACACTGAGAGGAGTAGCTTTGCGAAATTACCGCAAGAAGGTGCAAATTATCTTTCAGGATCCATTTTCTTCAATGAACCCAAGGATGACTGTCGCTGAAATTTTAGCTGAAGGCATGCGGGCTCAGGGATTCAGTTCAAACCTTATCAGGCAGAAGCAGCACCGACTCCTGGAGCAGGTGAGTTTACCCCGCAATAGCCTCTCTCGTTATCCACACCAGTTTTCAGGAGGACAACGGCAGCGGATCTGCATTGCCCGAGCGCTTGCTACTGAGCCAGAGTTGCTGATTTGTGATGAGCCTACCAGCGCATTGGATATCTCGGTGCAGGCACAGATCCTTAATTTGCTTAAAGACCTTCAACAAGAGTCCGGTTTATCCTATTTATTTATTACCCATAATATGGCTGTTGTCTCTTATATCGCTGACGAGGTGCTTGTCATGCGTGAAGGAAAGATAGTGGAAGCAGGCAGCTGCGAACAAATTATGCACTCTCCTGTGCAGGCTTATACACGTCAATTATTAGCCAGTGTCCTGGAAGTCTAGCATTTCCCGGTTATTTTGTTGGGCTTTGCAGACCAACCTGCCTGTTCACATAGTTGCTGCAATCGACTGATGCTCTTCCTTGATATCTTTAATATGCTTATGGATCTCTTCAACCTCTGTTTCAAATTGCTTAAGTTTGGCTTGCAGCGAGTTGCGATAAGTTGCTTCCTGTTCTGGCTTACTCCTTGGAGTAAACCGCTCCTTACCTTTCTGAATCAGTTTGGTTAAATCGTCATATTGTCCTTGCTTGTTTTCCATTGGAGCCTGTTGATAAGTTGTGAAGGCTTGTTTCAGCTCCCTTAAATATGTCTCCCGTGCGTCGTGGTCTGGTTGATATTCAGGATCAAAACAACGAAAAGTCAATGCGGCAATTGAACGAACCAGATCCTTAAACCAAAAGGTTTTTTGACGCTCCTGCAGATAGTTATAAAAGAGGCCGCCCAGTTCATTGGTGTTGCCAAAATAAGTTTCACCTGCCTTGTTGGCGGCTTGTGCGAAGGCTTGCTGATGGTACATTTCTTCTGGATGTTTTTTTGACTCTTCGTCAGGAGAATATATCTCTTCAATTATAGAAAGTTTGACTTGGGCTTTGGAAATTTCATCCAGCAATTTTTTTATTTCAACCTCTTTATATTCGCAAGGTCGAATCAGTTCATTAAGCGAAGCTATTACTGGACTGTCTTCAAATTCTCTGATTTCAGCGTAACGTTCTCTTATTGTTTTAAGTGAGTGAGGGTGTTTAGGGTCGCGCGAATCATGATATTTCTTAATCAGTCGTTTATGACCCTCCAGAATCAGAGCTAATTCTTCTAATAGATCTTTTTTATCAAGCTGAGCAAAGAATTGTTCTCCGTTTTCATCTTCGGGAGTATGCCTTGTCTGAAATGAGTGAACTCTTTTTTCATAGTCTGATATGGATTGAAGTTCTTCCTGATTTTCAAAGAGGAGTGTTTGTACTGCAGGATGCTGATTAGAACGAATTTTCTTCAGGGAGCCTGCCAACTCGCTTTGTGAGAACTCATTAATCTCTTGCTGTAATTGCCTTCTTGCCAACACCATATGAGGATGAAGTCCCTGAATTCTATCAGCAAATGCAGCATATTTTTTCTTTAATTCAAGTAGATTATCGTAATCCCTTATTGCCGTTTTTACTGTGACAAGAGCGCTTATTGTCGAATCCAGCTCATCATGTTTTAACTTGACCTGGGCATTTTCACTGGAGACAGTCTCCTCAAGTATGGGGGCTGCTTTTTTCTCAAGGGTTGCAATTGTTTGGATCAAGGCTGTTCTGGTTTGAGGCTCCTTGTTTTCAAATCCTTTTGTGTCTTCTAATAATGCAGCCGCTTCTGCCTGTATTCCAGAAAGCGCCTTAATTTGAGGTAATGCGGTTTGTTTATCAGCAATTACTTCCTGCAGTTCTTGGTAGTGCTTATCGAGTTCCGAGGTTTTATCCTTTAGCTGTGAAAATTCCGCAGAGGGTTGTTGTTTCACTGAAGCAAATTTTTCCTCCAGCCTGCGAATATGGCCTTTGCAATCATCGAGTAAGGACGCAATTGTAGCGAATCTGCCTACCTTGGCGGTTAACAAATGATTCAGATTTTCCAACTCTGTTTGATAGTTACCTATAGTTTCTAATAGTCTCTGATTTCCTATCTCAGATAGTTCGCTAAAATTTTTCTCGAAGAGGCTAGCGCTTTTTTGCAAGTTATCCAGAACATATTTAAGTTGAAGATTATCAAGGGTTAACCTCGCTTGAAGGAGTTCTATTTCATGGCGATGGTGAGCCGTTTCGGCCTCATTCAATCTTTGGCTCAAGGCTTGGGCGCGGGAATCCCATCCTTCCAGCTCTTTTTGCTTTCGTTGTTCCAGGAGAACCTGCTTCTTGTTTAGCTCCTCTAATTCGCTTTCCAGGCGATTTTTTTCATCTTTGGCATGTTCACTGAAGCCATTCAGAAAGAAAAGGGAATCTTCATTTACTTCCAAACCTTTATATTTTTTTATCGATCTTATATTAGCTTCTGGTTCTAACTCTAACTCAATCAGCTTAAGTTTTTGTTCAATCATATTGATGAGGCCTGGTAAAGAGGATACCTTCTCATACCCGAAAGAAGACCGGCTAAGTCTGACTATATTAGTAAAATTGAACCCACCCAGGGATTTGGCATTTTGCGTGGTTATAAATGCTTCATCGATAAGGGATTTGCCTTCTTCTGAAGGTTCGAGGTATTTCTCCAGCTGTTCTTTCGATAGGGAATCAGGGACATCTAGTTTTCTTTGCTGATTTTCTTCTTCCAGGATCTGTTTAAATGTTGCCAATTGGTTCTGGGCTGTAGCTAAAAAAAGTTTACGGAGTTCTGCGCTGTTAATAGTTTTTGAATGTCGATCAATGGCTTTTTGAGTTTCTGAAATTTTATTGGCCGTTGCTGAAAGTGCAGTTTTAGTACTTTCGGTAATTGCTTTCTTTGCCGCGGTATATTCCTCGTTAAATAGTTGTGCCTGAAATTTTGCTCCTATCAGGTTAGCAGAGGTTTTCTGTGTTCTTTTAAATGCATCAGTTACTTCTTGTCCAGTATTTCGGAGCATATTTTGCCGGGAAGCATCATCCAAACTTGATAGTTCTTCTTTATAAAGGCGTATTTTAACATCGACAGTTTTGATTAATTTTTCTATAGCCTCGTGTTTTTCTTCCGCTTCCTTGATTTTAGAAAATAATTTTTCTTTAGCGTCTTGCTGGGCTTTCTGAAAAGGAGGCTTGAAGGGGACTGCATCAGGGATGGGGTATAGTTGCTCAAAATCTTTGTAAGAGGAGTCTAATTTCTTTTTATCATCTTCCAGTCCTTGCTGGTATTCTTGTAAAGCTTTTTTTGCCTGCTCGCAAGTACTAATATTTTGATTCAACGTTCTTTGTTTATTTTCATTATCTAGAACAGCCTGCAAGTCAAGGTTTAATTCCCACTCAGGATAGTTGCCTGTGATGAAAGAGGAATCTTTAATTTGAGCTTGGATGGTACCGGTGTCTTCCAAAGAGCTAACATACTTATGTATGTCATCAGCAATTGCTTTCTCAATGTGTGCTGAAAGTCGCTCTTTCAGTTCTTGAATCATAGCGACTATATTTTTAGCATCGTCGATATCCCTATGTCCTTTCCTAGACAAGGTACGGAGTGCCTTAGCAGCTTCTTCCAATATGCACGGTTGTTCACTATTATTATAAAGAGTTAGCCACTCTTCTAATACCTTAGTATTTGGCTTTAAAATCAGACGAGACATGAAAGATGAGATTTGAATAGTTTCTGGCAAGTTCAGTGTTATATTATCTTTGTGCCACTGCTCTGCAAATTCTTCAAACGGCTTTAGAGTCTTTTGAACGTCATTTATCATCCTTTGCAGTATTTCTATGTGCTCACCGAGTTTTCTTACTTGCCGCATCAATTCTTCTTTACCGCTGGCCAACTCTTCTTCAAGTTGCCGATTAACTTCATGAGATACTTTCGGTAAAGTGAAAGATGCTTCATTTATTTGTTTAGCTAAAGGAGCAATTTCTTCATTCCATATTTTTTTTCTCGCTAATGTAGTTTGATAATGCTTGATATTCTCAGGTGTATGGGTTGCATAGACTTCCATGCGAAAGTCCAGGAGATTTTTCATGAGCATAAGAGTGTTTACAACGCCCGCTCTCTCTCCTTCACTAAGGAAATCAAAGATATTCTCTGGGGTGTGACCTCCGTTTAATGTTATTACTTCTTTAATTTGCTCCTTATTGAGATGCAAAGTGGTCTTATCCTTACGCTCAATATTGCTTATTTTTTCTTCAAATAGATCGAAATTATTAATTTCTACAGTTTCACATACCTCATCAGACTTAATATAATAGAGTTTCCTAGTATCGTCTTTTGTGATAAATATATAGCTGTTTTTATATTCTGCGGGAGTATTAGGTAATTCGGACACCAAATGGAGGTCACACCCCTCTGATTGCTCTATTACTGTATCCAAAAAAATCCCAAGAGCCTGACCTACCTCATAAGTTCTTTGGTCTACTATTTTAGGCACCCAGGTTGCTTCTTCCAAATAGTTGAAATTTCTTCTAAGGCTAAGTAATGAACCCCCATTTGTCAAAGCGAAACTACCTCGTGCAAATTTGCTATTAGTTTCCTTAGGGTAATTTTTTTCAAGCTTAAGGCTAAGATCAGCAATGTTCCATACTGCCTGAAGCACTTTTTGCGGATAGTCGGAGTCAGCAGGGTTAACATAGGTATTGGGTGCAGGTTTCTCGATATAACCTTCTAATATTTCAGGATTAGCAAAGGTTTTCTTTGCCTCATCGGGATTGAAGCCTGCGTCATTGTATTCCATGGAACGGCCTTGAACTTTTTCAATATCCGTTTTTAACTTTTCCAAGGCCTCTGCAAATAATCCCATTTTTTACCCTCTTGCTAATATTGACTGCTGGATAGACAGCAATTATCAACAAATATTGATTATTTAGTATAATCTTTGCAGATTAACTAAACATTAACAGGTTAACTTGCTATCAATTATTTTTTATTTGCAATAGTCTAATGACAGCTCGTATGGCGCTGTTTAAGACGTCTTAATCATAGTAACCACAGGACCACCATGATTAAGATAATGCCTAATAGCTTCTGGCGCTCAATTGATTCTGGAGTCAGATAAATAAATTATAAACAAAATTGTCCAGATCGGCTAAGGGGATGGTGCTGTTTTCTTTTTTATTTCTTGCCTTGTATTCAACTGCATTCTGCTCAAGGTTTCGTTCGCTGATAACCAGGCGATGCGGTATGCCAATGAGATCACTGTCAGCAAATAAAACTCCCGGGCGTTCATTGCGATCGTCAAGAAGGACATCAATCCCTTGGGTAATGAATTGCTGGTAAAGTGTTTCAGCAGTTTCTTTGACCAGTTGAGAACGATGGCTGTTAATCGGAATAATGACCAGTTGGAATGGCGCAATACTCAGGGGCCATATAATGCCCTGTTCATCATGGTGTTGTTCAATAGCTGCTGCAACAACGCGGCTAATACCCAATCCATAACAACCCATGAGCATTGTTTGCAGCTGTCCTTGCTCATTAATGACTGCTGCATTCATGGCATGAGCATATTTATCGCCCAGCTGAAAGACATGGCCAACCTCAATACCGCGGCAGGACTGTAATTTGCCTTTTCCATCCGGACTTGGGTCGCCTTCTTTAACATTACGCAGATCCCAGGCATCCTGGTATGTGGCATCCCTGTCCCAGGCTGCATGCATATAATGCTTATCGGCCTGATTGGCACCGCAAATAAAACTGGGCATTGCCAGTGCCTGATGGTCCGCAATAACGGGTATGCCAAGCTCAACAGGCCCTAAAGAACCCACAGGTGCTTTTAAAGTTTGCAAGATAATTTCTTCATTGGCAAAGCATAAAGGCGATTTTACCAGAGGATTTTTTTCGGCCTTCACGGTATTTAACTCATCATCGCCACGTAGTACCAAAGCAATCAGGGGATGTTCGATACCTTCTACGATCAATGTTTTTACAGTCTGCTTGCTATCAACTTTAAGAAAATTAGCCACATCAGTAATGGTTTTTTGCCCAGGCGTATGGATCAGGGTCATTGTTTCCTGAGGTAGGTTATCTGCCCTGGCAGGCAACAGGCTGGTGGCCTGTTCAATGTTGGCCGCATAACTGCTGCTGTCGCTATAAAAAATTAAATCTTCACCCGAATCAGCCAGGACTTGAAACTCATGGGAGGCTGAACCGCCAATTGCACCGGTATCTGCTTCCACTGCCCGATAACGTAAGCCTAGGCGGTCGAAAATACGGCAATAGGCTTGATACATGCTGTCATAGGTTTCCTGTAAGGATTCCTGGCTAAGGTGGAAAGAATAAGCATCTTTCATAATAAATTCGCGTGCCCTCATCACCCCGAAACGTGGCCTGATTTCATCACGGAACTTGGTTTGTATCTGGTAGAAATTGGCAGGCAACTGCTTATAAGATTGTAATTCATGGCGCATCAGATCGGTAATCACTTCCTCATGGGTGGGACCAAAGCAATAATCACGATGATTGCTGTCACGCATTTTGAGTAATTGACCGCCAAAGGTTTCCCAGCGACCGGTTTCCTGCCATAATTCGGCAGGTTGAACGGCAGGCATCAGCACTTCCATCGCCTGTGTAAGATTCATTTCTTCACGCACAATTTGTTCAACTTTGCGTAAGACCTTAAGGCCCAGCGGTAGCCAGGTGTAAAGACCTGAACCAAGTTTGCGGATCATGCCTGCTCTTAACATAAGTTGATGGGAAACAATTTCTGCATCATTAGGTGTTTCTTTAAGGGTGGCCAATAACCATTGAGAGGCGCGCATACTTGCTCCTGATAAGTTACATAAACAGCTTGTAAAACCCGCATTTACTCCAAGACAGGCGGGCAAGTTTTAAAAAAGTCTATTATATACTTCAATGGTCAGTAGACAAGATGGATTTTTAAAGAGAGGCTCTGTACATGACAGGTTATAATTAAACTCTTATTATTTTTAATCGTATTCACCAGTAATTGAGTAACTCAAATCGATTAAGGAAAGAGTCAATGAATACCATTGCTTTAATCCAGACCTTTTGCAAGGTGGCCCAATATCGTAGTTTTACCGCAGCTGCCAGACAACTTTCTGTTTCTGCTGCTGCAGTCAGTAAGCAAATCAGCCTACTGGAGGCTGAACTGGGAGCGAGTTTATTTGAGCGAACGACCCGTAAAGTGGTTTTGACATCGGTTGGTGAAGCCTATTACCAAGAGGTTCAAAGTGTTTTGCAGGCTCTGGAGCAGGCTAACAGTGTGGTTATGGCTTCTCAGGCCAAGCCTCAAGGGGTATTGCGTGTGAAAAGCGCTCGTTTTTTTGCTGAAAAAATTATTCTTCCTCGTATGCCGGAATTTTATGCCAGGTATCCTGAGGTTATTCTGGATTTACAAATTGCTGAGCAGGTTCCTCATTTACTGGATGAGGGGCTTGATGTGGTATTTGGCATGTCAATGCAGGTGGCCTCGAATTCAATTCAAAAGAAAATTACCACTACACGTTATGTATTTTGTGCTTCACCTGAATACCTAAGCCGTTTTGGTCATCCTGCACATCCGGCTGATTTAAATAAGCATCGGTATTTAACGCACAGCATGCGACAGCCTGATAATCGCTGGACATTTGCTTCAGGCGAAACCGTTTATCTGGAGCCTGTTCTTTATGTGAATGATGCGGCAGCCCTGTCTGATAGTGCCTGCCGAGGGTTGGGTATTGTGGCATTGCACCATTATCAGGTAGCAGAGGTATTGGCTCGTGGTGAATTGATCGAGTTATTCTCCGGTTTAGCCATGCCTGTTATACCGGTTTATCTTTTTTACCATCCTGCCCGATTTATTCAACCCAAAGTTCGGGTGTGGATTGAAGTGATGTCTGCTAATTTAAGTCCTTTTATGTAAGGTACTCAGTTTCTTTCTCCTGCAGAACTCAACTGACTCATTGAAGAGCTTTCATTTGGCAAGACCTTTTCGTTTTTCTTAGCGATTACAGGGGCTTTCCGCGCATGGTCGAGAATTTTTTTCGTCTTTTCACTGAGTGTCTGGCTGTTTTGCTGTGCCAGGGTTTCGGAATAATCGTTAAAATGAACCCCTCCTGTGTTAACGTCATAAACAGCACCAATCATTCCTACGCTTTCTTGTTCAATCATAAGTTTTATGATCTCACTTTCCGTATAAATCTGTTTTAATGTATTGACGATATTGAGTGCCGTAACATGTTCGACAAATTCACTGTTTTTACTGGTTCGGTTAGAAGTGGTTTTCGTTTCAGCAGTTAAAGCAGGTTTTATTTTGCTCAGTAGCTGGGTAATATGACCTTTTTCCACGCCATCGCAAGCAGCCTGAATAGCACCACAATGAGTATGCCCAAGCACTACAATTAACTTTGCCCCAACCACGTTGCAGGCGTATTCAATACTTGCCAACACGTCTTCATTGACCACATTCCCTGCAACACGAATACAGAATAAATCGCCGAAGCTCATATCAAATATAGTTTCTACTGGTACACGTGAATCAATACATCCCAAAACCACAGCAATAGGATGCTGAGTCTCTGCTGTGTTTTGAATATCATGTTGGGAGCTTCGATGAATTCTCGTGTCCGTTAAAAAGCGCTGATTCCCTTCGCTTAATAAACTTAAAACCTGGTATGGTTCAAGCGTCGCTTGCACGTCATAGGTTGTGACGTTAATAAAATCAATGTAATTGTGAATATCGTAATGGTCTTTAAATCCGATGAGATTAAGGGCAATCTGCTTAAGGGGGGCTTGTTCTTCTTTAAACTCTTTCAGTAGTTCAATAATTTCTTTATCAATGTAGTTGGAGTAGCGGGCGTCAATAATGAGCTGGGAATTGCGCGGGATAGAGGCAAGTTCTGCTACCAGAGAAGCTTTATTCAGGAAGGTAATTTGTTGAGGTAATATTAAGCGATTGGTAATACCAGTGGGATATATTTCTTTAATGATATCCAGACGAGCCTGGCTGTTGGATTTTAAGATATAAAAAAGGCTGATAGCCAGGCCGATTAATATTCCGGCCAGCAGATTCAACATCACGATACTGATTACCGTTGCGATAAAGGGGATAAATCGATCGGCGCCCTGCTGGTAGATAGCTTGATATATGGAGGGCTTTGTTAATTTGTAACCAGTAAAGATTAGAATGGCGGCTAAAGAGGATAGAGGAATTTTATTTAATCCCTCGGAGATCAGTAATACGGCAAGAAGAATAAAAACACCATGTAAAATAGCTGAAGCTTTGGTTTTCGCTCCTGCCTGAATATTCACGGAAGTACGTACAATTACTGAAGTAACAGGGATGCCGCCAATTAAGCCGGCGGCAAGATTTCCAAATCCCTGAGCAATTAATTCCTGGTCTTTGGAGCAATATCGACGCTTTTTATCCAGTTTTTCCGCTGCTTTTACGTTTAATAAGCTCTCTAATGAAGCCACAATGGCCATGATAAATGCATATAAATAAACTTTTGGGTTAGTCCAGGCTGACCAGGCAGGGTACTTTAATTCTCCCAGGAAATCGGAAAAGCCATTTTGTTGAGGGATATTGACCAAATGAGGATTATTCTGGGCAAAGGTTGAGTTAATCAGAATAAACAATTCATTGAGTAAAATACCTACAATGACAACGACAATCGGGGCAGGAATAGTTTTAGCCCATTTGTTTTTTGCCTTGTCTCCATAGATTAAAATGGCCAGGGATACCAGGGAAATAATCATGGCACCGCTATTTAAATGGTAAGTTAAATCATAAAAAGGATTGAAGCTAAGGCTTTCAGTGGATTCCAATAAGTGCGCTTGCAGTTCTGTCAGCTCAGATGACAATGTAAAAGCTAAAGGGAGCTGCTTGACAATAAGTAAAATCCCTATGGCGCATAGTAAACCCTGAACTACATTTGATGGGACATAATCAGCAACAAAACCTGCACGCAAAGCACCAACGATAATCTGGATAACGCCAGCAAGTCCTAATGCAAGAAGAAAGGTATTAAAATCACCTAACTGGCTAATAGCTGCGAGCACTACGGCTGCCATACCGGCCGCTGGACCGCTTACACTGACATGGGAGCCACTAAGGGTACCGACTATGATGCCGCCAATGATACCGCTTAAAATACCTGAAAATAATGGGGCGCCAGAGGCCAGGGCTATTCCAAGACATAAGGGAATGGCGACAAGAAAGACTACGATGGCAGCAATGAAATCAAATCTAAGGTGGCGATGTTTATAGATTCGTAATTTACGAAAATTTGTATTTAGTGATGCATTCATTATGTGATGCCTCTAATTTTTTAGCCAACCCGATAATAGCCTAGGTTGCCGGATTTGTAATGTTTTATTAAAAAAATGCTCTGACTAAAGTTGTGTTATTTTCTGGAGCGATGATTAATTACTTACTCATATTACGCACATGCGAAAACGGCAGTTTTTCCTTGAAAGATGTAGCCTGGCTCAGAAGAATCGGCGAAAAAAAGAAAATGGGACTACCAGGCAAATTCCATTAAAAACAGGGATGTATTATCCCCTGTGTATTTAGCTTGCCAACTTATCAGGAAAGAAGTTGCTTTTAGTAAAAATACGCTTGTTAGCGCTTTAAA
Organism: Legionella sp. W10-070; assembly: GCF_900640175.1. Taxonomy (GTDB): domain Bacteria; phylum Pseudomonadota; class Gammaproteobacteria; order Legionellales; family Legionellaceae; genus Tatlockia. The sequence continues at coordinate 46,157 of NZ_CAAAJC010000002.1, read as the reverse complement.
ATCTTTACCAAAACTATGCCAGAAGCTAAATTGGCTTTAAATTTGCACCGATCCCCCAGATCCGGGCTACAACCTTATCTGAAAAACCACCGTTTTAATCGCCCCCTGTTCTGTATGCTTAATTGACAAGTACCCTGGCAACCGCTACAAATGAAGTATATTTTTCCCTTATAAAATGATTATGGAATATAAAGACTATTATAAAATCATGGGGCTTGAACGTAGTGCAAGTCATCAGGACATTAAACGCGCCTATCGCAAACTTGCTCGTAAGTATCATCCTGATGTAAGCAAGGAACCTGATGCCGAGGTGAAATTCAAGGAGTTGGGTGAAGCCTATGAAGTACTAAAAAATCCTGAAAAAAGAGCGAAATATGATAAATACGGGCAATATTGGAAAGAGCAGGAGCAAGGGTATAGACCCCAGGCTGACCAATATTCCCCTCATTTTGATCAGGAAGAAATGACAGGCTTTGAGGATTTTATCAACAGTATTTTCAGGGAGCGCGCTCACCAACAGCGCAACACTTCGTTTTATGATCAGGGGGAAGACATTCACGCCAAGCTTGGTATTAATCTTGAGGACAGCTATCAGGGTGCCGAAAAAACGTTGCAGTTACAAATTCCTGCAATTGATCAACGGGGGAATGTTGAGTATCAACCTCGAGCAGTAAGGGTGAAAATCCCTAAAGGCATTACTAACAAGCAACAGATCCGGCTTAAGGGACAGGGGGGGAAAGGGGTTCGTCATCAAGGTGATTTATACATAGAGATAACTATTAATCATCATCCTTTATTTCATTTGCATAAAAAGGACATTCATTTACAAGTGCCAATCACTCCTTGGGAGGCAGTGCTTGGTGCTAACATCAAAGTGCCTACGTTAGGGGGGGAAGTTCAGTTAAAAATTCCTAGATTATCGCAGTCGGGTAAGAAAATGCGCCTGAAAGGAAGAGGTTTACCTGGTAATCCACCAGGCGATCAATATATTGTTTTGCAGATAGTGATTCCTCAAGTTGAAAATGAGCAGGCAAACCGATTGTATGAGCAGCTCGCTAATACCATCAAGTTTAATCCTCGAGAAAATATGGGGGTGAGTAATGGCTAAGGGCAACGAAAAACCCACAGAATTAAAATGTGAAGAGAAGTTTTGCCTCTCTCTAACCGAGGTAAGTTATTCGTTTGGGATTTCTGGGGAAACAATCCTTGAAATTATTGATGAGGGGATAATTGTTGCTCAAAAAGATAAAAATGATGAATGGTTGTTTGATGGTGAGGCTATTCGCTGCATACGTACTGTGTTACGGTTAAATCGTGACTTAGGCGTTAACTGGGCAGGGGCTGGGCTTGCGCTTGAGTTACTGAAGGAAGTTGAACGTTTACAAACGCTCCTTGAACAGAAATAATTGGAAAATGGTGGTGAATGATTTGAATGTCAGGCTGCGATTAAACGTGTGTTTTTTAGAGCGGCGCTATGCTCGCAGGACATTGAGTATTATTGAGAGTAAAATCCTAAATTAGAAAACCGCACGTTTAATTACAGCCCAACAGGGGAGAAATAATGCGAAAATTCTATCAAAGTATCTATATGGGGATCGGGATTCTTCTTATGGCAAGTTGCCAAATGTATACGGGAGGTGGTTTCCTGGGGCTTTATCATTCTGATGATGCAATTACTGCCGCGGTGAATCAGGCAATGGTAAACCACAGAGACCTTTCTCAAATACCCATTCGAGTAGAAACGCATCAGGGTAATGTTTTGTTAAGTGGTTATGTGAAAACTATTCGTCAAAGCGATACCGCTGGAGATGTTGCTGCCAAAGTGCCTGGTGTTAAGTCAGTAGAAAATAATTTGATCGTGCGAAAGTAACACTACGAGCATAAACAACATTGCGCCAGTCGTTTTTTAAGAAAATGGCTGGTGGCTATTGCTTCTTTTGAATCATCATATAGCCAATGGATAAAGGTCATGAGATAAACTGCTGTCAAAAAAGTCTCCTCAAGGGCTCGCCTGAAATGGCTTGCTGAGAGCTGGGCGGCTTCACGCCACCATTGTACCGTTCTGCTAATTCGCATTAATGCCGGAAACTGGATGTGCAGGTGTCCGGGTTCAAGCTTTGCCCAGATCATTTCCCGGGTAACCTTGCGGTGATTTTGCAGTAGTGAAAACCAACGCATCAGCAGTTGGTGTAGACGCTCTTGACCAGAGAGTTGCAAAAGCTCAGGTTGCGTGCTCATTTTCAGCATGGCCTTATCTGCGCGATCAAAAAAGGCATCAATCAACTCATCTTTTTCCCGAAAATAGGTATGGATCTTGGTAATAGGGATGTCTAATTGTTCAGCAATCTCAAATAACCTTAAGCGTTCCCATGAGCTTGCTTCAGCAAGATGAAGGGCAGTATCGACAATTTTGTCTGCTGTTATCTGCAAGGTCATGGTGCATCCATCCTTTGATTGCTGATACGGTACCTCGTTTTAAGTATAGCTGATCTGTTTGGCATTCAGAGCAGGACTATTGAGGGATATAAAGGAGTACGGTCAATCCTTCATATCTAACTCAAATCCAAACTGGATGCCGACAGATTTTGAGTACTATCGTTCGGTGTGTCAGAGGGTCGATTACCAATAAAACGGTAAGGGCTTGTTGGGGAGGATGAGGCTGGTGTCCTCCATGCTCCTGTTACTTCTGCAGTTGGATTTTGAACAGGACTCGTCGGGATAGGGGCTTGAATTAATCCTTCTGAGGATGTTTTCTTTGTCATTTCTTTCTCTTTTTGAGACTCTGCAGGCTCATAGGTTGGCGAGTAATAAAACCCTAATACCCTCAGTTTGAATGTCAGGACAAATGCTTTCCAGCGGGTTAGTTTTTCATAACCGTTTTTCTCAGGATGTTGTATTGTTTCCCGATATTCGCTTGCCGCTAATGTCTTAATTGATTTAAGGTTAGAACGAAAATAGACTTCGCCATTGGTTCCCAGGAGCAGCAAGGGTTGTGTCTGTGGCTTATTGGAGTCAACTTCTGGCAGAAAACAAAAGCCACCGTAGTTTTGAACCTCCGGCTTTTTGCCTGTTTGCATAAGTCGGGCAATATCGCCAAGCGAGTTAGTCATCCCATTAACCAGCATATCGCTGTTTTTATCATTATTCTTATTAAAGTAAGTGCCATCGCCAAAGGCTTCATCATCTTCAGGGTGCATTCTCAGATATTCATTTGAATTCGGTTGGTGCGGGTTGATAACTTCCACACTGCGTTTATTGTCTTCATCATGCATGTTATTAATAAGGATACTGCCGAAAGTACCAAATTTTTCCGGCATTGTTTTGCGAAGAATGCCTATACGGCTTAGATGCCCTCCGGCAAAATGGTCAGAATAAAAATGCATGGCAAAAAGTTCCTGACTGATGGCCAGGGCATGGTATCGATAGGCTAGCTCCTTATAAATTTCCGGATCAGTTTTATTTTTTAACCCAGGATCGGGGGAATTATCTGATTTTATCTTGTCTAAAACACTTTTAAGCTCATTGCTCAATTGAGGAGAATCTGGTTTGAAATTATCATCAGTTGCTAATTCCCTAAAACAATAGGCAAGTTCAGCGGTATGGAGCGCTGTGTGATGGCCTACGATATAGGCCCTTACAGACCATGGGGCAAAATGGGCTTCGTTTTTCGTTAATTTTTCACCATAGCCTTTTACTGTAAAGGCATAAACCAGCTGTTGAAAAATACTGTTAAGTGATTTAAAAAAGGGAATGTAGCGGGTGTTTTCTATGCGGTAAATTTTATCGATATCTGCTTTTTTGACGTTCTCAGAGGCTAAATCACCATAGGCTTGATGAAAGACCGCTGTTTCTTCTGAGCTAATTTTTTGATTAAGAAGCGTTTTAATACTTCGCTCCTGACGGCAGACATGCAATTCATCGGTTTTTTGACTATTTGCTACTTCATTCCCGCTAAGGTTCTCAGAAATATTTAATTCCAATCCCCAGCCAGCCTTCGTATAATAGTCGCCTGCCAAGGCAACGATATCACCGGCTGTTAATTCGGCATTTTCTATGGGAACAGGAACGTTGTTATCAAGACGCATCAGGTTTATCTTTAGGATATCTTCTTGGTTAGGCTGTTTGTTCTCATCAAGTGGAGACAAATGCTGACTTCCTTTAAGATAAGGATTTTCGTATTGCCCCTCTTTCAATGTATAGATACGAATTTCATCGCCAGCCTGCTTATGCTCGTTAGTTTCCATGGTTGCTCATAAAAGATATCAATTGACCAATTTTATTCATAAAAGGTTAACAAAATATTAAATATAAGGGATGGAGCATTAAATTATAATTAATTTCAACTGATAGATGTTATCCAGGTGAAGCTATATCGGCTCAAGTTATGGCTCCTAATTCCTGCGTATTAAAACCAACCGTAGTTTTAATCGCACCCAAGTAAAAAAGAGGGGAGAAACAAGGGGGTTGATTTAATGGCCTCTGTATTATCTCGTCTTCAAGGCAACCTGGGTTATAGAAAGTAGGGAAAGGCTTTGAAGTTAACCGCCTTAATAGCGATTAAGGCTTCTGTCAATGGTACAAGAGGCAGGCCAAGGATTGTGCTATCACTTCCCTGTACTTCTTTAAATAACCATTTGGCTTGTTTTTCGTAATGATAGGCGCCGCAACTTTGATAAGGCTGTTCCAGCCTTAAATAAGACTCGATAGTCTCATCACTGAGGTGTTTCATCGTCAGGATTGCAATGTCATGATCCTGCCACAGGATATGGCCTTCCCTGGCAATACAATAAGCTGAAATTTGTTGATGCGTTTTTCCGCTGAGAAGTCGCAGGTGCATGGTTGCTGTAGCATGAATAAGTGGTTTATCCAGATATTTATCTTCTATTACGCAAAGTTGATCGGCTGCTATGACAAAATGTTGTGGATAGCGGTTGCTGACATCAAGCGCTTTACAACGAGCAAGGGTACTTGCCAGTTGTAACATGGAGGCTGCCTTGAAATGCTGCTTGATTTTATCTTCGTCACAGGCAGCAGGAATAATATCAAATTGTAAGCCTAAAGAGCGCAGTAAACTGATCCGGCTTTGTGAGGCAGAAGCTAAAATAAGCGGTTGCTGTTCAATAAAATCAGACATAAATTGCTACCGACGCCATTAACAGAAAACCAATAATAACAAAACTAAAGTCACGTAAGTTACAGCATCGTTCTACCATTACGCAACGTTCAAGCCCATGAAGCGTTCCCAGGTATAGAAAAGTGCCTGCAGATGCGGCAATCAGAATGGGATCAAATAAAGAATCAGTTTCTATTCCATGGCCAAAGTACCAGCCAAGGAAGATACCAAGGGGAGTCATTAAACTAAAAATAAAGAATAATCCCAGACTTTGAGCTCTGCTCAGAGAGCTTTTATTGAGTTGTACTGCCACGGCAAAGCTTTCAGCCCATTTATGGGCAATGATGGCAAGGAACAACATAATAATCATTGAATTACTATGATTAAAGCCGAGGGCTGCCCCGAGCATCAATGAATGGATTGAAAGCATACAGCAAGCAAGGATAGCAAATGCAGGGTGGGAGGCATCATGATGGTGGTACAGTTCCTTGCCCAAATGTTCAAACCATAAAAACATCAGAAAAACAGCGCCCGTAATGATAAATGCCAAGGGATAATGATACCCCATCTGATTAAATAGCATATTGGAGTCTGGTAACATATGTAATAAGGCTGCGCCAAGAAATACGCCGGTTGCCAGCGTTTCACCAATTGGGAAGTCTATATGCCCATCACTTTTTATCCGCTTTTTAAATGGATACCATCCGGCCAGCAGGATTACTACGAAAGTAGAAATGGCAAAAATTATTTTTAAGGTGGCCGTAGCCATAATTCTTTCTCTCTAAAGACGGACAACATTAATGGTTGACGATTAAAGATGAATAATATTTTCACATACTGTATTTGGCAAGCGTTTTCTTGCCGCGATTGAAGCTCAGGCAATATGGGAGCAGGTTTTCATCAATGAATTACTCCATGCGTACTGAAAAGACGCACTTTCAGCTCCTTATTGTTGGCTTTTAAATCCTTGGCAATCTGCTCAGATAAGGCTTGCCAGGGCGTATCCTGGTTGCAGATCAGATCAAGGGTTATTTTTCCATCAAGGTAATGGATATCCCAGTTTTGCAGTGATGGATAATTTTTCTGCCATGCTGAGATTAATTGTTCATATAAATGGTTGCGGTTTGGTAAATGCAAGGAAGGACAGCTAACTTCATCATCCTCAGGATCGACGTGCACAATAACGTCTTTTACACGTTCCAGTTGATTAACCAGGGCTTGATGAACCTGTTGGGCAATATAATGCCCTTCAGAAACCGAGATATAGGGGGAAACCAAAATATGGACATCCACTAATACATCTCCTCCCATCAGGCGGCTGCGTAATTGATGAATTTTCTCTACCCCATCAACAGTTTGAATAATGTTCTCTATTCTTCCAAGCATTTCTGGTTCTACGGCTGTATCAATTAACTCTTTTACACTGCTCCAACCATAATCAATACCCATTTTGACAATCATAAAACCTACTATGATTGCTGCAATGGCATCAAGATAAGAAAAGCCAAGCAGGCTGCCTGCCAAACCTAAAGCGACCACGATAGATGATGCCGCATCAGAACGATGATGCCAGGCATTGGCGATAACCAATGTCGATTGAATGCGCTTGCCAACATGATAGGTATAATGAAACAGGGCTTCGTTCGCAAGGATAGAGCATAGGGCAATGGGAAGGGCAATCCAGCCTGGTGTGTCAGGCGTTGCCCGGATCGCTTCATCCAGGGCATCCCAGGCGATGCCTGTTCCTGCTAAAATCAAAAGCAGGGCAAGCATTAGTGTGGCTGCTGTTTCAATCCGTTGATGGCCGTAAGGATGAGAATCATCAGCGTCCTGACTGCCGTATTTTGAGGCAAAGACAACCATTAAATCGGTGATAAGATCAGAAAAGGAATGGATACCGTCAGCCACCAAGGCATGGGAGTGAAAGAGCCACCCACCCGCTAACTTGATACAGCCAAGCATTGCATTGACAATCGCACCAAGAAGAGTAACCTGCTTTGCTTGCTGATAGCGCTCCTTATCCATCATTCCTTATCCTTTACCAGTTCCAAAGTAAGATGAATTTCACCATCCAGGCTGGTGCATTCAATAAGTTTATGACCATTAATACGGCACCAGCAGGGCAGGTCATGTTGAGCACCTGGGTCAGTGGCAATAACCGTTAGTGTATCTCCATGCATAAGTTTTTTCGCCCTATTTTGAGTTTTAATCACCGGCATGGGACATAAAAGCCGACGAGCATCCAATTCATAATGAGCCATGTTATTCTCACAAATACCAATTTTGGGGGATTTCTTCAGCCGGCATGGGGTGTGCCTTTAGTACTTCCGTTTGCCCGTCCAGATGGTAGAGATCAACTTCTACAGACTCCTCTTCCCGGCCTGAACAATAGCGTCCTGCAATTTGAGCACAAGTAATTAAATCATTAATGGTTGGCTTTCCTTCAATTAAGATAATTGGCCCACGGTGTTCTCGAACCTGCATGTGGATATATTGCTTGCGATAACCGGTTAAAAAGTTACTTTCAGCCTCATCCCGGGCAATAATCAACTTATAATGAGGCGCTGGTCTGATATGTCGGCCGGCTTTTAACAGAATAATGTCTTCCATATCATAATCACGTGTACCTCGATGGCTCCACATGTCTTGCAAACGGCGGGTATAGTTTTCATCGGTCAGTACACAGCAACCACCCGCAGGTTGGGCGAACTCCTCAATTGCCATCGAGGCTGCCAAATTTAATTGGGGTTTACGGTTTCGTCCATGAAAATCATAGAGAGCTTCCCGATTAACCCATCCCTCGCGTTCAGGTAAGGTTGGAGGGAGGAGTTTGGCGCATAAGGGGCGCAGCAGACGATCTTCAGCGCCTGATTGCCTGGCAATCAACGGCATCGTCGAACTGCGTTGTGATTTAGGTCGTTGGCCAACCACTTCACCGGTAATAATAAAATCAAATTGATGTTCCAGCATCCATTGATACGCTTCCTGCACCATAAATATTTTGCAATCCAGGCAGGGATTAATATTTTTCCCATAGCCGTGTTTAGGATGCAGTAATATTTCTTTATAGGGCTCCACGATATCCACAATATGGAGTTGGATTCCTAATTGTTCTGCTACCCATAAGGCATCATTTCTTAAGGGTTTGCTATTTTTACGGTTACGGATGGCTGAAGTATGTCCTGAATGGCAGAAGCCAGTATAAAAATTAATACCCTCGACATGTACCCCTTGCTCTTGAATCACCTTGACAGCAAGCATGGAGTCAAGCCCTCCTGAGATGAGGGCAACGGCTTTACGCTTTAATGACATGAGAAAACCTGATAATAAAATGACCAAATATTGTAACCTTTCCTGGCTAATGGTCAAGTTAATGATTAACAGGAGGCCTATGCGAAAGGTTATCTGACAATGTATCAATTCCTGTTTCCAGTTCCTTGACTAACTCTTCTGCCGAAGGGCGGTTTTCTGGTTCTCCTTGCCATCCCCAGGTAATCAGTTTAGCTAACTTGGGCTTGCAAACCTCCTTTATTTTTTGCCTGTGGTTGGGTATTTTTAATTTAAGTTCGCTAAAATATTCCCATAATTTTCTATTATATTCATCGGTTGTATGGCAATCCTCTGTTCCGGATTTAAAATTTTCCGGCTCTTCGGGAAGTTTCCAACTGGCAATTTCCCAGAGGGTAACAGCAAGGCTAAAAATATCCGCTTTTTCATCATAGGGCTTCCCTAGGATAACTTCTGGGGCGACCCATAAGGGGGTACCTTTTATGGAGATTAGTTTGTTTCCTTTCATGGTTTCTGCATGACCGAAATCGCCTATCTTGGCGTGCAGGCTCTCATCCAGAAGAACGTTATCTGATTTAATGTCCAAATGGACAATATTCAATTGATGTAGAAAGGCCAGGCCCCTGGTAATTTCGCGGATCCAGCGGTAGCGTAAAGACCAGTTTACCGGTTCTTGTCTATCTTCTATATATTTCGCCAGTGAGTTATTTTCCATGTATTGTATGTACAGTCGGTTGCAACTGTCTTCCAGGGAATAGGCTATCAGGTGAACGACATGAGGGGCGTGAGCCTTTGCCAGCATACACATGATCTCTATTTCGTTTTCATCACTCTCTCCTGTTTCCTTGATTGCAACTCCTTGTCCATTTAATAATCCTTTGTATATTTTGCCATAGGTGCCTTTGCCAATCTGCTCTAATTGCTGAACCTGAGCGTTTTCTAATAATTCCCCTTCCGGAGTTATAACGTTCATAGGTCCAGGTTCTTCTATTCCGGGTGTATCTGATGTATTGCTGGCATTTTTCATGCGGTTAGCCTTTATTAAACATATTTTGTGCTATTTTAAATCATTTCTACCTGTGGGTATAGAAAAGAATACAGGACTGTAGGAAAGATAAAATATCAATCATTGGAAGACAGGCCTTATTTTAAAGGTATTTTACATCCTATGCACAGAGTTACCCACAGAAATTGTGGATAAACGCCAGGAGAAAAAGGGCGGTAAAAACCAATAGAAAGCCATTATTTATAAGGGGCTTGGAGGATGAGTGGAATAAATGAACCAGTTTTTTACAGAAGGGAGTAAAAAGTTATCCACAGATTTTGTGGGTGAAGAAAGAGAAATCAGCTTTGCTATCTTAGCAAAGAAAAAATGAAAAAACAGTCTTGACTTCAATTTATTTCGATTATTTTTATCAAGCGTCTGTCAATTGTGGCCGCCAACGGCAAAAGTAATGGATTATAGTGGAGGTTAGCCATTTGAATTGCCGATAAACGGTTTATTAATTTATAAGTTCAGATATTTTATTATTGTCTGCTTAAAAGATTTTCTGACAGTGTGTCAATTCCTGACTCTAATTCCTCGACCACCTCTTTTGCTGACGGACGGTTTTCCGGGTTTCCTTGCCATCCCCAGGTGATCAGTTTAGCTAACTTGGGCTTGCCGATCTCATCTGTGCTTTGTCTTTTTTCCAGGACTTGGATTGCAAGATCAGTAACTAAAAATTCTTCTTCGGGTTTATAAGGCTGGGGTTCTTTCCAGTTGGCAATTTCCCATATGGTAACAGCAAGGCTAAAAATATCCGCTTTTTCATTATGGGACATTCTCTGGAAAACTTCTGGAGCCACCCACAAGAGGGAACCTGTTGCTGAGGTCAGTCTGTCGTTTTCCATGATCTCTGCAAAACCGAAGTCACTTATTTTGGCATGAAGGTCGTCGTCAAGCAGGATGTTATCTGCTTTAATGTCCTTATGTACAATTTTCAACTGATGCAGGTATGCAAGACCTCTGGCAATTTCCTGTATCCAAAGGTAACGTAAAGACCAGTCTTCCGGTTGTGGATTGGCTTTGATGTATTTTTTTATTGAATTATTTTTCATGTATTGCAGGTAAAGACGGTTGGAGCGGTCTTCCAGCGAATACGAATAGGCTATCAAATGAACAACATAAGGGGCATGGAGCTTTGCCAGTAGGCACATGATTTTTATTTCATTTAGGTTTCTATTACCTGTTTCCTTGATAGCGATTGCCTGATCTTTTAACAATCCTTTGTAGATAACACCAAATGCCCCCTTGCCAATCTGCTCTAATTGCTGAACCTGAACGGTTTCTGATTTGTCATCGGGAGTTATCACGTTGGTAAGAACTGCGGGTTTTTCTATTCCAGTGCTATCGGCTGCATTGCTGGTATTTTTTTTCATACGGTTTACCTTGCATTAAATTGTGCGATTTTAAATCATTCTCATCTGTGGGTATAGAAAAAATATATAAAGGGGACGATGAATTATCGCGCATTGAAAGCCATGCCTTATTTTAAAGGTATTTTACATCCTATGCACAGAGTTACCCACAGAATTTGTGGATAAACATCAGGAGGAAAAGTATGGTAAATTTCAATAGAGAGCCAGTATTTATAAGCGGTTTAGAGAATGGATGGAATAATTGAGTCAGTTTTTCAGAGAAGGGATTAAAAAGTTATCCACATCTTTTGTGGATGAAGGAAAGAAATTAGCCTAGCTATCTTAGCAAAGAAAAAATGAAAAAACAGTCTTGACTTCAATTTATTTCGATTATTTTTATAATTGACTGTAGAAGCGAGGGTTAACCTTGTAAAAATTGTTCAAACTGCCCCAGCCAGCGCCTGGTGATGGCCTCTGCTATATTTGATTTATTATTTATTAAGTGCCTGGCCATTTTTGCCGCCAAGGGCAAAAGTAATTGGTCGCGGTGAAGGTCGGCTACCTTGAATTGCCGATAGCCTGTTTGTTTGACTCCTAATATTTCGCCTGCGCCTCGTAAGGCGAGATCTTTTTCAGCAATGACAAAGCCATCAGAGGTGGCGCGCATGACTTTTAATCGTTCAGCACCCGAGAATGACAACGGTGCTTGATAAAGCAATAAACAGTGCGATTGCTGGCTACCTCGTCCTACACGGCCACGCAATTGATGCAATTGTGATAGACCCAAACGCTCTGCATTTTCAATAATCATCAAACTGGCATTTGGTACATCCACTCCGACTTCAATGACGGTTGTGGCAACCAGAAGGTTGATTTCACCACTCTTAAATGCATGCATGGTCGCTTCCTTTTCTGTCGATTTCATCCGTCCATGAATGAGTCCGACCCGGACCTCAGGTAGTTGCTGTTGAAGTTGCTCAGCAGTTGCTGTCGCTGCAATGCATTGTAATTTTTCTGACTCTTCTATTAGGGTGCAAACCCAGTAGGCTTGACGGCCACTGGCAATTGCTTCTTGCAATCGGCTGATAATCGGGGCTCTTTTTTCCTGGTTAATGACGGCGGTGGAAATTGGGGTTCGTCCCGGTGGTAATTCATCAATAACGGATAAATCAAGGTGTGCTAACTGCGTCATTGCCAGTGTCCTTGGGATAGGCGTTGCGGTCATTAATAGTTGATGGGGGATTAGTTCAGCCTGCTGCCCTTTCTGCTGCAATAGCAGCCGTTGTTCTACCCCGAAACGATGTTGCTCATCGATAATAACCAAACCAAGATTGGCAAAGTGCACATTTTCCTGGAATAGGGCATGCGTGCCGATAAGGATTTGGCAATCATTATTAGCTAGAAGGGCTAATGTTTCCTTACGTTCGTTGGTCTTTAGTTTGCCGCTCAATCGGCGGCAGTTTATCCCCAGCGACGAAAACCAGGCTTGAAAATTCATGGTATGTTGTTCGCTTAATAATTCTGTAGGCGCCATGAATGCAACCTGATAACCATTACCAATGGCTTGTAAAGCGGCAAGCGCGGCAACAACGGTTTTTCCCGAACCAACATCGCCTTGTACCAGCCTTAACATAGGTTTTGATTGTAGCAAATCAGCAGTGATCTCTTTACTGACGCGTTGCTGGGCGTTTGTCAGCGAGAAAGGTAATTGATTGATAAAACGTTTTTCCAAGTCGGGTTGCGAAGACATGGTAGGCGCATTGAGGTTGCCACGGTGCTGTCTTGCAAATTGCATGCTGAGTTGCTGTGCAAGCAATTCATCAAAAGCAAGTCGTTTCAGCGCCGGATGAGTGCCTTCCTCCAATGCGGATAAGGGAATGTCCGGAGGGGGATTATGCAATAACTCCATGGCTTCGGTTAATGAAGGAAAATGATGTTTTTCCAATTCTTCAACGTCCATCCATTCCAAATCGGCTAATTGCTCACGGCAAGTGTTTAATGCGGTCTTAATGAGTTGGCGTAAACGGGTTTGGCTGAGCCCCTGTGTCGTGTGATAGATGGGGGTCAGTGTTTCATCAACGATACAATCGTCCTCGCTGTTTAGTAATTGATATTCAGGATGGATCATTTCCAGGGTGTTGGAAAATTCACGGACCTCGCCAAATGCCCTTATCAGCTTGCTTTCATTCAGTGTTTTCACCTGTTGCTTGTTAAAGTGGAAGAAGCGAATTTTCAGGATGCCGGTTTTGTCTTCCACATAGCAATAGAGCATCATGCGCTTGCCATATTTGATTTCTGTTTTGCAGACTTTTCCCACAATTACACACCAGTTATCAACCTGCAAATCACGGATGGTGGTGATGCGGGTTCTATCCTGATAGCGGTAAGGTAGATGGAGCAGTAAATCAGCTACAGTGCTAATGCCACATTTACCGAGTTTGGCTGCGAGTGTTGAGCCTATTCCGGCTAAAATTTCACAAGGTTGTTGCAACACAGTATGATTTATATCAAAAAAACCTGATAATAACAGGAAAATAGTTTAATGTTGACTTGCCATGAACAAAAATTTGAATCTTAGGGATGGAAATCGCATTCTCATTTGTACTGCAGCACTGATCCTGGTGTCGCTTGTTGGTTATTTGCTCATTGCTGGCCGCAGTTTACTGATCCCCTTAATCATCTCGGTTTTTATTTGGCATTTGTTAAATACTATTCATAATGCAGTCCAGCGAATACCGTTGGTCGGTTCGCGGCTGCCGAGTTGGTTAAGCATGGTATTAGCTTTGTCGGTTGTTACGTTTTTGGTAAAGATTTTAATTGATATTATTACCAATAATGTTAATGATGTTATTGCTGCCTCACCACGTTATCAAGAAAACTTAACCCATATTTTTAATCGAATGGATGAGCGTTTCCACTTAAAGTCACTGACGAATATGGATAATTTTTTTCAGAGTATTAGTGTACAAGGTATTCTGGTGAATATTTACGGGGTATTTACAGCCGTTACTGGTTCTGCGGTGTTAATCGCACTCTATGTTGTGTTCCTGTTTGTAGAGCAACATTTCTTTACTCAAAAACTGGACGCCCTTTTCCCCCAGACCAATCATAGACTGTTGGTTAATAACATTCTGACCCACATTGTTAAAGATACCCAAACTTACCTGGGATTAAAGACCTTATTGAGCCTTGTTACTGCTACAGCCAGTTGGATTATTATGAAGTCGGTAGGGCTTGATTTTGCTGAATTCTGGGCTTTATTGATTTTTTTCCTGAACTTTATTCCTAATATTGGTGCTATTGTCGCCACGGCATTCCCTATGTTATTGGCGCTGATTCAATTCCAAAGCTGGTTTCCTTTTATCGTGATTGCGTCAGGAATCATTGCTATACAATTTATTGTTGGCAACCTGATTGAGCCTCGTTTCCTGGGAAAATCGCTCAACCTAAGCCCCCTGGTTATTTTAATTGCTTTGGCGTTTTGGGGAACTATCTGGGGAGTTTTAGGCATGTTTCTTTCTGTGCCTATTACGGTAATGATGATGATTATTTTTGCCCATTTTGATTTAACCCGTCCCATTGCTGTTCTCTTGTCCCAGGATGGTTATATTAAAAAAGCCTATGAAAACCTTGCCAGACACTAGTACAACGTTTCACTGATTCTGTTTTACACTGTCATTCCCGCGCAGGCGGGAATCCATAGCCCAATTTAGCTCCTCACTTCACCTGAGAGATAGATTCCCGCCTGCGCGGGAATGACAAACTGGACAGATTCAGTGAAACGTTGTACTAGGTTAAAATAAACCTCGTCAACGGTTGATAGTGGGATGTTCCCGCAGCCGATTTGCTTTCAAATAGCGTGATCTCGTTAATCAAAAACCTGGGAATTTTGGCTATTTCGATTTGTGCCAGAGAAGAAACGTCGGGTTTATAATTATTGAGCCGTGCAAGTGTCATGTGGCCACGAAAAGGGCGGGTTTCAATTGGATAATGAGTCGCCAGAATGCCTTGGTTAATATGGTCGGTAACCTGTACCAGGGTAGAATTTGGTCCTGCCTGCAGGGAAATAACTTTTGGGCAATTTCCTGCCGGAAACAACATCAGATTTCCCAATTCCAAATAAAATGGCTCAACACACTTGATATGGTGTTTCACATTTTTAATTAAAGTTGGAATATGTTCGCGCTGAATGGTGCCGATAAAGGCCAGCGTCACATGTAAGTTATTTAATGGAACCCATTTTATTTCTTGTTCTATAAGCGGATTTTTATTTAAATGGTTTAAAATATCATTTAATATTTCCAATAATGATTCTTGAGGTTCTATTGCAAAAAAAATGCGGGAATATTTCATTTTTATTTGCTCTTGAAATACTTCAATTAATTCAGGTTATACTAACTTTTATTGAATGATAATTCAATTGATTATGCGTGTATATAAACATCTATTTTTAGAGCGAATTTATTAAATTATAACACAATTAATCATTTTTAAATTGGCGTGATAATATTTATAATTTTTTAGTTGATAGAATAAGTATAAGGTACTATATCTTTAATGAGTCCATGAATCAGGACAAATTTATGAAGTATCCTTACACTGCAAAAATTTATTCACAGGATGAAGTTGTCGCGCAGAAATCGGGCGATGACATCGAGCATCTTTATCTATGGATGCTCACTTTTGCTAATGGCTTTAGTTGTCGAATTCAAGGGGAAATTATTGATAATGAAACAAAGGAAATTGTAAGAAAATTTAAGGAAAGTCCAATTGAGTAATTGGTGGTAGATTAAAATCGATGTTAACAAAAACAGGTATTTTCACTTGGCTATAAATTTGTATTATTAAAGATTAATAACCGTTAACCTTCCATTCTATCCATTTGATGCTGGCTTTTATCGCTACTATTAATGATTTTCCTGCTCCGGACAACGATTTTTGGAGAGGCTGACTACTTTGCATCTGATGTGAAAAAGCGCATAATAGCTGCTTTTTGACGAGTGAACAAAGCGCTATGAAACAAACTGTTGAACAATTACTCGCACAAGCCCTGAACGCTCTTAAGCATACTGCTGCTATTCCAGCGGATACAGTGGCCGAAATTAAAGTGGAGCGTGCCAAGGATAATAATCATGGTGATTTCGCTACCAACCTGGCAATGACGCTTGCCAAACCTTGCCGCCAGCCCCCCCGTAAGCTTGCTGAATTAATTATAGGGGCTTTGCCTTCCCACCCTATGGTTGAGCGGCTTGAAATAGCCGGCCCTGGATTTATTAATTTTTTTATCCGTGATGAGGCGCGTTCTCAGGTAATTGCAGAAGTACTTAACCAGGCTGAAGCATTTGGCCGTAGCAATTTAGGCAAAGGGCAAAAAGTTATTTTAGAATTTGTTTCGGCTAATCCAACCGGCCCTCTGCATGTGGGGCATGGTCGCGGGGCAGCTTTTGGCGCAACGTTAGCGAATATTCTCATGGCGGCAGGGTATGATGTTAGCCGGGAATACTATGTTAATGATGCCGGTCGGCAGATGAATATTCTTGCCGCGAGCGTCTGGCTGCGCTATCTGATTTTGTCTGGAGAAGATATTATTTTCCCGGCCAATGGCTATCGTGGGGACTATGTGATGGATATCGCCCAGGAGGTGATGGATCAATATGGGACTGAATTCGTGCATCCCTGGTCCATAATAAGGGAGGGGTTGCCAGTCGATGAACCAGAAGGAGGTGATAAGGAAGTCTATATTGATGCGATTATTTCCCGGGCGCAAGTGTTGCTTACTGAACGGGGGTTTAAGTTATTTCATAAATACGCGCTGGATTCTGTATTGGCTGACATCAAACTCGATTTGGCCGAGTTTGGTGTGGAGTTTGACTGTTGGTTTTCAGAGCAATCCTTGTTTGATGACAGTGCAATCAGTAAGGGGATTGAGGCATTAAAAGAGGCTGGCCATACTTATGAAAAGGCAGACGCTTTATGGTTTAGGGCAACGGATTTTGATGATGAGAAAGATAGGGTGCTTATTCGTGCGAATGGCCAAACCACTTATTTTGCTTCCGATGTAGCTTACCATTGGAATAAATACGATCGTGGTTTTGCACGGGTTATTGACATTTTTGGTGCCGACCATCATGGGTATGTTACGCGGGTAAAAGCAGCAGTAAAGGCTTTGGGCCATGACGAGAATGCGCTTGATGTATTGCTGGTGCAGTTTGCTATTCTTTATCGGGGTGGTGAGCGGGTGCAAATGTCGACTCGTAGTGGTTCCTTTGTAACCTTGAGAGAATTGCGCGAGGAAGTAGGTAATGATGCTGCCCGTTTCTTTTATGTAATGCGCAAGCCTGAACAACATATGGATTTCGACCTGGATCTTGCAAAATCAGAATCAAGTGACAATCCTGTTTATTATATTCAATATGCGCATGCAAGAATAAGCTCCGTATTAAGGCAGTTAAAGGAACGTGGTTTAAGCTGGGATGAAACAACTGGACTTGCTCATCTTCATTTATTGACTGAACCACAGGAAACCGCTTTAATTTCCCTGGCAGGCCGGTATCCTGAAATTATTGAAGCATCGGCTAAAGCCTGTGAGCCCCATCAATTGGCTTATTATTTGCGCGAACTGGCTACTGGGTTACATAGCTATTACAATGCCGTTCAACTATTATGTGAAAAAGAAGCATTAAGAAGCGCTCGCTTATGCTTGTTGGCAGCAGTGCGTCAGGTTTTAAAAAATGGTTTGCAACTATTGGGTGTATCGGCTCCTGAGAGTATGTAATGGCAAAAGATTATGAAAGACGAAAGCCGACAAGGCAGAAAAATAGTACACCCAGGCAATTTTTCTGGGTGCTGGCTTCTTTTTTGTGTGGCTACCTGACCGCCAGTATATTTGATTTCAATAGTGTTAATCATTGGGTTCACCAAAATATTTTGGCAAAAGAGGAGCCTCAACCGAAAGCAAAAGAGATTGCCAGACAAAAAGAGCTACCCAAACCTAAATTTGAGTTTTATACCTTACTGACTAAAGATCATCGAGCATCGGTTCCATTGCCAAAACCAGTGTTAACAACGCCTGCCCAGCTTGTGGAGAAGCCGCAAAATGGTACTCCTGCAGCAGTGGTTACGGCCAATCCTGTAGCGACTGTTTCGACAGCGCCGCCGATAAGCAAACCCTTACTTTCCCCCGGCAAGCAAAAAGAATCCTATTTGGTACAGCTGGCTTCTTTTAAAAGCAATCATGATGCAGAGCGGTTGAAAGCGGCACTCATTTTAAAAGGTTTTGATGTGCGTATCGCGGTTGCTCCTCCACAACAAGGCGGTTGGTTCAGGGTAATCCTTGGCCCTTATACTTCACGGTTGGAGGCAGAAAAAATACAGGTTGAAGTGGCTCGCAGTGAGCATCTTAAGGGGATGGTACGGAAGCTGGATGCCTAGGCTCTGGGAACCAATTTTTTCACAGAGACCAGGCATTGATACCGATAAGCATAATGCCTTTAATCGTCAGCGTGTTATGGTAACACGGATGTTAGCTGCATTTTTTATCGCATGGGGCTTACTGACTGAAATGGTTATTTGCTGTACATTGAAAGCACTTTTGATTAACTGAGCCAATTGTTCTGCTACTGTTTCAATCAGGCGGAAAGAATTTACTTCCACATAAGCAGTTACCTGCTGACACAGCTTGTCATAGTCAATGGTGTTGGCGATGTCATCCTGACAGGCGCTAAAGTCACCAGGAATGGTAATGTCAATTAATAGTGGCTGCAAAATTTTTTGTTCCCAAGCATGAACTCCAATATGCGTCTGTATGCTTAGACCTGTTATCTGAAGCGTATCCATTATTCTCTCAATGGCAAAATGCGGCTAGGATAGCAATCGATTCTTTTAAGGGCAATAGCTATTGGCGATAAGGTCAGGACTTAAATGCTCTGCTTGGTGTTCCCGTATCAAGGTGAAGCTCTCATTGTTATTTATAATTGTTTATGATTTCATAATCCTATATTTAAAACCTGAACCATTAAGCCTATAGTAAAAGAAGGAATTGCGCTTTCAACCATAGTTGTGGCAGTAACGGCACTGTTGGTCGCTGGCTTTTCCTATTATGTGACACATTTTGACTGCAAATTGGGGAAGTCTGTGAGTATTAATATGCCTTTAACTCGTTATCATAACAACTTGGGGATAGTTGTCCAAACTAGCCCCTTTTTCAAGTTGCGATTCGAGATCGATAAAATCCTTTGTTCTTACTTCATATAATGCTTTCATGGCATCTAAATCGGCCACGCAAAGCCCCAGCCCATTGGGACGGGGAGTCACCAGCCCTCGCCCTTTATAGATAGCAAACTCAGAACCTAACTTAGAATCAACGTCAAACCAGGCTTCGTCCTTCTCAGTAGTCCAGTTATAGAATTGTTTCAACGACGTTGGTTGTGAGGTAAATTGAGGCACAGGATAAAAAGGTTCCTCAGAGCAGTACTCATCAACAACATGCATAGGCAGCTTTTTTTGTGCGCCACCAACACCTTCTCGCCACTGCTTATGAATGGCATCCCAATTCTTATCTTCTGTCGCTCTTATGGAGTCTACTTGCGTTTGTAGCTCTTTGATAATGGTATTTTCGAAATCAAAATGCTTTTCAGTAATTGCTTTCCCATGAATCCTATAGGTCACTCCATCTTTATTGAGCTTGTTATATTGAGCCATCAATTGTGCGACTATCTCTCTCCCTTCTTCATTCTCAGGGATGCACGCAATCATTGCTGCCCACATATGTTTATCAATAGCCCAGAGTGCGTATTCAAACGCACTGATGCTCTCAAATGTCCGTCCAGAGCAATCGGTAACAACGCCCCTTTTAAAAATTAAACTGATATCCTTTTTTAATATCGCTTGAACCGCCTCATGTTTCCCCTGTACCACATGAGGCAATAATTTACGAACAACAATCAGAACATCAGCTATAGGTTTAAACAAAGTCAAATGAGATTTTGAGGTCAGGGAAAGGCTAACTAAATCAGGCACTGATAAATTGTGGGCGGTTTCAATTTTAAGTTCTTTGGGTAATTCATTAAAACGCTCGAACGTCGGCTGCATGCTTGCGCCTTATTTTTATTCATTCAGATTGATTTGTGGCGTGAGTTTTACATGCCTTGCTGGTCTGGTAAAGACAATTTATATTTAAATTTATCAAAAAGAGATTACCAAGGACTCAATTATCTCATGTGCTTCCATTCCAACATTTTCAGTTATACTGAATTTACGTTAACCGATTGCTGCACATCAAAGTATGATTTTACCCTGATTCCATCTATTTAAGATGTTCTGCTGGTGAATGTGGGTTAAAATTTAATTTTGTCTGAAATTTTAGGATAATTATGAACGATTTTACCCAGTCGCTGTTTATTCGTGCCCTAATGCGAAAACCCATACCGCGGACTCCTGTATGGATTATGCGTCAGGCAGGGCGTTATTTGCCTGAGTATCAAGCCGTTCGAAAAAAGGCTGGAGATTTTCTAAACTTATGTAAGAACCCTGAATTAGCTTGTGAGGTAACCCTGCAACCACTGACTCGTTTTTCATTGGATGCTGCTATCCTGTTCTCTGATATCCTGACTATTCCGGATGCGATGGGGCTTGGGTTATATTTCACAGAGGGAGAGGGTCCTGCTTTTCACCAGCCTGTGCAAACACTTGCTGCGATTGAGGCATTAAGGGTTCCTGAACCAGCAGAGCAACTGGCTTATGTTATGGAGGCGGCAAGTCTGATTCGTCGGGAGATGCCTGCAGACCTGCCGTTGATTGGTTTTTCTGGAAGTCCGTGGACATTGGCTTGTTATATGGTGGAAGGTAAAAGCAGCCGTGATTTTAAAACGATGTTGCGTCTACTTTATAATGAGCCTGCCGCGGTTCATTTATTATTAGCGAAATTGACCCAGGCAGTCAGTGCCTATCTTGATGAACAAGTGCGGGCAGGTGTTAATGCATTGATGTTATTTGATACTTGGGGAGGGGTTTTGACTTCAGCAAATTATCAAGCATTTTCGCTTCGTTATATGTCAGAAATCATCGCGCAACTGAAGCGTAAACATCCCCACATTCCCATTATCCTTTTTACCAAGGGAGGGGGGCAATGGCTGCAGTTCATGGCTGATGCAGGTTGTGAGGCTCTTGGTCTGGATTGGACAACTGATCTTGGCAGCGCTCGCCAGCAAGTGGGGGACAGAGTCGCTCTGCAAGGCAATCTTGACCCTTCTGTTTTGCTTGCAAATCCTGATTGTATTCGTCATCAGGTTAAAGAGGTTCTGGCTTCTTTTGGGCAAGGGACAGGCCATGTGTTTAATCTTGGCCACGGCATTACTCCTGATGTCCCGCCTGAGCATGTTACTGTGATGATTGATGCAGTCCATGAGTTTAGCCCTGCTTACCATCAGGGTTCATTATGATAGTGGGCAGTGATTTCAGGCCAGCCTGGTGGCTGCCAAATTCCCATATTCAAACAATTTACCCCACATTAACCCGTCGCATTAAAGCCCCTGTTGATGTAACGGAGCGGATTGAATTGGCGGACGGCGATTTTATCGATTTGGCCTGGGCCATCAATGGCCAGGAAAATGATACCCCACTGGTCATACTACTCCATGGCTTAGGAGGAAGTGTGGAATCTGCCTATGTCGCAGGGTTAATGCATGCCTTTAATCATTTAGGCTGGCGCGCTGTTTTGATGCATTTCAGAGGGGCAAGTCAAGAGCCAAACCGTTTAATACGCGCCTACCACTCTGGCGATACGGCAGATCTTAATTCTTTCCTGCACTTGCTTTCTCAACGGGAACCCTATACTAAAAAAGCAGCAGTTGGGGTTTCGATGGGGGGTAATGTTCTGCTCAAATGGCTAGGTGAGCAGGGAGGGCAGACATTAATGGATGCTGCGGTTGCTGTTTGTGTGCCTTTTCAATTAAATGTGGTGGCTGATCGAATTAGCCAGGGTTTTTCCCGTGTTTACCAAAGCTATTTGTTGCGTAAATTGAAGACGGTATTTGCACGAAAGCAACAGAAATTTCCTGATCAATTACCCCAGGCGTTAAAAGCGATTGACAAGTGTCAGTGCTTTTGGACGTTTGATGAATTTGTTACTGCTCCCTTAAACGGTTTCTCTAATGTCCATGCCTATTATCGTGAATCAAGTTCTCGCTATTATTTGCGTGATATTACGACACGGACTTTAATTATTCATGCTCTTGACGACCCTTTTATGACCCCTGAGATCATCCCTGAGGCAGAAGAGCTGTCGGACAGTATTACCCTGGAGCTGAGTAAGGCAGGAGGGCATGTTGGATTTATTAGCGGAAACTTTCCTGGAAAACCCGTTTATTGGCTGGAGCAACGTATACCTGAGTTTTTAGAGCAGGTGTTTTGACTGTTTAATGATTTACTCCGTAACTTCCGGAAAAACCGGAAGATAAAGAGGTGGCAGCGTATCAATAATGACCAGACTTAAACTGCCTGCTCAGTTGAATCGCCATTTCCAGCGATTGCTCATAATTTAAGCGAGGATCAACCAGGCTACGATAAGCACGCTTAAGATCTTCTTGATTCAAACCACGAGCTCCGCCGATACATTCAGTTACATTATCACCGGTCAGCTCAAAATGTACACCGCCTAGATAGCTGCCCATTTCATGATGAATTTTCACGGCCTGCTGTAATTCAGAGAGAATGTTGTCAAAGTGCCTTGTTTTAATTCCATCGGCCGTTGTCTCTGTATTGCCATGCATTGGATCACAAGACCAGGTTACCGGGTAATTACTCGCTTTCACTGTTTCAATAAGTGGCGGTAACAACTTGTCGATACCTTTTGCGCCCAGGCGGGTAATTAAAAGTAATCGTCCTTCTTCCTTTTGAGGGTTAACTATTTTTATAACTTCAGTCAGCCATTCACTTGTCGCCCCGGGACCTATTTTGATGCCTATCGGATTTTGCACGCCGCGTAAAAACTCAAGATGTGCGCTATCGGGTTTTGCAGTCCGCATGCCAATCCAGGGTAAGTGGGTCGAAAGATTATACCATTGGCCATTATGCAGTCGTCGGGTCAAGGCTTGCTCATAGTGAAGGTGGAGTGCTTCATGAGAGGTATAAAAATCAATCTTGTTAATATTGCTCTCACGAAGACCATCAATTGCTTCAATAAAAGCCAGTGAGTCAGAAAGTGAATGCACAATGGCATTATATTCATCAGCCTGCGGAGAATGTTCAACGAAACGTAAATCCCAGCGGTGAGGATGATTTAAGTCAGCGAAGCCGCCATCCAGCAGGGCACGGATAAAATTGAGTGTCATTGCAGCACAACTGTAGCCTTGCAGCATTAGCTTGGGATTAGGAATGCGGGAAGAGGCTTCAAATTGCTGTGAATTGACTAAATCGCCTCGATAACTCGGCAGAGTGATACCATTAATTGTTTCATAATCCGATGAGCGGGGTTTAGCGTATTGCCCGGCGATGCGGCCCACACGTATAATCGGTTTGTGCATGCCGTGTAGCAAGATAAGACTCATTTGTAGCAGAATTTTGAGTTTATTGCTGATTATATCCGAACGGCAGTCATTAAATGATTCGGCGCAGTCGCCTCCCTGCAGGATAAACGCTTCCCGTCGGCCTGCTTTTGCAATAGCCTGCTTTAAATTTTTTATTTCTCCACTGGTGACAAGAGGGGGCAAGTGACTTAATTGTTCAACAACTTTGGTCAATTGAGCTTCATCAGGATAACTTGCTGCTTGTTCGTAGGTATATTGTTGCCAGGAAATCGGCGACCACTCACGCATAAAAAAACCTTTTTGATTATCTATAATACCGAGTATGCGATGAATGGACAGTTCTAGCAAGTCATAGTTTCTATTCATAAACTAACCTTTGGCTGTCATCATAATAATCGGGCTTGAAATTTCACGAATAGCCCCCAATTTAATGCGACTAACTTGTTTGGGAGTAGGTACATGAGCGACGATAACAAAAGAAACTGGAAAAAAATCAAGGAAGAGAGCGAAATAGAGGATGAATCTTTTGATGAGGGCTATGAAAAAACCGAAGCCTTCAGCCAAGAAGAAAAGTTTGTCGAGGGCGCTTTGGAGCATCCAAGCTATGCTGCCCTTGAAGAACAGCTTACCCAGGCAGAACAGAAAGCCCATGAAAACTGGGAGAAGGCAGTTCGAGCCACGGCAGAACTGGATAATGTCCGACGTCGCGCAGAGCGGGAAGTGACTAACGCCCATCGTTACGGCACAGAGAAAGTACTTGATTCTTTCTTACCAGTGATTGATAGCCTGGAACAGGCTCTACAACTCTCTGAAAAAGATTGCCAAAGCGGTATGCATGAGGGATTGCAATTAACAATGAAATTGTTCCTTGATGCCCTGGAAAAACATGGCGTGAAACAGTTAAATCCTCAAGGTGAGGTGTTTAACCCTCAGGAGCATGAGGCAATGTCAATGCAAGAGTCTACGCAGGAAGCAGCCAACACGGTTCTGGCAGTCTTTCAGAAAGGCTATAAATTGCATGACAGAATAATACGGCCTGCCCGTGTCGTAGTAGCAAAGGCAAAACCTGTTAATGAAAAGTCCTGATTATATTAATCGGGGATGAAGCTTGAAATTTTCAAGCTTCATCCCCATATGAGTGACATTGCATACTGAAAACTAATTATTGGAGCAAAAACAAATGGCAAAAATAATCGGAATCGATTTAGGTACAACGAATTCCTGTGTTGCGGTAATGGAAGGCGATAAGCCTCGGGTAATAGAAAACAGTGAAGGCCATCGTACTACCCCTTCAATTGTCGCCTTTACCGATGATAATGAAATTTTAGTGGGACAATCTGCCAAGCGTCAGGCAGTTACCAATCCTGATAACACGCTTTTTGCAGTCAAACGGTTAATCGGCCGTCGTTATGATGACCCTGTAGTGCAAAAAGATATTAAAATGGTGCCTTATAAGATTATTAAGGCAACGAATGGTGACGCCTGGGTAAGCGTGAAAGGTCAGGATAAAGCGCCGCCGCAAATTTCAGCTGAAGTCTTGCGTAAAATGAAAAAAACAGCTGAAGACTACCTGGGAGAGGAAGTTAAGGAAGCAGTGATTACTGTTCCTGCCTATTTCAACGATTCGCAACGTCAGGCTACAAAGGATGCCGGCCGTATTGCTGGTCTTGAAGTCAAACGTATCATTAATGAACCTACTGCTGCGGCGCTGGCCTATGGTATGGATAAAAAGCGTGGTGATTCGATCATTGCTGTCTATGACCTTGGCGGCGGTACTTTCGACATTTCAATTATTGAAATAGCAGTAGTAGATGGTGAACATCAGTTTGAAGTATTGGCTACCAATGGCGATACGTTCCTTGGCGGTGAAGATTTTGATCTTGCATTAATTGAATACCTTGCTGCTGAATTTAAAAAAGATAGCGGTATTGATTTACATAATGATCCATTGGCGTTACAGCGTTTGAAAGAGGCCGCTGAAAAAGCCAAAATTGAACTGTCCTCCGCTCAGCAAACCGACGTTAATCTGCCTTATATTACCGCTGATGCTTCAGGGCCAAAACATCTAAATATAAAATTAACCAGGGCGAAGCTGGAATCTTTGGTTGAAAGCCTGGTTCAGCGATCTATCGAACCCTGCAAAATTGCCTTGAAAGATGCAGGTTTAAATGTTTCGCAAATTAATGAAGTGATTCTGGTGGGTGGACAAACCCGTATGCCCATGGTGCAAAAGACAGTACAGGAATTCTTTGGTAAAGAACCTCGTAAGGATGTAAACCCTGATGAGGCAGTTGCCGTAGGTGCTGCTATCCAGGCGGCCGTATTGTCTGGCGAAGTGAAAGATATTTTACTGCTGGATGTTACGCCATTGTCTTTGGGTATCGAAACCCTCGGCGGTGTGATGACCAAGCTGATTGAGAAAAACACCACGATTCCAACGAAAGCAAACCAGGTATTTTCTACCGCAGATGATAGTCAGACTGCCGTTACTGTCCATGTCCTGCAAGGTGAGCGTGAGCAGGCTTCCGCTAACAAATCCCTGGGACGTTTTGATTTGACTGATATACCTCCAGCCCCACGCGGCGTGCCGCAAATTGAAGTTACTTTTGATATTGATGCCAATGGTATCCTTAATGTGTCTGCTAAAGACAAGGCAACGGGCAAGGCTCAATCCATTGTAATTAAAGCATCCAGCGGTTTGAGCGATGAAGAAGTGGAAGCAATGGTTCAGGATGCCAAGTCCCATGCGGAAGAGGATAAGAAATTCAAAGAAATGGCTGATATTCGTAATCAGGCAGATAGCCTTATCCATAGCAGTGAAAAATCAATAAAAGATTTGGAAGGTGAACTTTCCAGTGAAGAAAAAGACAGCATAGAATCAGCAATTGCAGAATTAAAAGAAGCCATTAAGGGAAGTGATAAGGCGCTTATTGAAGATAAAATCAAGGTCTTAAGTAATGTATCTGGTAAGATGGCAGAACGCATCTATGCAAAGAAAACTGCTGAAAGTCAAACGCAAAAACCTCATGAAGAGAACTCTGAAGAAACAGCAAAGGCTGATGAAAGTGTTGTTGATGCTGAATTTGAAGAAGTTCGCGACGAGGACAAGAAGTGATCTGCAACATGCAGGTTAGGTAAATGGTTAGTAACTTTTCAGGGAGAATTTGTTAGAGGTACGATTAAAGCAGGTTTTCTAATTTGGGGTTTTATTCCCAATAATTCTTGGCATCCCGCGGCTAGACTGCGGGATCCAGTACCAGGAAAACGGTAAAATTAATCGTATGCATTCTTCCTGAATTTAGTGAAATGGCTCTCAATTTGCGAAAGCTAAAAATTATTTGCGCAAAAAAGAAGCAAATAACCTTGGTTATTTAGCACTTGGGGAGTTATAATTTACTTAACCATTTGTCAGGTCAATTTGGTAAAACGTTTTCTCCTGCTCTATGCTTCTGTCGTACTGACTACAGCGCCATGGGTATCGGGGACTAAGTTTATACAAAACAGTTAATTTTTATTGGTATTAGAGTTATGGAACAGCAGGATTACTATGAGCTTCTCGGTATAAACCGCAATGCTGAAGAGGCCGAAATAAAGAGAGCCTATCGAAAATTGGCGATGAAATATCATCCCGATCGTAACTCTAACGATAAAGCTGCAGAAGAAAAATTTAAAGAAATTCAGAAAGCTTATGCTGTTCTTTCTGATCCCCAGAAACGGGCAGCCTATGATCGCTTTGGCCATGCCGGTATTGATCCTTCGATGGGCGGCGGCCAGGGGGGCGGTTTTAGTGGTTTTGGCGATGTTTTTGAAGATATATTTGAAAACATCTTTTCTGGTGGTCGGCAGGGAAGACAATCACGTGCCCAGCGTGGTTCGGATCTTCAATTTAATGTCCAGCTTACTTTGGAAGAAGCCGCACTTGGCAAACAAATTGAAATTACAGTACCAAGGCATGTTGCTTGTGAGACTTGTAATGGCTCAGGTGCTAAAAAAGGGTCGACACCTAAAAATTGCGAAACCTGCAATGGTATTGGTCAGGTCCGCATTCAACAAGGTTTTTTCTCTATTCAGCAAACGTGTCCAAGCTGCCACGGTGAAGGGAAGGTAATCACCGATCCCTGTAATAGTTGTCATGGACAGGGAAGAGTCAGAGAGAGTAAGAAATTAACCGTTAAAATTCCTGCGGGCGTAGACAATGGTGACAGGGTTCGTTTAAGCGGTGAAGGAGAAGCTGGTATCTATGGTGGCCCTTCTGGTGATCTCTATGTCCAGGTCAACATCAAGAAGCATACTATCTTTGAACGTCAGGAAAATGATCTTTATTGCGAAGTGCCGATAAGTTTTGTCACTGCTGCTGTTGGCGGAACGATAGAAGTACCTACCCTGGAAGGCCCTGTGACTTTAAAAATTCCGGGGGAAACCCAAACGGGAAAAACATTCCGCTTACGTGGTAAGGGAATGAAGTCAGTTCGGGGGCATGGTACGGGGGATTTGCTCTGTAGAGTGATAGTAGAAACGCCAGTCAATTTATCCCGTGAGCAAAAAGATTTACTGGTGAAATTGCAAGAGTCGTTAGACAGCAGTAAGAACACGCATTCGCCACGTTCAAGCTCCTGGTTTGATGGAGTAAAAAAATTCTTTGAAGACATGAAATTTTGAGTAACCTGGGGTACAATAAGCCATTTTACAAAATGGTTTTTACTGGCCTTCTGAGTTTTTATGTTCAATAAACCAGCAATCTTAGCTCTTTCTGATGGAACTGTTTTTGAAGGAATCGCTGTCGGCGCCGATGGGGATAGTGTGGGGGAGCTGGTTTTTAATACGGCAATGACCGGTTATCAGGAAATGCTAACCGACCCTTCCTATGCCAAACAAATTATCACTTTAACAACCGCCCATGTTGGAAATACTGGCTGTAATCTTGAGGACATGGAGTCTTCCCGGGTCTGGGCTTCAGGTCTGGTTATGCGGGAATGTGTTTTACAGCCAAGTAATTACCGTGCTGAGCAATCATTGCCGGACTGGTTAAAAAAGCATGGGGTAGTGGCAATTGCAGGAATAGATACTCGCCAGCTTACCATTAAATTGCGTGAGCAGGGGGCTGTGGGGGCTTGTATCAGTACCAATACCCATAACCCGGCGCTTGCTATAACCAAAGCCAGGGAGTTTGGTGGTTTGGAAGGTATGGATTTGGCTTTTGAAGTCTCAAGGCAAACTATTGAGCGATGGCATGAAGGTCGAGGGAATTGGGGTAGTGGTTCAAAACCGAGTCAGTTTCATGTCGTTGCCTATGACTTTGGTGTTAAGCATACTATCTTGAGAATATTACAGGACAAGGGTTGTTATATTACAATAGTGCCCGCAAAAACATCTGCAGCAGAGGCAGTGTCACTAAACCCTGATGGTATCTTCCTGTCCAATGGCCCAGGTGACCCCTTTGCCTGTGATTATGCTATTGCTGCTGCTGGCGAATTTCTTGAACAAGATATTCCTGTGTTTGGCATCTGCCTGGGGTTTCAGATTCTGGCTTTGGCCTGTGGTGCCAAATCGGTCAAAATGAAATTTGGCCATCATGGTGCCAATCATCCTGTCGTTGAAACAAAAAATGCTTCAAAGCGAGTATTTATTACCAGTCAAAACCATGGTTTTGCCATTGAAGAAGCATCATTACCTGATTGTCTGGAAGTAACCCATCGTTCATTGTTTGATCATAGTTTGCAGGGAATTCAGCATAGACATAAGCCTGCATTTGGCTTTCAAGGACATCCCGAGGCGAGTCCTGGCCCCCATGATATTGAAGTAATCTTTGATCAATTTATTTCCATGATGAAGCCAAAGCAATAATATAAAGAGGACAAATTGTGAGTGATTTTCATGTTTTTACATCTGAATCTGTTTCCGAAGGACACCCTGACAAAATAGCAGATCAGATTTCCGATGCCATTTTGGATGCCATCCTGGCTAAGGATCCCAAAGCGCGTGTAGCCTGTGAAACGTTTGTTAAAACGGGAATGGTTTTGGTGGGTGGTGAGATCACCACCAGTGCCTGGGTTGATGTTGAAGACATTAGCCGTGAGGTGGTTAAGGATATTGGTTATAACAGTTCTGAGATGGGATTTGACTGGGCATCATGTGCAGTATTAAGTGCTATAGGAAAACAATCCCCCGATATTGCTCAAGGGGTTGATAACCAGCAAACCAACATTCTCGGGGCAGGTGATCAAGGGTTAATGTTTGGCTATGCCAGTCAGGAAACGGATGTGTATATGCCTGCGCCTATTGCTTATGCCCACCGACTGATGGAGAGACAGGCTCAGCTAAGAAAAACCAATCAACTGACCTGGCTTCGTCCAGATGCTAAATGCCAGTTAACATTAAAATATGAAGGCGGTCAGCCAGTTGCTGTAGATACTGTCGTTTTTTCTACCCAACATTCGCCCGACATCAGTCATAAAGACTTGGTCGAAGCGGTGCGCGAGGAAATTATTAAGCCTGTTTTACCCGCTGGATGGTTGTTGCCGCATACACGTTACTATATCAATCCAACAGGACGTTTTGTGATTGGAGGCCCCCTCGGTGATTGTGGTTTGACAGGAAGAAAGATTATTGTTGATACCTATGGCGGTATGGCGCGTCACGGTGGTGGTTGTTTTTCCGGGAAGGATCCATCCAAGGTTGATCGCTCAGCTGCCTATGCCGCCAGATATGTTGCCAAGAATATTGTCGCTGCAGGGCTGGCGGAAAAATGTGAGATACAGGTTTCCTATGCGATTGGTGTAGCAGAGCCAACATCAATCAGCATCAATACCTTCAACACGGGTCGTCTGCCTGATGCGGAAATTATTGAACTTATCAATACCCATTTTGATCTTACCCCACAAGGTATTATTGATGAACTTGATTTATTAAGGCCAATTTATAGACAAACTGCGGTTTATGGCCATTATGGGCGTGAAAATTTCCCTTGGGAGCGTCTGGATAAGGTAGCCGTTTTAAAAGGATAATTGGATGAATCAAATGAATATAGCCAAACAAGGTCAGTCAACACAGGATTATAAAGTAGCCGATATAACGCTTGCTGACTGGGGGCGAAAAGAAATTGCGATTGCAGAAACGGAGATGCCAGGTTTAATGGCACTTCGGGAAGAATTTGGCCATCAAAAACCGCTAAAGGGTGCCCGTATTGCAGGTTGTCTGCATATGACCATCCAGACAGCTGTTTTGATAGAAACACTGCAAGCACTTGGAGCAGAGGTAAGATGGTCCTCCTGTAACATATTTTCTACTCAGGATCATGCTGCCGCGGCAATGGCTGCTGCCGGGGTGCCGGTATTTGCCTGGAAGGGCGAAACCGAGGAAGAATATTGGTGGTGTGTCGAACAAACCTTGCAGGGGCCTGATGATTGGACACCTAATTTGCTGTTGGATGATGGAGGCGATCTTACCCAGCTGATTCATGAAAAGTATCCTCAATTATTTGCCGACATTAAAGGGGTTTCAGAGGAAACGACCACAGGTGTGGCCAGACTTTACGAAATGGCAAAAAAAGGTCAGTTGAAAATGCCTGCCATTAATGTCAATGATTCGGTAACCAAGTCCAAATTTGATAATTTATATGGTTGCCGTGAGTCTTTACTCGATGGCATTAAGCGTGCAACAGATGTCATGATAGCAGGGAAAGTCGCCTTGATCCTGGGTTATGGCGATGTTGGCAAGGGTTGTGCACAGGCATTGCGTGGACAGGGCGCTACAGTCTGGATTAGCGAAATCGATCCTATCTGTGCTCTGCAAGCTGCGATGGAAGGTTATCGTGTCGTGACCCTTGATGATGTGGCTGAACAAGTGGATATCATTGTTACTGCAACAGGGAATTATCATGTTGTCAGCCATGATCATATGTTACGGATGAAAAACCAGGCGATTTTATGTAACATCGGCCATTTTGATTCGGAAATTGATGTGCAAAGTTTGCGTCAATACCGATGGGAAAATATCAAACCACAGGTTGATCATGTAATATTCCCAAGCGATAAACGCCTTATTCTTCTTGCTGAAGGACGTTTGGTTAATTTAGGTTGTGCAACTGGTCATCCAAGTTTTGTCATGTCTGCTTCATTCACGAACCAGGTATTGGCACAGATCGAACTTTTTCAGAATAGTAAGCACTATGATAACCAGGTTTATGTATTGCCCAAAAGTCTGGATGAAAAAGTGGCCAGGCTCCACTTGGAAAGAATAGGGGCAAAATTAACAAAATTGACCCAGGAACAAGCTGATTATATTGGTGTATCAATCAAAGGTCCTTTTAAACCAGATCATTATCGTTATTAAATTCAGATAAAATCACCTTATGTCTTCCAGCGATTTACTTTCTCTTGCATACTAGGATGTCTTAGGGGCTAGCAGATGCTAGCGGGTGCGATTAAAACTAAAGTTGTAGCCCGGATGGAGCGCAGCGAAATCCGGGATTGGAACTTGATAGTGAACTCATGTCCCCGGATTTCGCTGCGCTCCATCCGGGCTACCATTAATTACCACCCAGTTTTAATCGCCCCCGATGCTAGGTTCTGTGAACAAAAATTTTCACAGCTGCAAATGCGGCTAATTGACACCATGATATCTTTGAATTCGTTAAATAGAGCCAGCTATTCGCCTTATTCAAAGAAACCATGGTACTCAATTACCCACATTTTCGCTTTGCGAAAAAATTGCTTCACAGAACCTAGTACAACGTTTCACTGAATCTGTCCAGTTTGTCATTCCCGCGCAGGCGGGAATCTATCTCTCAGGTGAAGTGAGGGGCTAAATTGGGCTATAGATTTCCGCCTGCGCGGGAATGGCAGTGTAAGACAGAGTCAGTGAAACGTTGTACTAGCTCCTGGTGTTAACTTAAGCAAAGGAGAGAATATGCGCTACCAATCAGGATTGCTAGGACTGATCACCTTGGCAATGTCTCAAGCCAGCGTAGCTGATGAAGCTGCTCTGCGGTTAATTGTAAAATACAAACAATCTTCAGTTACCCTAGCAACGTTAAAAACGGAATTAAGTAAAGCAGCTAACTTGCCTGTGAGTTCATTAACAGCAATGGCTGGCGGTGCTTATGTGCTCACCTTTGATAAGCAGGATTTGCAGCATCCCCAAAGTAGTGCAGCTACCGTATTGGCTAGTCTTCGTAAAAATCCCAAAATAGCCTATGCCGTTGAAGACCGGATTGGTCATTTTAAGCCCTTGCCCTCTCCTTCTTTTGATGAGAGCCAGACGCCATTAACCCTCCTTTCCCATGAATCCCAATGGGATGAGTTTTTACCACCAGCCGGCGTCATGCTGGAATCAGCACCAGGCTATCGTGATGGCGCCTGGTTCTATACAACGGGTAAAGCATCGAAACCTGTTGTGATTGCTGTACTGGATACGGGTGTTGCGTTAAATGATAGCCTGATGAGTAACTTGCTAAAAGACCAAAAAGGAAATATCTGGGGTTGGAATTTTGCAGCGAATAATAATGATGTGCGCGATGAAACAGGCTCCTGGCATGGAACCCATGTGGCTGGCACCATCGCCGGGTATGGCAATGTCATGATCGGTATGGGCGAAGATTTGAAAATATTGCCCTTAAAAATTCCTGATAGCTCTGGCATGTTTTACGAAAGTCAGGTGATTAATGCTATCTATTGGTCAGTTGGAGGGGAAGTTCCAGGTACTCCTGCTAATCCCTACCCAGCCAAGGTTTTGAATATGAGTTTTGGTGTCGATAAGCGGCCTGGCAAAGAGATTGATCACTGTGACGAAGCGCTGCAAGAAGCCCTTTTTTATGCTCGTAAACAAGGGGCAGTAATTGCTGTGGCTGCAGGCAACGATAACCACTGGGAGCATTATAATGCCCCTGCGGTATGCAATGGCACGATTAAGGTGGCGGCTACAGGCCCTGAAGGACTTAGATCTTATTATTCCAATTATGGTCCCAGTGTCAGTTTTGCAGCACCAGGCGGCGACTTGCGTTATGGTCGACAAGGCGGCATTCTTTCGACAGTCAATCCGGGAGGCGGCTATCAAGGTTCAGGGTTTAATTTTTACCAGGGAACCAGCATGGCGACACCTCATGTTGCAGGGGTCGCCGGCTTGGTATTTGCAGCCAGTGATAACCGTATTACGCCGGAGCGGGTAGAACAGATCCTTTATGCAACCACTCATGGTTTTGGGCAAAGCAGGGATGATGATAAATCGTGCATTGGCAAGAAACCTTGCGGTCATGGGATTCTAAATGCTAATAACGCAGTGAAAGCGGCTATGGCCAATTACGATCTTGTCCTGACTGCACCAACAGCGAAACAGTTGGCACTTCATCCATGCAAGAATGGCTACCGACCTGCTGCAGGGACATTAGCAATAAATAAAACCCGCTGGGTGAAGGTTAATGATAGTTGTGAGGATGAAACAGCCTTTAGTCACCCGGAGCTCAAGTATAACGAAAAAAACCAAATAATAGCGTATTATGGGGCTATAGCCTATCGTTTGGATAGTACCGGGTTTAAATCCTGTGAATTGATTGGCTATGACGGTATAGGTTGTTATTTCTAATTAACATCGGTAGAGTAAATGCTTAATTAACCCTGCCTGGAGCGCCATAGAATTGGTTCATGCGCCGATCTTGACGCTCCCTTCGATTTTCCCCTCTCTCTCGCAAGGAATTTGAACAGTTGTAGCGGTCATATAACCAAAGTATTTACTGTTTATAGGGCGCTTTAGAGGATTTTCAATAGAATTCGCGTTTAAGTTTTTTCTACAAGTACTAGCTGGGTGTTTTTTTGTTTGTTTACGTTTAGATATATGAATAATGTAATCAAACTGATTATCCCAAAAGTAATTAAAATATAACTAGGTGAATGATTATGAAGTTCGCTTAGTTTCAAAGCTATCAATGGCGTGATCCCCCCGCCTAGGCAAGCCGCTATTGAGTAGAGCAGATTAGCGATTGAGCATCTAACTGAGTGTGGGAAAATATCCGTAATAAATACAGGAATAACTGCAAAAATACTGGCACAAGGAACAGCCATCAAACAATGAAATAAGAGTATTTGGGAGAGTGTGCCTGATGTTAAACAGGAAAAATAAGGCATGATGAGCAGTAATAATGTAATGATGCCTATTAAAATGATACGGATACGCCCATATAAATCTGACATGCTTCCCATTAATGGAATTAACAAGGTAACAATCGTCAGGCCGGAGGCGTTGATTAAAAATGCTTGTGTATTTGAAATAGTGTTAACTGTTACCAGGTGAATGGGGACATAAACAAACATCAGCATGGTTGTGGAAACACCAAATAATACAAGCGAAAAAACAATGAATGACTCTAAGAATTGCTGCTTTAACAAGCTGATGGTATCAATAAAAATATTACTTAATGTTCTCTTTTCGCTTCTCGCATGATTTGAGATAAACTCTTGACTTTCTGGAATTGAATGGCGTATCCACAGTCCAAACATCATAGTTATAAAAGCGAAAATAAAAGCTATCCGCCAACCCCATGGTGGAAGTAAATGAATATCAATTAAATATAAGACCAGCGCACCAGTAAGGGAAGAAATGAGCATTCCGGCATTAACGCCAAACGCAGCCCATGAGCCAAAATACCCTTTCTTATTTTTTTCGCAGCTCTCAATCAGTAAAGACACTGAGCTAATGTACTCACTTCCAACAGAAAACACCTGTATTAGTCGAATGAATAGTAGGAGAAATACTGAAACAACGCCGATTTGCTCATACGATGGCAGAATACCAACCAAGGCCGTGCAAATGCCCATTAGCAAAATACTCAATGTTAAAATTTTTTTTCTACCGGTTTGATCCGCCAGCATTCCGCCAAGCAGACTACCTAGTGGCCTTAGAATGTAAGTAATTAAGAATAAAAAGAAAATATCGGACAGATTGGATTGCGGAGGTAAAAACTCTTTTGATAAAAAAACGGAGAATAATCCCCATATCACGTAATCATACATCTCAAGTGCGTTTCCAACAGCGCCGCTAATGATGATTTTTTTTGAAGTTTTAAACATGTAATTTTATGCGTCTTTTCTGGCTTTGAGTTTACCTGAGCGAACCAGCTCATCATGAAAACCTAGTGAGTTTACATCTGTAACTTTATCCAGAAAAATTACACCTTCTAAATGATCGTACTCGTGTTGTAGAACACGGGCATGCAGATCAGATACTTCTCGCTCTATCAATTGGCCATTCACATTGTAACCTCGATAACGAATGTGTTTATATCGCGATACCTTGCCTCGAAGCGCACCAACACTTAAGCACCCTTCATAATCTTCAACGCATTCAGCCGAGATTGGCTCATACGATGGATTAAATAGAACTGTAAATGGAATCGCTGGTAAAAAGGTATGCACTGGGTGCTTTTCCATGCCAAACACGATGGCTCGCTTGCTAATCCCTATTTGAGGAGCAGCTAAACCCAGGCCATTTTCCGCTTGCATCATTTCAAACAATTCTTGCTCTAATTGCTTAAGCTCAGGCGTACCAAATTCTTCTTCTAAAATAGGTTGAGATCTTTGTCGTAAAAATGGGTTTCCTAGAAGGATAATTTTGTTTTTTTCCATACTTCATCTCTTATTTTGTCTTTACCAAGCGCAAAAACGGTTTAATATGGAGATCTGGCGCTTTGGAATTGAATTCACTCAATTTAGGCGGGGTATGCTTTAGAGCATAGGAACTATATAAGCCTCTGAGCGACTTATAGAAATAATCTCCCATGTCAATCAAGCTATACAGATTTTCACTATAGAATTGTTGCAAACCTTCCCCTTTCTCTTTAGTTGCGAAAGAATACACCAAGATAAAATTACTGATTGGCCTGCGAATCGTCATTCCTAATGTAAAGTGATTATTATTTAGTTTTATTTTTTCAATTTTTTCGTTTTGATAATCCCACCATAACAGCAAGTTTTTATGGGCAACGTCAGGGATGAAGCAGTGATCGTTGATCCATAGATTTTGATTGATAAGATTACATTCAATATTTGGGGTTGTCGAAAATGCAATTAACTCGTGAGAAGGATCTATACAAGCCATCCCCATATGCGTAATTCCATATAATCCTTGAAGATTTAAGAATACATTTTTTATATAACGGCGATTCTCAAATAAAATTTCAATGACTTCTGGATGCAACTTAATCTTGTGCTTTTGATTAGGTAGGTATTCAACCTGTTTTAACTCGTGCATCATCATTAATTCCATGAAAGCGTGTAATGGAGTTTATAGACATATCAATGACCTTTAAAATTTCCTTTGGGTTAGCCTCAATGTGCGTTGCATCATGAATGATATCCATGATATAGCTGATAAGCTCTTGCTTGTTTTTTGTAATATCAAAAAGGGGAGCGCATTTGGAGAGGATATATTCAAGAAAATCAGGTTCTATCTGGATTAGGTTTGTTTGGCCAATGTTATTGGGAATATCTCCTTCCTCACCATATAAAAGCCAGCCAGGAGAGACTTTTAGCCATTTTGCAATTTTATAGGTGACGTCAACATCGGGCAGTGCTTCGCCTAGCGCATAGCGTCTTGCCATTTGGTGTGAGCAACCACTCACTTCAGCCAGTTTATTAATTTGGACGCCTGCTTTGGATTTCGATGATCCCAGGTTTGCCTGCTGCATAAGAACGGTAAGCCTTCTGGCAAAACCACGAACAAAATGTTCTCTTTCCAAGAGTATCTCCTACCCAATGAAGGAAAACAGTATATCTTTATTGTTTATTTTGTTCAATAAGTTCCATATTTATAAAATAAAAAATAAAAATTTACTTTTAGTTTGTTTTTTTAAACTTTAAGTTGAATTTTAATTTAACTTAAAATAACATTTTATTCTATTGTTAACCATGAATGAAAATCGGAAGCTGACTAGTGAAAGCTTAAAAAGAAGAATCAAATTATAGAGTTTGACATGAATAATAATAAAAAATTGCTTATTACCACTTCAAAAAGCCCAGTTACAAGGAGTTGTAAATATGTTTGAATCTGCCCAGCAACTTAAAACTCAGGATGATCCATTTTTTCCATTCCATCACTCCACTAATGAACTGATACATATCCAAAGTATTCTACAGTCTCAAGCTCCTTTGGTTTCTTTCAAAGAGGTTAATGATTTCCGCCAGTTGTTAGCAAGAGTATCATTAGGGGAATATTTTTTAATACAATCAGGTGATTGTGCTGAAAGTTTTCATGAGTGCGACAAATATACAACCCATGCAAAATTAGAATTTATTCAGCTGTTAGCAGATTTTTTTCAAAGAAAAACTGGGGGTAGTGTAATCCAGGTTGGTCGAATAGCAGGACAATATGCAAAGCCCAGAAGCAATCCTTATGAGATTTCTCAAAATGAAAGGATTTATTCCTATTTTGGCGATATGGTGAATCAATTTCATAAAAAACATCGAACTCCTGATCCCTGGAGAATGCTGCTGAGTTATAATTGCGCAGCATCTATTTATCAAGAAATTAATCAATGGAATCAGAAAATAGAGCCAAAACAAAA
Source organism: Legionella sp. W10-070 (assembly GCF_900640175.1). Taxonomy (GTDB): domain Bacteria; phylum Pseudomonadota; class Gammaproteobacteria; order Legionellales; family Legionellaceae; genus Tatlockia. The sequence goes on along the minus strand of NZ_CAAAJC010000002.1, from coordinate 8,281 downwards.
AATATATACAAGTCATGAAGCATTATTACTTTATTATGAACAAGCATTAACTCGGCTCGATAAGCAAACTGGATTATATTACAACCTTTCAACCCATTTCCCATGGCTTGGTAAACGCACAGTCAACAGCATTCAACATATAAACTATTTAAAAAAAATTGCAAACCCAATTGCAGTGAAAATAGGCCCGGATGCCTCTATCAAGGATCTTGTCAAGGCAATTAATGAATTAGACCCAGATTATGTTCCGGGGCGCATAACACTTATTCCCAGATTGGGGGCGCAATATGTCGGTAGCCTTTTGCCACAATTAATTGATGCAGTGAAAAAAACGCAACGCACCGTTTTATGGAGTTGTGATCCCATGCATGGAAATACCGAAATTATCAATTCGGGAATAAAGATTAGAAAATTGAGCAATATTGTCGATGAAATCAAGAGTTCTTTTTTGATCCACAGAAAAATGGGCAGCAAACTTAATGCCATCCACCTTGAAGCAACCCACCAGGATGTAACTGAATGCGTGGACTACGAATCATCATATCATTGCGATTCAGTAAGCGACTTTAAGAAAAACTACAAAAGTCTAGTCGATCCCCGTCTGAATTATGCACAAACGATGCATGTGATGCAGTGCATTGCCAAGCATTATGTTGAACATTAATAAGAAATTTAGACATGAACGAACTGAAAAAAATAATAACAATAGGCACATTAGGACCTTCAGGGACGAGTAGTGAAGCTGCGGCAGCCTATTTTATTCAAACATATAAAAAGAAATCTGAACATTATTCAGTTACTCTGTTAAAAGGAAAACCGTTTTACTGTTATACATGATCCGGCAGTTGGAGAAAGAAGGTTTCATTTGATGAAGTTTCTAATTCGCAGTGGATAAAAATGAGCATTTTTCACTAACCCATGCGCAAAACGAGGCACTAGCCATTTTTAAGGGTTAGTTTGCTCACTTCAATATTTTTGGGTTCAAGTTCATTGTCTAAGGTGATGATTTTTGCAACTTTTCGTCGGGAAATGATTAAATAGGCAAAGGGTACAATATATAAAGAAAACAGGGTTCCTACCGACATTCCTCCAATAATTACAAGCCCCAGTTGCTTTCTGCTTTCACTGCCGGCGCCTGAAGCCAGTGCAAGGGGAAGGGCTCCCAGGATCATCGCCAGGGTAGTCATCAAGATAGGTCTAAGGCGAATACGGGCGCTTTCTATGACGGCCGTGAGCTTGTCTTTGCCAAGATTAAGTTGTTGGTTAGCAAATTCGGTAATCATAATCCCATGCTTGCTGACAAGGCCGATGAGGGTAACAATACCAATATTGCTATAAATTGATAAATTCTGGCCAAAAAGGTAAAGAGTCAGTACTGCACCAACCAGACTTAAGGGGACGCTAAGTAGCACGATAAGGGGATCGATAAAGCTTTCAAACTGTGCGGCCAGTACCAGGTAGATAAATAACAAGGCAAGCAAAAACGCATAGAGGCTACTGCCAGAGGCTTCAAGGTAATCTTTTGCTGCGCCTGTAAATCGGTATTGAATATCCTCTGGCAGATTTTTTTGCAACAGCGCTTCTACATGGTTTATGACTTTATCAATTGATACATCAGAGGCAAGTTCTGCGCTGATACTGGCGCTGCGTAAACGGTTTAAATGAGGCAAGCTGTCTGGTCCTATTGTACGATTGATTTTGACAAGCGTAGATAGAGGGATCATTCGCCCGCGACCACTTTGCACATAGAGTTTGTTCAACACTGAAATATCACGCCGGTCGGCTTGCTGCAATTGCAAAATGACTTTATAAGCCTGACCTTCGTAATTAAAATTAACTGGATTGTTGCCCCCTAGCATGGTGGATAGCAATTCGGCGACATCCGCAAGATTAACGTCAAGATCAGCTGCTAATTGTCTGTCGATTTCGATATTAATCTGTTCACTATCCAGAGCCAGATTGTTTTTTACATGTCTTAAGCCCGGATCGTCTGTCAGGATTTTAGTAATTTCATTAGAGATTTCATTCAGCCTCAGGTAAGAAGTGTTCGCCAATAAAGCCAGGCTGAACTGGCTATTGCCTACGCGATTCCCGAGAGGGTTTGGGCTGACGGGAAAAATATTTACCCCGGTTATCTTCTGCATTCTCTCACTCAATTCATTGCTGATTTCTTTCTGCGTCCGATGGCGTTCTTTCCAGGGAACCAGCTTTAGCAGGGTGAAGGCAGAGGCCGGTTTTACAGAGGCAAGGTAGGTTGCCTTTTCAGGGATGGTTTCATAAATGGCTTCAAGTTGTCGGGTGTAATGATCGGTATAATGGGTACTTGAATTGGTAGGGGAGGAAAGGGATCCTATGATGTAAGACTGATCTTCAACCGGTGCTAACTCAGCACCCAGCTGCTGATAGCAAAAAAATCCAAGTATACATAAAGCAGCTAATGTGCCGGTTAGCAGAAGGGGACGGTTGAGACTGCCATGGAGACTTTGAGAATAGCGTACACTCAAGCGTGCAAATTGTTTGCTTAACCAGAGACTATATCGTCCTTCCTCTTTTTTTAATAACCTGGAGCACATCATGGGAGACAAAGTTAAAGCAATTAAACCTGAGATTATGACACTAAGTGCCAATGTGGCGCCAAATTGTAGAAATAATTTACCTGTAAAACCTGAAACAAAGCCCATCGGTGCATAAACTGCAGCCAGGGTAATGGTCATTGCCAATATTACAAAAACAATTTCATTACTTCCTTTAATGGCTGCCTGCATTGCATTAAGGCCTTCCTGCATGTGGCGGTGACAATTTTCCAGTACAACGATCGCATCATCCACTACCAGACCGATAGCCAATACCAGCGCTAGCAAAGTAATCGTGTTGATCTCAAACCCTAATAAATACATTGGCCAAAAAGTACTGACCAGGCAAATAGGAATAGTGATAATGGGGATGATTGCCGCACGCAAATTTCCCAGGAATAAAAAAACAACCACTGCGACAAAAAAAATAGCTTCCAGAAATGCTTTATACACCTCATGAACTGATTGTTTAATAAACTGCGTGGAATCGAAGACAGATTGAATTGTAAAACCAGGTGGCAGCGTTTGCCGCAAGGAATGCAGGGTTTTTTTGACTTCTGAAGCAACTTCAACAGGATTCGCTGTTGACTGGGCAAGTATTGATAGCCCAACAGCTGGTTTGCCATTAATGCGTAGCATATTGTCTTCATTTTCACTGCCTACAGTGACAGAGGCAACTTCGTTTAGGTGAATGAGTTGATTATTACGTTGGGCAATGACCAGATCGGTGAAATGCCTGGCATCCTGTAACGAGGCATGAGTGACTATTGTATAATAACGGTTGGTGCTTTTAATCTGGCCGCTAGGCACATCGATATTTTGTTGAATCAATGTCTTTTTAACATCAGCCACAGTGACCGCGTAGGCGGCCATTTTAACAGGATTTAAGGCTATCTTAACTGCATAATCACGCCCGCCGTGATAAAGCACTTCGCCAACGCCTTTGACTTCCTGCAATACAGGTTTGATATTGCGGGTTACAAAATCGGTGATTTCAAGGGGGTCTTTGGATTGGTCATGGAATCCCAGCATCAATACAGGGTTTGCATCGGCATCATTTTTACTGACAGTGGGCGGGTGGCTGTCTGTTGGTAGTTTGGCTTGTAAGGCAGACATTTTATTCCGGATATCACTGATTGCTTCATTGATATCCACACCCAGTTGAAAATCGACATTAACCCTGCTTCTTCCAAGTAAGCTTGTTGAACGGATGGAATCAATCCCTGGAATTCCGGAGAGGGTATTTTCTATTGGAATGGTAATTTCTTTCTCTACCAGATCCGGACTGGCACCTTCAAAGTCCGTGGTAATATTAACCGTCGGTCTGTCAATATTAGGCAAATGTCGAACGGCTAGCTTATTATAATGCAGCAAGCCGGTAATGATGAGGATTAGAGAAAAAACAATCGTAAAGACAGGGCGTTTGATGCAGCGTTCTGAAAAAGTCACAGTTGTTTCCTATCCTCGGTGAATATCAATAACGCGGCTACCTTCACGCAACTTGTGTTGGCCTCGTACAATGACGATATCGTCGGCTTTTAATCCCCCGCATATCTCAGTCATTGCGGCATGATGGTTACCGGTCTTCACTTTGACTGCAATAGCCTTGTCATGGCGCAAAATAAATATTTTTTGCCCGTTAATGGTAGGAATCAGGCTCTCCTCGGGAACAAGCAGGCGTTTTTTTTTCTCGCCAAACTCATGGTTGACGCGAACAAATAAACCGGCTGATAGTAAATTATCAGGATTATCAATCAATGCTTCAACAGCGATTGTTCTGGTTTCTTTATTAATGGCGGGATCAACATAATTCACCATCCCTTTGTAAATTTTATCAGGGAAGGCATCAGAGATGACGGTCACCTGTTGGCCCTCTTTTAATCGCGCCAGGTAACGTTCCGGTAAGTTATACTCTACACGTAATTTCTGATTGGCGACCAACCTTACAAGCGGTTGTCCCACTTTTACGTATTGTCCCACGCTAACTTGCCTTGAGCCGAGAGTACCTGAGAAAGGTGCACGAAGACTTAGTTTCTCCAGCTGTGCTTCCTTGGCTTTTACATTATTTTCTTTTTCACGAAGATCAGCTAATGTTTGATCCAGGGCTTGCTCCGAGGCCAGTTTTCTTTTGGCTAATTCTTTGGTTCGTTGGTAACTGCTTTCACTTAAAGTCAAGACAGCCTTGGCACTGGCTAATTCACTTTTTAAGACGGTGGCGTCTAGCTGGATAAGTAGCGTACCTTTTTTAACAGTTGCGCCAGGCTTAAAGTGGATTGTTGCTATTTGGCCGGCAAGTTCGGAACTAATGTCAATGTTATCTGTACTGGCAAGACTGCCGATTGTTTCAAATTGATCCGCCAGCACTTTTTCAACTACCGGAGCAGTCTCCACCGTAATGGCTTGAGGCTCTGTAGCCCTTACCTGTCCTTTTTTAGGTTGAAATACAAAATAACCCAGGCAAGTCATGACGATGAGTGTCAAAAGCAGGGCAGATAAGTAATTTTTCATGCAATGGCACCCTTTATCTAGCGAGACGCTAGATTATAAAGTAGTTATGAGCAAGATTCAAAAAATGTTCAAATATTAGCCGCACGCAATATTTTTTATTTCTGAAGCATTTATTTTTATTTGTCCGCTTTATAAAAGCGGCAAGTGTATTCAGGAGAGTGATTTTGGTTTACCCTCCGTGTTAGATTCAGGGTGACGTTAGCTGGAAGTAACTGAGGATATTTTGAAACAGTTTTTGCATACTGAGTATCATGAGATAGTGATCGTCACTATCTCCCGCTGTTTTGCCCCCGTTCACTACTCGTTAAATAGGTGTAGAGAAGGTAAGCTAATTTTTTATTTGTTCACTTCCAGCCAGCCAGATAACACTTCTATAATTTTACGTGCCTGATCCTCGCTGGAAATGTTGAATTTTGATTTCATCCAGTATTGATTATTTCTTTTTTGATAACGTCTGATTGAATATTTTACAGGACCAAAATCCTGTTTTGCATTATCCCAATCCTGATAGCGAAACATAATCGTAGTCCATGCGCCTTTGGATAGGACACATTTCCCTAATTCTTTAGTGGTTTCCTGCCCGTTTTCACTGTAGGCAATCGTTAAATCATCAATTGTTTCACTCATGAACCTGTTCCATGCTCTTGGTTAGTCGATGGATTGTAATTTCCCGTTAACAAATGTCAAGCTAAATGGTGTTTGGTATTGGTCGGTTTGATAGATCCATACCTCAGGCCGCTGATTACTCTGGAGCGGCTGATTAATAAATGTATTATTCACCAGCGAAGGGTTGCCGCAGGCCCCATAAACAGCGCCTACCGGATCACCTACCTGAATCATTCTACCACCGCAGATGCTAAATGCATTGCTGTCTGAGCCATTTACCCGCACCGCTTTGACTTGGTTATTAATGATATCAACTTCCAACTGCGCTCCGCTGTTGGTTCCTACGGGCAGGGACCATACGCCATAAAAAGCGGATTGAGATCCCATGTTATTATAGATTAACTGCACAACCGGTACTTTTTGCATAACAGGACGGTTGGATTGCTGTTTGCTGAGTGGTTCGCCGCAAGAGGCAAGTACCTGATTTGGGGTCATGCCAATGTTGATATAGCCGTGATTTTGCGGACAATAAATGGATTGAGTAGCAAAGGCATTGAAAGAAAAACCAAGAGTAGCTACTACGATAGTTGCTAATCGACTAATCATGGTACGTTCCAGGTGGCCAATTTGCTTCAAGTATAGCTCTCCTGATTTATTTTTTCCGGTCTAAAGAAGGCGTAAGGGCATCGAACCACCTATAAACAAGGTAATGATCTTCAGGATTATTAATATAATAAAAGGGGAAAAATCAAACCCGGAAATGTTAGGTACGAGACGGCGTCCCATCTCCAGGAAAGGTTCGGTTATTAATCGCATGATATCTGCTACCGGATGTTGCCAGCCAGGATTCACCCAACTCATTATCACGCGGATGAGGATAATGTAAAAAAGCAGATTACATGGTTGGACAATCAGATCAGCAAGGGTAAACAATACTAAATAAGATAAGGGCAGCAGGGCACCATAAAGAAGAAGTCCAAGGATAATAAATTTAAGCAATTCCACTGCCACCAGCACGCTGAAGCCAGCCCAGTCATAACGTTTTGCAGCAGTTTTTCCAGAAAAGAACAGACGCTCCGCTGGTTTAACGACAGGATTTGTCAGGTTATAAATTAATTGTCCTACTGGATGCAGAGCGCTGACATGAAAATAACGCAAAGCAAGTCTTATCCAAAGTGCGAATATTAGTATATTAAAGAATAAACCAATAAGGAAATAACCTACACTTACAAAACCTGACATAGTTCCTCTCACATGGACGTTAGTTTAGATTGATTGACCATTATAAGGATAATTAACCACAAAAGCTCAAGAATTCAAAAAACTTTTAAGGGTTTGTTATTTAACACATCTATAGATTGGCCTCAACGGCCTCTATAAGCTTAGCTCACGGGCTCGCCCACATGCTGCTTTCATCGCGTTGAACACCAGTGTTTCAAAGTCTTGTTGCTGCAGTACAGTCAGGGCTGCTGCGGTGGTCCCTGCAGGAGAGGTTACCTTTTTTCTTAATTCGCTGATGTCAAACTCACTTTGTTCAGCCAGTTCTACTGCCCCTGCTATGGTCTGCATTGTAAATTGTTTGGCGATATTTTCATCAAGGCCGAGTTTTTGTGCGGCTTTTATCATTGCTTCCATGAAAAGAAAAACATAAGCAGGGCCGCTGCCTGATAAGGCGGTAAAAGGATCCATTTGGCTCTCTTCTGTAACCCAGCTAATAATTCCCGTATTTTGGAATAATTTCTCAACCCATTGCTTTTGCTCGATCGTCACTTGATCATTGGCAATCAGCGGTGTGGCTCCTTTACCAACAGCAATGGGGGTATTTGGCATACTGCGAATGATGGCTTGTTCTTTTCGGCACTGGCTTTGCAACCAGGAGACGCTGATACCTGCTGCTATCGAAATAACCAGCGACTTCATCGGTAAAAACAAAGCGATTTCCCCTAAGACTTCAGGCATTTGCGCAGGCTTTATGGCCAAAATGACAATATCTGCATCCTTAATCACTTCCCTGTTATCAGGACTGGTGGTTATCCCTTCGCCATTAATCCCCTGGATTGCTGACGGGAATGATGCAAAAAGCTGATACTCTTTCTGATTAATCAAACTTTGGGCAATGGCTTTAGCCATATTGCCAAAGCCAATAAAACTGATCTTCATTTTACACTCCGCTTATCGTTGGTTCATAGACTCTAGTATCTCGTCAAGATTGAATTTTCGGGTATGATCGCCTGTCTTGCATTCATCTTTACGTGATTTTTTCCGAAAAAATGCTCGAATTAGCCCTGCTAGTCCTGTGCTTTTTTCGGAAAAAATCACATAAATCTGAACGTAACCCAGACGCCAACCCGAAAATTCAATCTTGACGAGATACTAGAGTCTGTTGACATTTCAACTTAAACTGCCCACTTCCCGCGCTTTATGCTTCCAATTGGCCCTAAGTTTTTATTGACAAAACATTTTTGAACATTTCTGCAGCAATTCCTAGGCTCCGTGAACGAAATTTCTAATTAGTTGAAAAAAAGGCAGTTTCTATAGTGAAATACGATTTGCCGTCGAAAAATCACTAAAAGAACTGCCAAAATGAATAATAA
>NZ_CAAAJC010000001.1 GCF_900640175.1 Legionella sp. W10-070 | reverse complement strand
TGTTGTTCCTGTACCAAGCACTTCTTACTCCATTAAAATAAAAAAGCTCTTAAACAGCATTATAAGAGCTTTGTCAATAAAAACTTAGGGCCAATTGGAAGCTTTATGCGCGGGATCCACTCAAACTACACGAAACTAACCATCCTCTTGACAAGGTTTGAGACTAGATTCCGCGCATAAAGCGCGGAACGTAGGCTCTGGCTCCAATTGTCAACAAACCCTAGCGTTCTGATACAAAGAGTAATGACCTCGCTCGTTGCAGTTAGTATATGAAAGGACGTAGCCTTGATGAGCCTAGGCTCATCAAGGCTACGTATGTTGTCAGATGCCATGAAACTGCAGTTGTCTCCAGGCTTCAAAAAGAATAATCGCTACTGAATTGGATAAATTAAGGCTGCGGCTATGCGGGCACATAGGGATACGAATCGCGGTATAGCGTTCTCTTAAATCAGCAGGTAAGCCTCGTGTTTCTGGCCCAAACAGCAACATATCCTCATCCTGATAACTTACTTCATGGTAATTTTTCTGTCCTTTAGTTGAGCAGGCAAAGATGCGCCGCTTTTGGTTTTGCTCAATAAAATGTGCTTCATTATCGTAATGAATGACATTAGCCCATTCATGGTAATCCAGGCCTGCGCGACGCATGCGCTTATCATCTATGGCAAAGCCTAAAGGATGGATAAGATGAAGCTGTGCGCCGCTATTGGCGCACAAACGAATAATATTCCCTGTGTTAGGCGGGATTTCGGGTTGATACAGGGCTATGTGAAGCATTTTTTATACTGGCATTAGTTGGTTTGGTATTTTTAACAGGGGGAGTGTCATCATCATCAATGTAATTGCCAAAGTCTTCTTCATCGATATACAGTGAACCATCCTCTTGTTGTTCTCCGGTAATCCGGAAGTTGCGATGCTGCAGGTAGGCATCCCGCATAAAGGCATATTTATCCAACGCCTGATCAAATACGGCTTCTGTTTCAAACATCTGTGAACGTAAATCAACATACCTCAAACCTGCCAGTCCCCAGATAACTGCATCATTTCTAATATAAAAATAAGGCGTAAAGATAGAGTAATCAAAAATCATACCCATGCCATCGCGGATGGTGCTTGGGCCTAACAGGGGAATGACGATATAAGGTGATTTCTTATCACCCCATTTGGCAAAGGTTAACCCCATATCATTATAGTGAGGCGGTAGGCTAAAATGTTGATCCGCAACATCAAATAGACCGGCTATGCCAAAGGTTGAGTTAATTAAAAAGCGCCAGCTGTCTTTAATCGCGAAGCGCCATTCCGCCTGAAAAAGATCATTGGCTACCGTTGGTAGCATGGCCACATTATTGTAGGCATTATTAACACCTGCTCTTACCGGGGCAGGTATTGCCGCTTTGTAAACTCTGGCGACCGGTTTCAGCATGGTGGCATCAACGGCCATATTAAATTTATAAATTTCACGGTTAATTGGCTCGTAAGGATCAGCTGGATTGGTTCCCTTATGCATACAGGCAGCAAGCATTAAAGCACTGATTAGGCTCGAAAGAATGGCAATTAAGCGCATGATTTTTTTATTTTTGTTTGCTATTTTAAGATGATGTTACACCAGTTTGAGTACATTGGAAACTCAAAGTTTGGGTCTGCCACAGGCTGTCTAAAACTGAAAAACAAAGGTTACTGGCCCATCATTACAAAGGTGAACCTGCATGTCGGCACCAAATTGTCCACTTGCAACAGTCGGATGATTCTCACGAGCAAGGGTTAACAGTTGTTGAAACAAGTCTTGACCTGCCTTTGGCGGAGCTGCCTTGGAGAAACTCGGACGTAACCCTTTATTGGTGTCGGCAACCAGGGTAAATTGTGGTACCAGTAATAAACCACCGTTGATATTCTTCAGGCTTAAGTTCATTTTCCCTTGATTATCGTTGAAAACTCGATAATTAAGGCATTTCTTAAGCATCTGAATCAGGGTTTGCTGATTATCATGACTCTCAAAGCCACAGAGGATAACTAACCCTTGAGAGATTGAACCTGCGATTTGTTCATTAATAGTGACATGGGCTTGCTGAACCCGCTGGATTACAATTAACATACATCCAAATCCTGCCTTGCAATTTCTTTAGTGGCTGTAACCAACGCATCAATAATCCCTGGCTCCAGCTCAGAATGTCCGGCATCCCGAATTATTCTCAGATTGGAGGCGCTAAGTACCTGGTGCAAATCCCAGGCACCCCCAAGAGGCGAAACCATATTGTAACGGCCATGAATAATATAAGCAGGAATATGCCTGATTTTATCAGCTTCATTAATGACCTGGTTTTCTTCAATAAAATAATGGTTACTGATGTAATAGGATTCGAGCTTGGCAAGAGCCAATGCAAAATGCGGTACGCTGTATTGGTCGATAAGGTTAAAGTGGGGGTGCAGGCTGTTGCAATGTGCCTGCCATAAAGCCCAGTGTTTAGCAGCTGCCATGCGGGCGAGTTCGTTGTTATCCTGCAGGCATTGAGCATAGTAGCCAATGATGTCATGTTGTTCATCAGGGGGAACTATACTGATGAAATGTTGCCAATAGTCGGGGAAAACAAGATTTGCGCCTGACTGGTAGAACCAGTCAATGTCTTTTTTCCTGCCCAAAAAGAGTTGGTTTAATAATAAAGCTGCAATTTGCTGTGGGTACATTTGGGCATAAAGCAGTGCCAGGAGTGAACCCCAGCCGCTGCCAAAGAGGACAAAGCGGGTGAGACCGAGGTAATCTCGGATAGCTTCGATATCATCCAGTAGATGAGGGGTCGTGTTATCCATTAACTCGGCGTAAGGTTTGGAGCGGCCGCAACCTCGTTGGTCGAAAAGGATAATACGGTAAACTTCCGGGTTAAAAAAACGCCGCAGGTCAGGGGTTATAGCGGCTCCAGGCCCATGATGCAAGACGATTACCGGCTTGCCTTTGGGATTGCCAACTTCCTCAATATAAAGAACATGAGGGGGACTGACCGGCAGTTCATGTTGATTATAGGGCTTGATGGCAGGAAAAAGGGAATGCATAACCCTCCTTGAAATTTTAATAGATTTATCCTCTCAATCAACAACAGCTTAGCTTATCCTGCATAAGAATAGCAACTGAAGCGATACTTTTGGGATAGCAATGGAGGGTGCAATTAACACCAACCACAGTTTAATTGCACCCAGCAATGGCTAAAATTTTGTTTTTGGCTGCTAAATTTAAGATAATGCGGGAAATTTAAATTAACAGGTTTTAAATTCAATGAAATTGCTTGACGGGTTAAATGAAAAGCAGCGGGAAGCAGTGACTGCACCGCTAGGGAATACATTAGTCCTCGCTGGTGCCGGGAGCGGTAAAACCAGGGTATTAGTGAGCCGTATTGCCTGGCTTATTGAGAAAGAGCATCTTTCTCCCCATTCTATTTTGGCGGTTACTTTCACCAACAAGGCTGCAGGTGAGATGAAGACACGATTAAATGCAATGCTTGAAACACCCTTGTCAGGGTGGTGGGTAGGGACGTTTCATAGCTTGTGTCATCGTTTGCTGCGGCGTCATTACCAGGAGGCCAGGCTGCCTGAACAATTTCACATTCTGGACAGCGAGGATCAGGCTCGAGTAATTAAACGGGTTTTGGCTTCCTTAAACCTTGATGAAAACCAGTGGCCGGTTAAACAGGCGCAAGCCTTTATTAACAATAAAAAAGATGAGGGGTTAAGGGCTCAGCATGTACATGTTATGCCCTATGGCCCTTCCCGTACCTGGGTAGAAATTTACAAGGCTTATGAGGGGGCATGTCAGACTGCGGGAGTGATTGATTTTGCGGAACTGTTGCTGCGTACCCATGAATTATTACGCGATAATTGCGATTTATTAGCCCACTATCGTCAGCGATTTCAGGCAATTTTGGTTGATGAGTTTCAGGATACAAACACGATTCAGTATGCATGGATTCGTTTGCTTGCTGGTGAGCAGGCTTCTGTAATGGCTGTAGGCGATGATGATCAATCAATTTATGGCTGGCGAGGGGCAAGGGTGGAAAACATTCAACAGTTTTCTCAGGATTTTAAGGGTACTCAGGTTATTCGTCTGGAGCAGAATTATCGCTCAACCTCAACAATCCTTGAAGCGGCCAATACGTTGATTGCCAATAATAATGCACGAATGGGGAAGAACTTGTGGACTGCAGGGGGCAGTGGTGAAAAGATCATTGTTTACAGTGCTTTTAATGAACTGGACGAGGCTCGTTTTATCAGTGAGCGGATCTTAATGGAACTCAACCAGGATCGCAGTGCCGATGAAATTGCTATCCTTTACCGGTCTAATGCTCAATCACGGGTGATTGAAGAAGCCTTGCTGCGGGCGGGCATTGCTTATCGTATTTATGGCGGAGTACGGTTTTTTGAGCGTGCGGAAATCAAGGATTCCCTTGCTTATTTACGCCTGCTGGCTAATCTGAATGACGATACGGCCTTTGAAAGAGTCGTCAATTTCCCTACACGAGGCATTGGTGAGAAGACTCTTGAAGAATTAAGGCATCTGGCTAAAACAGAAGGGATTTCCTTGTGGCAGGCAGCTGAAGGCTCACTAAATGCCAAGCTTCTACCCCAGCGAGCGGCAACCGCACTGTCCAATTTTGTTGAGCTGATTAAGAAATTACAGTTGGAAACGGCTGAGAAGGCGCTGGATGAGCAGATTGATGAAGTCATTAAAACCAGTGGCTTATATGCCCATTTTGCAAAAATCAAGGGGGAAAAAGCACAGTCCAGGCTGGATAACCTGCAAGAATTGGTGAATGCCGCCAAGCAGTTTCGTTATGAACAGGATAGTGTAGAAGAAGAGCTGCCCTTACTGGTTGCTTTTCTTGCCCATGCTTCCTTGGAGGCCGGAGAGATGCAGGCTGAAGCGCATGAACGTTATGTGCATTTAATGACATTGCATGCCGCAAAAGGATTGGAGTTTCCCTTGGTTTTCTTAACAGGGGTGGAGGAAGGTGTATTTCCATCAAAACAGAGTATTGAAGAGCCTGGTCGCCTTGAAGAAGAGCGTAGGCTTTGCTACGTTGGAATGACTCGGGCGATGGATAAACTTATTTTGTCTTATGCGGAAGTACGCCGCCAATATGGACGTGAAGAATACCATCGTCCTTCCCGGTTTTTGCGTGAGCTGCCCACAGAATTGCTGGATGAAATACGTGTTAAGGCGCGTTTCCAGCCTGCAGTTTCTCAACAGCGGTTACCCGATTCCGCCCAGGAGAAATCAGGTTTAAGATTAGGACAGGCTGTCAGTCATGCCAAGTTCGGCCAGGGAGTCATCCTGGCAATCGAGGGAAGTGGTGCCCATACCCGCGTGCAGATAAAATTTTCAGAGCATGGTAGGAAGTGGCTGGTATTGGCCTATGCCAATTTGACTATTCTTGAAGATTGCTCTTTTTAGATAAAGCTATTGAATTTAGTCAGCGCTGGTGCTACGTTGCTGTTGTTAAGTTTGACTCATAAACGACTAAGGGGAAGGGTGTGAAATTAAAAACTTTATTAACTGCCGGTTCACTAATAACAGCAATGGCTTCACCGCTGGCTATGGCTGCTGATGCTTCAGCTGCGATGTCTGAAGCACAAAAAAAAGAAATAGAAAAAGTAATCCATAACTACCTGGTTAATAACCCAGAGGTTTTACTGGAAGCCTCTCAGGCACTGCAGCAAAAACAACAGCAGGTTATGCAGCAACAGGCACAAGTCGCAATTAAGGAAAATGCCAACCAATTATTTGATGACAGTTTAACTGTAGTTGGCAATCCAAAGGGAAGTGTCACGCTGGTTGAGTTTTTTGATTACCAGTGTATCCATTGTAAAAAAATGGCACCTGTAATTAGTGAATTGGTTAAGAAAGACTCTAATTTACGGGTAGTATATAAGGAATTTCCTATTTTCGGTAAAAGCTCTGATATAGCGTCCAGAGCAGCACTGGCAGCAGCAATGCAAGGAAAGTACCAAGCCATGCATGAAGCCTTAATCAAGCAAGACAAGCGTTTGAATGAACAGTTAGTTATGGATGTTGCTAAATCGGTTGGCGTGGACATGACCAAATTAAAAACAGACATGGACAGCAAAACCGTTACTGATGCTTTAAATGCTAATCGTGAGCTGGCTGAAAAATTACATTTAATGGGAACTCCGGCCTTTATTGTTGCTGCCACTGCAAATGGCAAGTTGAAAGAAGGTGCTTCGCCTTCATTTATTCCTGGAGCAGCAAGTGAGCAGGTATTGCAGGAGTTAATCAAGAAGGCGTCCTCCAATAGCTAGACAATCATTTATGCTTGTAGGCTTAAACTTATCGTTCCAGTTCTCGAATAACTGAGATAGTTGCTTTAATAAATTAATTCGCTTTTTTATCCCCCCATGACTCGAATTCCCGCGGTTTGACCGCGGGAACCATAGTAAGCGGAACTGTGGTTTAATAATATCGGAAGTTAGGTTCAGGAAGAAAATGGGGTTTCGATTTTTTGTAGAAATGTTACCATCTGACCATTTCTGGTAGTATTCATGATTTGAGAAAAATATGGCAAAACCTGGCACATTCCAAGATATTATTTTAACGCTACAGCAATTTTGGGCAGAACAAGGTTGCCTGATATTGCAACCTCTGGATATGGAAGTTGGAGCTGGGACTTTTCATCCTGCTACCTTCTTGCGTGCAATAGGCCCTGAACCCTGGTCGGCTGCTTACGTTCAGCCTTCCCGGCGACCGACCGATGGGCGTTATGGTGAAAATCCAAACCGCGTCCAGCATTATTATCAGTTTCAGGTAGTGCTCAAACCCTCACCGCTGAACATTCAGGAAAAATACCTGGACTCTCTTCGTGCATTAGGTGTTGACCCACTGGCTGATGATATTCGTTTTGTTGAAGATAACTGGGAATCACCCACTTTAGGTGCCTGGGGATTGGGTTGGGAGGTCTGGCAAAATGGGATGGAAATATCCCAGTTTACCTATTTCCAACAAGTCGGCGGGTTAACATGCAAGCCGGTTACCGGCGAGCTAACCTACGGTCTTGAACGGATTGCGATGTTTATTTTGGGGGTGGATAATCTGTTTGAATTACCCTGGAGTAAAACCGCTTATGGGACAGTAACCTATGGTGACGTATTCCACCAGAATGAAGTAGAGATGTCTGCTTATAATTTTGAGTATGCCAATGTGGAAGTGCTGTTTAGACAATTTGATTATTATGAGGAAGAAGCGCAGAAGCTGGTTGCCCTGGATCTTCCCTTGCCTGCTTATGAGATGGTAATGAAAGCTTCGCATGCGTTCAATTTACTAGACGCAAGGCGAGCTATTTCAGTGACTGAGAGACAACGGTATATTCTGCGGGTTCGTCAATTATCCAGAGCAGTGGCCCAGACGTACTATAATGCGCGTGAAGCGCTGGGTTTTCCTATGCAGAAAGGTGTGTAATGGTGAATGATTTTTTATTTGAATTAGGATGTGAAGAGCTTCCATCAGGAGCAGTTTGGCCTTTAGCCGAAGCGTTGACAAGTAATCTTCTGGCCCTGCTTGATAAGGCTGAAATTGGTTATGGAAAGGTAAAATCTTTTGCCACACCCAGGCGATTGGCTATTTTAATAACCGATATGCAGGAAAACCAACCAAGTCAAATTGTATCTCGTCGTGGTCCGGCATTAGCTGCCGCTTATACTGCAGAAGGTCAGCCTACGCCCGCTCTGTCAGGATTTGCCAAATCCTGTGGTGCTGCGTTGGAACAGCTTAAGATCAGTAAAACGGATAAGGGCGAATGGCTAATTTATGAAACCTGCCGCGAAGGGGCCAAAACAAAAGAGGTTCTGCCAACCTTTATTCTTCAGGCACTGCATGCTTTGCCTATTGCCAAGCCAATGCGCTGGGGAAGCGGGGATGCAGAATTTGCTCGCCCTGTCCATTGGGCTGTTATGTTATGGGGTGAGGAGCTGATAGATGGAGATATCTTTGGTGTAAAGACAGGCCGTTACAGTTACGGACATCGCTTTCACCACCCGCAATCCATTGAGATTGATAAGGCTCAGGATTATGAACCCTTGCTTCGGGAAGCTTTTGTCGTTGCGGATTTTGCAGCTCGGCGGGAACTGATCAAAGAGCAGGTGCAGAAACTCGCTGCAGAGAATCATGCCCAGGCTATTATGCCGGATGAGTTAGTCGATGAAGTGACCTCTATTGTTGAATGGCCGCAAGCCCTTGTTGCCAATTTTGAGCAGGAATTTTTAGACGTTCCGCCTGAGGCATTGATTGCGTCCATGCAGTCACATCAAAAATGCTTTGCCCTGCAAGACAAGGCGGGTAACCTGTTGCCACATTTTATTACCGTAGCAAATATCAGCAGTTCTAATCCCCGACAGGTAGTAACGGGTAACGAAAAAGTAATGCGTGCAAGGTTAAGCGATGCTGCCTTTTTCTTCCATTTGGATAAAAAACAACCCCTAAGCCATCATATTGCTGCTACCGAGAACGTTGTTTTTCAAGCCAAACTGGGCAGTTTGCGGGATAAGGCAATGCGAATGCAGACATTGATGAGCATGTTAAGTACCCCATTTGCCTTAAATGAGCAGCAAGCAGAGCGGGCAGCAGAATTATCCAAATGTGATTTAATGACAGGAATGGTAGGTGAGTTCCCCGAGCTTCAGGGGCTGATGGGCTATTATTATGCCCTTCATGATGGGGAATCTGAAGAAGTAGCTCTTGCCTTAAGGGAACAATACATGCCTCGTTTTGCAGGCGATAAACTACCCTCCTCTAAATTAGGGCTTGCGTTATCGTTGGCAGACAGAATAGACACCTTAACCGGGATTTTTGCTATTGGGCAAAAACCGACTGGGGTGAAGGATCCATTTAAATTACGCCGCCATGCTTTGGCTGTTGTGCGTTTATTAATTTTAACTTCTGCGCAGTTTAATCTATCGACCTTGATTACTGAAACACTCAAAGTCTATGGGGAGCAATTGCCTGATAATAAGCCTGCAATAGCTGAGTTGCAGCCTTTTATTCTTGAGCGCATGCAATCTTATTATCAAGGCCAGGGAATTAATTCTGAATTATTCCAGGCAGTGCGTGCCCGTCAGTGGGATTGGCTTTTTGATTTTGACAAGCGAATCAAGGCGTTGGCGGAATTTATTCATTTACCAGAGGCTGCTGCATTATCTGCAGCTTGCAAGCGCGTCAATAACTTATTGCAGCAGTCTGAGTTTACAGACAGTACCAGCCCTGTTGATGAAAATCTTTTAGTGGAGGACGCTGAAAAATCGCTCTTTATGCAGCTTTGTATGGTTGAAAAAACGGTTGAGCCATTTTATGCAGCGAATGATTATAAGAATACCCTGACCACATTAGCCAGTATGCGAGAGTCTGTAGATGCTTTTTTTGAGCATGTTATGGTCATGGTCGATGACAAGGCGCTTAAAGCAAATCGGCTGCGGTTGCTAATTCGCTTACAAACCCTGCTGCAAGGGGTTGCAGATATTTCTTTACTACAGCTTAATTTATGAATAAGGTTATTCTTCTGGACAGGGATGGAGTTATTAATCAGGACTCTCTCCATTATATCAAATCGGTTGATGAGTTTATCCTTCTGCCTGGCAGCATTGATGCGTTGGTTCGTCTGACCAAGGCGGGCTATCGTATAGGGGTAGCTACTAATCAGTCCGGGGTATCCAGAGGCTATTATACTGAGCGTGATCTTGCAGCAATTCATGAAAAATTGATGTCAGCCGTAAGGGCAGCAGGAGGTGAGATTGAAGCTATTGAGTACTGTGTTCACTTGCCGGATGCTGGTTGTCTTTGCCGAAAACCCCAACCTGGCATGCTAAAGGCCCTTGCTGAGCGTTTGGGATGTTCTTCTTTTGAGGGAGTGCCTTTTGTTGGTGACAGGGTGTCTGACATCCAGGCAGCAGAGGCTGTTGGCGCCACACCGATGATGGTGCTTTCGCCGATGACAGATAGGCAAGCCCTGCGGCAATATCCCCATGTCCCTGTATTTACCTCTTTGGCGCAGTGCATTGATTCCTTGCTGGTTTACCATGAATGATTCTATTGCGATTGGTTATGAAAGTGCCGCTCAGGTTGGGAAAGCACAACAGCTTGCAAAGCAATTGGGGCTAAGACTTGATAATCAGGCCAAAGATCGACTGCTGGTGACAGCGGACAGGGTTGTTCTCAAGATTAATGGGTTTTCGCCTTTATACGCGGATTTCTCACGACAAACCTGGCAAAAACGCCGTGATGCAGGAAAAAAGCAAGGACTCATCAGGGCGTGTAAGCCGACGAAAGGACTCCGTATTATTGATGCTACAGCAGGTTGGGGGCGTGATGCTGCAGTGCTTGCAAGTTTTGGCGCTGAAGTGATCATGTTGGAGCGACAGCCAATCATGGCTGCTTTGCTTGCTGATGCATTGATGCGGCGTGATGACTCTTCAAAGAAGTCACTACAGTTGCAATTACATCCTTGCAATGCTCTGGATTTTCTCCACAACCTGGCTCCCCAGGATTATCCTGACGTAATTTATATTGATCCCATGCATCCGGAGAGACAAAAATCGGCTTTGGTGAAGAAGGATATGCAGGTATTACAAAAGCTTATTGACAGGCAAGATGACTCCCTTGAGCTTTTAGTACTAGCAAAAGCAAGGGTGAGCAAAAGAGTGGTAGTTAAATGGCCCCAGGGGTACAAGCCTTTATTGCCTCCGGATTTTTCCATAGAGGGAAAAACCGTACGTTTTGATGTTTACATCCCTGTGGACAGGGGAGGCGATTGATCTTTTGTTCCTGAACTTTATCCAGTATGCAGATGCATTGGCGTTTAACGGTATGCTATGAGAACTTGGGAAGCAGGAACAAAAGATTGTAATTAAATTAAATCAAATTCGTCCAACTCTTTTCTTAAGCGTTTTTCCTCAAAAAGCTCTTCGATGCGCCGGCGCCTTTCCAGTTTGGTACATAAGCCTGTTTCATTGACGCTGTCTTGTGATTCAAGGTAATCTTCAAGTTCTGTCTCGAAGTCATCAAAACGTCGAATAGCCATCGTCTTCTCCCTGTACCGAGTATTTAATTCCATAAAAAACAACTTGGGCTTTTTTGACAATAACAGAATTCCACTGTCAAAAACAGTGGAATTTTTTAGACATAATAATATTGAAATTTCAAGTGTTACCTAATGTATTGCCAGGTTGTGGGGCTGGTGCAGGCTTAGCGCTTTCGCGCATACCCTTAAGCTCTTGCTTTAGAGCAGACTGCTGTTGGGCACTTGGCTTGAATACTGCTTCGTTATATTGTTTTATTTCGCTTGCTATGCGTTGTGTACGAGCATAACGGGCACTTTCCCCTTTGAATAATTCACCAGGGGTGGTAACTTCACCCGTTTTAGGATCATATTTATCGCTCATTTGTTTACCATTGACGATGATGGTGATTTTCTTGGGGTCGAAGCCTGCGTTAATCGCTGCCTCATACATAACTCGCCCTGCTTCTTCCGCTTTTTTGGGATCATGATCATGATTTGCTTTCATCTCAATACTGTCATGACCACAGGCTCTGACTGCTTCGGCCAGACTTTGAGCCTGATATTCCATTCGCTTATGGCGGCTGAAAAAACTTTTAAGGAATTCTATTCTGCTTGACCCAATAGAAAATTCGCCGTCGCTATAGTTTACTTTCATACCGGTTATGGTTTGGATGGTATCCAAATTTTCTACTTTAACGTTTCTTAAGCTAATTTTCCCTTTATCCATATTATACTGAATGCTGGGGGCAGGATCTGCCGGGTGCTTTCTGGCCTCTCTTTCTATTGCTGCCCGCATATCCTTATTGTGTTCATACATGGCTGCCAGATAGGTAATACGATCCCTTTCCCGCTGTGCGGCACGGTGGATATCAGCCAGACTTTTATTAAAGGAATCCTCAAACGCTTTCAGGTTTTTTTGATGGGAGCTTTCCAATGCGTTTGTCATATCCTGCCTAATCTTTTCCAGCTCGACTTTCGATTGGGCAGGATCAGTGCTGACTCCCAAACTGGCTGTTAAATTATTAGTAAATTCAGGGTCTTTAAATAATGCGGCCAGCTGGGTTTTTTCATGTTGCTGTTGGGCTTTAATTGCGTCAACGGCTTCGGCTTTTGTTATATGCAGAAAACCAACAATCTTATGAGGATCGAATTCGGGGGGCGTCTTTTTTAATGCATTGTTAATGACTTCCAGGTTTTTTTGATACTCTTTTCTTTTAGTTTCAGTGCCAGGAACTGCCGGAGAAGCAGCTGATCCTGGAGTATCAGGAATTTCCTTTAATGCATTTTCCAAAGCATTGGCAACCGCTTCTTTCGAGTTTTTTATTTGCTCTGAATCAGTTGTTGATGGTTTAAAGGCATCGGCAAAAGAGGTGCCATCGGGTGCTTTGAGAACAGCATTGCCCTTGTCGTCCTTTAGGGAAGAAAAACCATTCATAGCTGAAATACGATTCTGGTTATAGGTTTCAAAGCTCTGGGTACCAGAAAGCCCCTTATCGAGGTTTACACTTTTTCGATAATCAGCAAAGAATTTTTCCTGTGCTTCATGGCTAAAATATTTATTAATATCTTTAGATGTTCTGAAACTACGCAATATGGGTCTATCCCAAAGAGACGACATAACGTTCCCCCTTTAAAACCGGTTAGATAAATTATAACATTAAATTCTTACGTTATAATTAAGCAAATTTAAAACAAAACGACAACATTTTTTATGCCGCACAAGTTTTTTACGGGCTTCTGAAATGAGATTAGCCCGGCCCATTAGTTTCAGTTGGGGTTTTCTCTTCTTCACTGATAGATATCGGGGATGGGGGTGGAAAAAATTGAAACCAGGCGGAAGGAAAAGCTTGATTTTTAGCAGGCTCTTTAGTCTGTTCAATATTTGAAGCAGTCTTTTGAGAGGTCAGGGTATCAAGAAAATCGCACAGGCCATCGGTATCCTTTATTTGCATGATTTTAGAATTTGAAGCGGGGTCTTGAGAGGTCAGGGTATCAAGAAAATTGTACAAGCTATTGAAATTTTCTATTGGTGGGAATGGAGGTAAATCCTCAGTGACTACCTTTCTTCTCTTCACCCCAGCTGCTGGATTTTTCTCTGGATGGCTGATTTTATGTAACGGTGAGGAAAATACTTTACTCTTGGATTTAGGTTTCCTGGCTAAATTGACAGATTGATTACGTCGGGATTTCAGTGCCTTATCATAATCCCCTTTAAATTCGGCTCTGGCCTCAGCAATACTCATCCTTGCTAAATTATTTGCTTGTAAGTTATATTTTTTCAGCTGATCCGTTAACGAGCTTGGGCATACACCAAGCAAAGTACTGGCTTTATTTACTCGCTTATCCCCTGTAAACGCATGATGAACATCTGAAAAAGTCAAACGACGAAGAAGGATTGTTTGTAGTGGCCACTTATATTCTTTACCAAACGAAGCCTCGTTTCTTTTACACAAGTTTATTAATATTTGATTTTTATCTTCTACCTTAAGGTATCTTGATAGAGAAATTTCTAATTCTTTTTCATCAACCTCAAGCATTCTTGCTAATAGTCCAAAAGAATTTTCCATAGAATTCACCAATAATGCCATTTGGTGGATAGTAGAAAGTTTCGTTTTAATTGGCATGGGCTCACCTGCAAAAATGTATATTATAAATATTGCTGTTTATTTTATCAGGAATTGTTAGGTTGTTAACCACTATGACAGGTTAACAACCTATAGGGTATTTGACTCTACCAGGCTGGTATAGCTGCATCGCCAAATAGCTCTTTAGCTTTGTCTTTAACTTCCTGTGAATTAAACGCCTTGACAAATTGCTCAAGCTGGGGCTTTTTATTACTGTTCTTACGAATAACGATTAAATTAGCATAAGGGGAATCCTTGCTTTCCATATAAATTGCATCGCGAGAGGGGCTTAAGCCTGCAGGAATTGCAAAGGTGGTATTAATAACGGCTGCATCAACGTCTGCTAAAACCCTTGGCAGCTGGGCGGCATCCAGTTCTTTGATATAGAGGTGCTTTGGATTGGCGGCAATATCAGCAACCGAAGAGGCGTCTTTGGTTTTCAAGCTTATCAGCCCGGCCTTCTTCAGGAGCAACAAGGCTCGTGCTTCATTACTGGGATCGTTGGGTATGGCGATGATAGCCTTATCGGGTAGTTGAGATAGCGACTTGTACCTGGCTGAATAAATAGCGGCAGGGAAGACAAAGGTTTTGCCTATAGGTTCGATATTGTAATGGTGAGCTTTCACTGCTGCTTGCAGATAAGGTAAATGTTGATATACATTCGCATCCAGACTGCCATCGTCCAATGCTTCGTTTGGCAGATTATAATCATTAAATTCTACGATTTTGATTTCCAACCCGTATTGTTTGCTGGCTACTTCTTTGGCCACTTCAACCAAGTCAGTCTCAGGGCCTGCAATTGTGCCAATAGTTAAGGTATTTGGCGAAGGTTTGCTGCAAGCAACCAGGCTGATAATGAATATAAACAAGCTAAGAATACGCATTAATTATTGTCTCCTTTATTAAGTATGCGAGAAGCGCTGTGCGAGGCGATCGCCGCCCATTTGCAGTAATTGCACGATAACAATAAGCACCACGATTGTGGCAAGCATTACCATCAGGTTAAATCGCTGATAACCATAACGAATTGCCAGATCGCCTAACCCCCCGCCCCCAACGGTACCGGCCATAGCAGAATAATTAACCAAAGTGATAGCAGTGACAGTGGTTGCCTGTATCAAAGCCGGGAAAGCCTCAGGTAATAAAATATGGCGGATCATTTGCCAGGTATTGCTGCCCATAGAAAATCCAGCTTCAATTAAGCCATTAGGGATTCCCTGGTAAACATTATCGACCAGACGGGCAAAAAAGGGCGTTGCTCCCAGAGTGAGGGGAACCATGGCGGCGTGAATACCAATGGATGTGCCTACCAGCAGACGGGTAAAGGGGATGAGCGCTACCAGCAAGATAATAAAGGGGATGGAGCGGGTAATGTTAATAAAGCCAGAGATTAAGCGACTGATGCCAGGGTACGGCTTTATCTTATTATTGGTAAAAAGAAGGGTACCTAGCGGTAAACCCAGTAAAACGGCAAATAGGGTACTGGCGATAACCATATATAGGGTTTCACCGCTGGCTATTAATAAATCATAAAGCATCGTCAGTGACATAACCTAGAATCTCCACGGTTAAATTGGATTTTTCACAACGCTTGATAAACAAGTCCAACAACGTACTGTCTGCTGATAATTCAACGATCAGTACGCCGCATGTGATCATATCAAACCGATCGATATTGGCGAGTAGAATATTAATGTCCAGATTCAACTCTCGACTGGCTTGGCTGATAAAAGGGACGGTCGCATTCTCGCCCTGAAATAGCAGGCGTAACAATGGTTTGTTATTGGGTATAGGTGATAAGCTATGGTTCAGGCATGCAGGTAATTTGGGGCTTAGTTGGCTATAGAGCATGCTGCGGGCCTGACTGTCTTTTTTATTCAGAACATTGGATAAGGCTGTTGTTTCGGTAATTTCTCCAGCCTCCATAACCGCCAATCGATGACAGATTCGCTTTACTACCTCCATCTCGTGGGTGATTAGTACAATTGTAATTCCATAGAGGTCATTAATTTTTTTAAGTAATTCCAGGATGGAGCCTGTGGTTTCAGGATCCAGGGCGGAGGTAGCCTCATCGCAAAGCAGGATTTTAGGCGAACAGCTTAATGCACGGGCTATTGCAACGCGCTGCTTTTGGCCGCCGCTAAGTTGTGCCGGGTAAAAATTTATTTTTTCCTCAAGCTCGACTAAAGGTAATAACTCATCAATTTTAGCCTTGATATCTGGCTCAGGTATCCCCTGTATCTGCATGGGAAGAGCTATGTTGTCATAGACTGTTTTAGAGCTTAACAGATTAAAGTGTTGGAAAATCATCGCCATTTTATAACGTGCCTTACGCAGGCGGCTGGCAGAAAGTGTGGTGATATTTTCATTATCGATAATGACTTCCCCTGTGTCGGGATACTCAAGTAAGTTGATGCAGCGTAGCAAGGTTGATTTACCGGCTCCACTTCTGCCAATTATGCCAAAAATCTCACCTTCCTGGATAAATAAATTAACATTACGCAAGGCAACTGTGGCTGCGTAGGATTTGTTTAACCCGTTTAATTCAATCATCACATAAAAACCTGAAGAGTGGCAGCATGCGGGCAAAGGGGAGGGACATCCGCTTTAGCCGTATTTACAGTGTTCACTGAGCGCCCGCAAGCTGAATTTCAAATCGGCGCAGGGTTAATATACATTGATGCAAGCCATTAGGCAAGCTGCTAATTTATTGTATTAAGGATTAACAAGTCAAGGGTACGGTCAATGGCTCCTGAAGGCAGGCGGGGTTCAGCCCAACCTGTCTGACGTGAGTTTTCCTTGCAGGGAACCATACGCTTGTGTGGCTTTAATTCCTACATTAACTCTCAAGGGGAAGCTGAATCAATAGCTGCCATTATTCCATCTAATTTCCTTTCCGAGTCTGTCTTGCAGAAAAAAATGAAGGAGCGGTTGTTCGCCAGGTTTATAGCTCCTTTTACTAATAACCCAAGTCCCAAAGTTGCTATTCCCAAGGCAAGATTACCCAGGAACTCTGACCAGCCTCTGTGTTCTTCGAGACGAATGCGTGCAGATTTGATGTGGTCTTCACATTGTCCTTTAAAAACTTGATAGTTTTTAGGGGTGGGATCATTAAAGAAAAATTTCCCTTTTTCGGTTAATTTCTCATGAAGAGTTTTTGCTGCCTGATAAGCCTCTTCAAGCTGGTGAAGTTTGAAGTAGCTGGCTATACTCTCATTAGACCAAAAATTTTCCTTTGCTTTATCTTTCCGATCACTCAAATCGCCTATTTTATTCTTCAGTAATCTCAGTTGAGAATAAAAATTTAGTTCTGCCTCGGATTTGGGGGCTTGTTTATCAGAAGGAAGGTTTTGGCTTTGCCCGGCTTTCAATAGTTCTTGTTGAGTTGGCTCTTTGTCACACTCAGGTTCTGGATGGTATGGGTCAATAAATTGTAATCCTTTGCTTGACAGTTGAATTGTTTCATCAGGCTTAAACGTCTCAATATCAGGATTGTTGCCAGGTTCATTCACTTTCGTAAAAAACAGGCATACGTCTTTTTTGTCCATACCTGTTGTGCTATTAAAGTGCAACTGACCTTCTTTTATCGCCTGGTATCCGAAGCGTCGTACGGGTTTATCACTCGCAATGATGCTCGTGCTGACCCCATGTTTGGCAAATTCTCTGGCTAATTTGTGCGCAAAACTGTTGTCTGCACCTGTAGTACCTAAAGCGCCATAACAAATGCTAAGCAAGATAGTTATGTGCTCTCCTGCTTTTAAACCTGCTTCCATTGACGAACTAACTATCTCCGCAGGTTCGCGCCTGATCTGATGATTAGGTTTATGTTCTGAAGAGTCATCGAATGCATCAACATAATTGCCTGAAATTGTATTGCCATTAGGGCTGCCATGACCGGTGATTACAATTAAACTATTGTCTTTCAGATGACCCGATAAGACGTGGTTGGCTTCCCGGCGATTTCCCTCTGAGCGCAATACAACAAAGGGGGCATGTAATGCTTTTGCCATAGCAAACCCCGTATGCCCATCCCCGGTTTTTTCCAGGCCAGGGTTATCCTTTATATAGGACTCTATTTGATCCGCAGGTAAAGCAATTTTTTTCTTATCTAGACTTTGCAAACTTATCACGGCTATTTGACCAGTAGGGATGCCATTTAACTGCTGCTTAAATTTTTTCCATTGCTCAGTTATTGGTGCCTTGTTATCTGTGGCAGTTTTGTGGAAATTAGACACAACAGTTTGTACCATGTGATTTTCTCTTAAGGCGAAATGAAAATATTTTATCACTATGGATTAATTATGTACATAATAATTTTGCTCAGAAAGCTTGCTGCTTCGGGAGAAGGAGCAAGCTTTACGGCTTCTCCTCTAAGAGTTTAAAAGATGAACGTCCGTGAACAGCGCACTGACAGAAGAGTATTTTTATCGAAGCCACCAGTGAAGCCAGATGGAAACTCAATGCTAAATCCAGTGCTGGGATCAAAGAAATCCTGAGACGAACTCCAGTAATCTGCAGATGAAAAGCTACCAAAGTTACAGGGAATTACGGCATTGGCACATAGTCCGGAAGATACTGTGCCTAACTCATTTAGGGCAGGAAGATACCAGTCCGTCTCGCCCTCTCTCATGCTTTCATTGCAGGCGCCGGCTGCGTAGTTGGTCGCTGTAACACCGGGTTGTCCGGATATCGCTGCAACAATATTAGCGGTATTGGTTGCTCCATTATTTAAATCTGTTGCAGCAACATCGGTGCAATCATTTGGATTATTACTGCAAGCGTTGCTTGAATCCCATGGTAGGATTCCCTCATCGGCTTCAGCAATTACTTTGACCTCCAGACCATCAACAGCATATACCAACCCTCCGCCAGCTCTAAAAGCAATCAATGCCTGCGGGCTGTTGCCGGTGTTGCTGCCGCTAACAGTGATGGTACAGGGCGCATAGGGATCATTGGAGGTTAATACCAGGGTACAGGAATCTCCCGGGGCAACAGCTGTGCAATCGTTGTCATCAACCAGAAGACCTGGGCAGGCTGCCTGATTACTGACTGTAACTCCATTGGCATTGGCTGTACTGCCAGCATCATTGCTGACTTCCAGGTTAAGTTGGGCGCCTGATACTGTGACTATCCGGCTTTGCTGCACAGGGCCGGTAATGCTAATCAGTGGTTGACTGGTAACCGTCACGTCCACATTGACCGTATTGGTGTTATTCCCTTCAATAGGGATCGTGGTTGGTCCTTCTACTGTAGGTGAGGTAAAGGTAATTGTACAGCTTGCCCCAACTGCAAGGCTTGCACCGCAAGTTGTGCTTTGGACGCTGATGTTGCTGCCGCCAGGGATGGTGGCTGTGACATTATCCGCTGCAACCGGGGAGCCTGGATCATTGGTGACTGTCACCTCGCCTGTGGAATTTGCGGTAAATGACAATGTTGTCGGATTGACATTTATCGTCGCCATGGGAACCGCTGTTACCGTTATTGCAACATTGACGGTATTGGTATTACTGCCATGAATAGTGATATTGGTAGGCCCCTCTACTGCAGGTGAGGTAAAAGTAATCGTGCAACTTGCCCCAACTGCAAGGCTTGCACCGCAAGTTGTGCTTTGGACGCTGATGTTGCTGCCGCCAGGGATAGTAGCCGCCACATTATCTGCTGCAAAAGGAGAGCCTGGATCATTGGTGACTGTCACCTCGCCTGTGGAGTTTGCGGTAAATGACAATGTTGTCGGATTGACGTTTATCGTCGCCATAGGGACTGCTGTTACCGTTATTGCAACATTGGCGGTATTGGTATTACTGCCATGAATAGTGATATTGGTAGGCCCTTCTACTGCAGGTGAGGTAAAGGTAATCGTGCAGCTTGCCCCAATTGCAAGGCTTGCACCGCAAGTTGTGCTTTGGACGCTGATGTTGCTGCCGCCAGGGATACTGGCTGCTATATTATTTGCAGGCTCTGGCGATGTAGCACTATTGGTTATAGTGACTAATCCATTATTTCCGGCGACAAAATTTAAGCTGGATGGGCTGGCTGTGATCATGACACCGACAGCAGGCCCACGGCTAATGTTTAAACTATTGGCGCTACTGGGCTGATAGCATTGGTTGGGATTGGGGCTGCCATCCGCGTTTGCCAGGCAGACTCTGGGGCCGCCATGAATCCCGTCTTTGGGCAGGGCGCTTCCTGTGATTGAAAGATTCAGCGTGCAACTGCTGTTCACTTGTCCTTTCGGAGCGAGTTGACAGGACGTGGTTTGCACGATACCCGGCATGGTTTGGATCACCAGTTTTTTAGGTTTTTGGGACTGGTTTTGAATGATATATTGAATAGTGGCTGTACGGTTTTCGGGTACCGTCTGGGTGGGATTGCTTCCTGGCGCAGGTGTTATCGTCCACAATGGCCCACCTGCATGCGCCATTGATACCATCAACCAGGATAACAGACTAGCCAATATTTTGTTTATCCAGAAATGTTTGTTTTTCTTTTCCATGTTAATACCTATAAATTATAAGGGCTATAATCGAGCATCGATAACAAATAACAGTATCAGATTTATGTCTCCAACTCCTTAAGGTTTTTAAAATACTTCAGGGTTTCAGGGTTTGCCAAAGATTGCAGATTATTGATGGGGCGACCATGAACTGCCTGACGCACCGCAATTTCTACTGTTTTACCACTCAATGTGCGCGGAATGTCAGGAACCTGCAATATTTTAGCTGGAACATGGCGCGGGGAGGCATTATGGCGAATAGTCTGGCGTATGGTGTTGATGAGTGCCTCATCAAGCTCTATACCTTCTTTTAGCTTGACAAACAATACGACACGGACATCTTCCTGCCAGTGCTGCCCGATAACAACACTGTCTAAAATATCCGGAATTTTCTCCACCTGCCGGTAAATTTCTGCGGTACCTATGCGAACCCCTCCTGGATTAAGGACGGCGTCTGAGCGGCCGTAGATAATAAGGCCATTATGTTTCGTTATTTCGGCAAAATCACCATGAGCCCAGACCTTGTCAAAACGTTCAAAATAGGCATGCCTGTACGCTTTTTTATCGTCATCTTTCCAGAAATAAATCGGCATGGAAGGGAAGGGCTTTGTGCAGACCAGCTCACCTTGTTGTTGGCGGATGGGATTTCCCTGCTCATCAAACACATTGACAGCCACACCTAAGCCAAAGGATTGCAGTTCTCCACGATAAACGGGTAGAAGCGGGTTACCTAAAGCAAAGCAGGAAACAATATCAGTACCGCCCGAAATAGAGCTGAGCTGTACCTCAGATTTTATTTCCTGATATACGAAGTCATAGTTTTTGGGAAGTAGCGGGGAGCCTGTTGACAGAATGGTACGCAGGCTTTTTAATGAAAATTGGTGCCGTGGGCTGGCGCCTGCTTTTTCCACAGCGGATATAAATTTGGCGCTGGTTCCAAAAACAGTGACTTTTTCTTCCTCAATCAATTGAAACAAACGGTTCGCGTCAGGGTAGACAGGTGCTCCTTCATAAAGCGTCAGGGTAGCGCCTAAAGCCAGAACAGAAACCATCCAATTCCACATCATCCAGCCGCAGGTTGTATAGAAGAAGAGGTTATCATAAGGCTGAATATCGGTATGCAAGCCAAGTTCTTTGATATGTTGCAGTAATGTGCCCCCTGCCCCGTGAACGATACATTTAGGTTGGCCTGTGGTTCCTGAGGAAAAGAGAATATACACAGGATGCGCAAAAGGAAGGCTTGCAAACTCACAATGTTGCGCGGGTTTGAGAAAACTGCTCCAACTGATTGCATGGGGGATGTGGTTTAGGTTGACTTGATTATTAATAATTGGGCAAA
Organism: Legionella sp. W10-070; assembly: GCF_900640175.1. Taxonomy (GTDB): domain Bacteria; phylum Pseudomonadota; class Gammaproteobacteria; order Legionellales; family Legionellaceae; genus Tatlockia. The sequence continues at coordinate 195,231 of NZ_CAAAJC010000001.1, read as the reverse complement.
TCACCACCTGAGTCAGCGAAGGCATTGCCTGGCTAACTTCTAAAATTTTGCTGCTGGCATCGTGTTTTTTGCCTAAATATTGATGGCCATCGCAAACAAATAATACTTTAGGTTCTATTTGTCCCAAGCGGTCGATTGCAGCTTGTGCGCCGAAATCTGGAGAGCAGGAAGACCAAATGGCACCTATTGATGTTGTAGCCAGCATGGCAATAATCGTACAAGCCACATTGGGCATGATTGCGGCAACCCGATCGCCGGTGTTTACGCCAGCCTCCCTTAGTCCGGCAGCACAGCGAGCTACTTCATGGTAGAGTGCCTGATAAGTTAGAACTTCTTTTTCTCCTTCTTCATTGACACTGATTAGGGCTGGATGATTGTCTCGGCGACGAAGCAGTTTCTCAGCGAAATTAAAGCGGGCGCCTGAAAACCAGCGTGCATCCATCATATGTTCATAATGATTGAGAATTTCATGAGCCGGAGTATCAAAAGTAAAATCGAAATATTCACAGAGCGCTTGCCAAAAAAGGGCGGGCTGCTCGATTGACCAATCATATAGTTGCTGATAGTCGTTTAATTCTTGCTTATGTGTTTGCGCCACAAAACACATAAACTCCCACATTCTGCTCGCTTTAGGCTCATTGGGCTGCCATACCACTGTATTCATCTGATTTCTTCCTAAGAAAACTTACCCTGTTTCAGACTTATGATAACTTGAGATAAAAAATAATGTAATGACTCAAAAGAGCGGTTTTTCTAATTCAATTCTCGTTCTAAGTTTCAGGGCGAATTTAACTATTTGATATCGGTTGTTGCTGGGTAATACAGTGAATACCCCCGCCGCCTGCAAAAATATCCAGGGCCTCTATTTGAGTAATGGAGCAGGATGGAAATAATTGACAAAAAAGCGTGTAGGCTGCTTCATCATAGTGTCGATGGCCAAAGGCTGGCATGACTACTCCTTTATTAGCCAGATAAAAATTGATATAGGAGAGGGTCAACCGTTCATCATTAAGCCAGGTTGCTGGCGGCTGCTCGACAGTAAACACTTCCAAGGCTCTTCCTCTGGCATCAGTTGCTGTTTTTAATCGTTCCAGGTTTTCATTGAGAATTGGGTAATTGGCATCCTGCTTATCAGAAGTAATCAGGGCTAATACTTTTCCTGGGGCAATAAAGCATGCTATTTCATCGATGTGTCCATCCGTTTCATCACCTGTTAACCCTTTATTTAACCAAATGATTTTTTCTGCTCCCAGGTAGTCGCAAAGATAGCGTTCAATTTCAGTTTGTGACAACTGGGGATTGCGGTTGGGATTAAGCAGGCATTCACGGCTGGTGAGAACGGTTCCTTCGCCATCAACATGAAAGGAGCCGCCTTCCATGACCAGAGGTGCTTTAAAATAATGGGCATTCGTTTTTTTTATAATCGCAGAAGCGATTTGATTATCGAGGAAATAATCCTGGTAATTCTCCCCCCAGGCATTATGAATCCAATCAACGCCGGCCAATTCGCTTTTCTTATTCAACAGGAAAGTAGCCCCTGTGTCTCTTGTCCATGAGTCATTGATAGGCAAACTCATCAGGTCTATTTTTTGACCGCAGAGTTGTTTTGCTGATTCTTCATCACCAGGATTGACCAGCATGGTGACCGGCTCATACTGGGCAATTGCCTGCGCCACCCTTGCATAAGCCTGACGTGCCCGTTGAAGGCCGATGGCTGCCCATGTCTTTGCATGGCAGGGCCAGGCCATCCAGCAGCCCGCGTGAGGATGCCATTCGGGGGGCATGTGAAAACCGGCTTGCTTGGGGGTTATCATGGTAATTATCCTTTTTTATTACTGCCAAGATAGGTTAATTGAGAAAAAATACTTCGCAGTTCATCGAGATAAGTTTGAATTTTTTCTTCTGGCAAATCAGCATGAATTAACTGCTTTTCATAGGATAGTAACAATCGTTTGGTATCAAAATGGGCATAATTTAATACATTCGTTACCGTGTCACCGCTGATTAAATCTGTGATTTCAAATTGACCATTCCCCGTCAGTTTTACATCGAGGGAGTTCGTATCACCGAAGAGATTATGCAAATTGCCAAGAATCTCTTGGTAAGCTCCAACCAGAAAGAAGGCTATCGCATAAGGATTTGTCGCATTATAAGGTGGCAACATCAAGGTGGAGTTGATACAGACACTGCCGGTATATTTTTTAATGGTACCATCCGAGTCGCAGGTTAAATCCTGAAGTACGCTATGCATGGTTGGCTTGTCAGTAAGGTGGGTAATGGGTACTACCGGGAATATTTGCCCGATTGCCCAGGCATCCGGCAAGGATTGGAAAAAGGAAAGGTTGCAGAATATTTTTGCGGCCATACGTTCATTAATCATGGTCAGAAGCTCATTATCACCAGGATTATTTTCATCCAGACGTTGCTGGATTGCAAAACAGATCGCGGTAAAAAACTGCTCTACTTTCGCTTTTTCCCGCAACGAAATGACACCATGTTTAAACATGGAATGCGCCTCTTCCAAAGCATGGGTCGCATAATTAAAAATTTCATTGGGTGAATTTTCAGAAACCGATTGGTAGGTATCCCAGATATCACGAAACACATGCGAATCGTCTACCTCGATAGGAGGTAGCTCGCCTGTTTTCTTAATCAGTTCCACATCGGTGATATTGGTAACCAGCACGGCATGGTGTGCTGTTAATGCCCGTCCCGATTCAGAAATCAGGTTGGGTTCGGGCATGTTGGCTTCTTCACATAAGGGGCGAAGAGCTAATAGAATATGAGTTGCATACTCTTTGATGGAGTAATTCATTGAACAGTCGGTTGAAGTATGCGTGCCTTCATAATCTACTGCCAGTCCCCCCCCCACATCAATTGTGGTTACAGGTGCTTGCAGACGTCTTAATTCAATATAGTAGCGGCCAACTTCCTGCATACAATGACGGATATCATGGATATTGGCAATCTGGGAACCTAAATGACAATGCATCAATTGCAGGCAGTCAAGTGAATTATTGGCTTTTAATTGTGTTATTAAATCAAGAACCTGTTCGGCATTTAAGCCAAATTTGGATTTTGCTCCGCCGGTATTTTCCCACTTGCCTGCTCCTTGGGTAACTAGGCGAATGCGCACACCCAGTTTAGGCTTTATGCCCAAGCGCGTCGATTCCCTAAGAATAATATCCAGTTCGGAGCGCTTTTCAATGACAATAAATACCTCATGTCCCATCTGTTGTGCGATAAGGGCTGTGCGAATGTAGCAGCTATCTTTATAACCATTGCATACGATGGTTGATGGAATTTGTCCCAGCAGTCCTATTACGGCCATAAGTTCGGGTTTGCTGCCGGCTTCCAGACCAACGGAATATTGAGGCGCTTTCAGAAGTTCGCGCACTACACTGGATTCCTGATTCACCTTGATAGGGTAGACAAGCTTGTAAGTACCGCGATAATCATTTTCGAGAATCGCCTGATTAAATGCTTCATTTAGCCTGATGACCCGATCATGAAGGATATCGGTAAAGCGAATCAGCAAGGGCAATTGTAAGCCTGCCCGACTGGCAGCGTTGACTATTGCCTGTAACTCAACCCCGTCAAATTCATCCAGGCTCTTGTTAACCTCTATATTGCCTTGAGCATTAATCGTAAAATAGCCTTCACCCCAGTTACTGATGTTGTATAAATTCTCTTCCGCCAACGCGTTGTTATTCATTAGTTATTCCTATCCTGGCATCCCGGGGGTTTAGCAGCTCCTGATAAGTATCTGGTTCTCGCTGACAGGCAAATGGGAAAAGGCGTCCCCATAATTCACGTTGATTAAAATCTAACTCTGCCACTAATACGGCAGGCTCATTGCGTGGTGCCTGGGCTAAAATTTCTCCCATTGGGGTACTGATAAAACTACTGCCGTAAAATTCAAGACCGTCCTCGCAGCCAATACGGTTGACCGCGACCATAAACGTGTTGGCCATAATCCCCTGGGCAACCATTACTTTTTGCCACATTGGTTGGCTATCGAAACCAGGTGCTGTCGGTTCTGCACCAATGGCAGTGGGGTAAATAATGACTTCAGCGCCTTTTAAACCGTAAATGCGCGATAGTTCAGGAAACCATTGGTCATAACAAGTCGGCAGGCCAAATCGATGCCCGGCAAGATCATGGACAGGGTAATTGGAATCTCCGGGTTTAAAATAATAGTTCTCATGGTATTTTTCCCCGCTGGGAATATGTTGTTTCCGGGTGACGGCAACCAATTCGCCGAATTCGTTAAAGGCCACTGCGGTGTTGTACCCTGCCTTTTCAAATAAGGAGGCGGTAATGCTGATATTTGCCTGTTTTGCCATTGCACTGACGAAACGTGCGGTAGGCCCTGTATTAATTTCTTCTTTGTAAGGGCTGCTGTCTACGTCATGCCGTGTACAAAAGTAGGGGGATAAGGTTAATTCCTGCAGGCAAACCAATTGGGCACCTTGCTTTGCGGCAGTTAAAATGCCTTCGGCAAGGCGCGCTTGGTGTTGCTGGGGATTGTCATGCCATTTCTGTTGAACCAAACCTATTTTGAAAGCAGTCATTTGTGGACTCTGTTTTAAAAGAATGCCAAAAGATATCACTGTTATTAGAAAACAAGAATAGTTTATCAATGAGAAGGGTGCGATTAAAATTGTGGTTGGTGTTAATATTGATGGCAGGCTGGATGGAGCGCCAGCGATCAAAGGACATGAGTTTATTATCAAGCTCCGATCCCGGGTTTTTCTGGCGCTCCATCAGCCTGCAATTTTCAAGAAAAAACGGTACTTAAAATCGCACCCCAATGAGAAATATTAAGGGTACTCCTGATTTGCCAGCAGCGCATTAGCAACTTTCGACTGGTTTTTTTTTCCTAGTGCCTTACAGATCATATCCCCGGCAACCACTATTTTGAAAATATCTACACCAGTTTCTATGCCAAGACCATGCATCAGGTATAAGACATCTTCAGTCGCTACGTTGCCTGTTGCACCACGAGCATAAGGACAGCCCCCAAGTCCTGCCACGGCACTGTCAAAGCGGCTGACACCACATTGAAGCGAGGCATAAATGTTCGCAACTGCCTGACCATAGGTATCATGAAAGTGCATGGCTAACTGTCGGAGGGGAAGGAACTCCAGGATTTCATGAATCACAGTGGTTGTTTGTTTTGGGGTCCCTACACCAATGGTATCCCCCAGACATATTTCATCAGCCCCTAACGATAGCAGGTCACGAGCGACTTTGGCGACTTGTTGTGGCGCTATTTCACCCTCATAGGGACAACCGAGCACACAGGAGATATAGGCTCTTACCGAAATATTATTGGTTTTTGCTAAAGCAATAACAGGCTCAAACCGTCTGATGCTTTCAGCAATGGAGCAGTTAATATTACGCTGATTGAATGATTCACTGGCTGCGGTGAATACGGCAATTTGTTTAACACCAGCCTCCAGGGCTCTCAGCATTCCTCTTTCATTAGGAACCAGCGCTGAAAAATGAATCGCCTGCGGTTTATTGATAGAGGTAAATACGCTTTCATTGTCAGCGAGTTGGGGAATCGCTTTTGCTGAAACAAAGCTGGTTACTTCAATATGCCGCAGGCCGCTTTGGCTGAGTAAATTGATTAATTCAATCTTGGTCTCTGTTGCTACAAAAGAGGCTTCATTCTGTAGCCCATCGCGAGGCCCTACCTCCACTATGGTAACTTTTTGCGGATAGTTCATGGTTATCCCTGATCTGTTTTCAGTGCCAATAACTCAGCCCCTTCATTGACTTGCGATCCTACCTCATAAAATAATTCAGCCAATACCCCATCTTCAGGAGCATGAATAGTGTGCTCCATTTTCATTGCTTCAAGGACGATAAGGCTTTCCCCCTCTTTAACTTTGTCACCCTTATTTTTCAGGATTGCGACGATAGTAGCTGGCATGGGAGCCGTTAGTTGGCCTTTTTTTGCAGCTTCAGAGGCAAGGTTTTGCCAGCTAAAACGTTCAATTGAAACAGGTCCCTCTTTTAAATGAAGCCTGATACTCTGTGCTTGATTATCAACCAGAGCAAACCGCGTTTGACGGCCATCGTCAATCACTAATTTTTCGCCAAGCAGTTGAGCATGCAAAACAAACTCCTCGCTTTCCATGCTTATTTTGAAAGTATCCTTTCCAAGAGGATGAATTTCGACGTTCTCTTGCTTACCTTCAATAACATAGCGCCAATGCCAATGGCTGGATAAATGCATTTGCCATGCAAAACTGCTTTGCTCTAAAGGGTCTTTTTTCTGGTTGACGAGGCTTAAGTAATCATAACTGGCTGCCATCAGCAGTGCCAGAGATTTATCAGGGACAGCAAGATGAATCGTTTCCCGGGTTAAAAAATCAGTGCTGAGTTCGGCATTGACAAATCGAGGGTGCCGACAGATGGCTTGCAGAAAAGGTATATTGGTTTTTACTCCGCCAATGGCATAACATTCTAATGCTCTCTGCAAGCGCTGTAGCGCTTCATTTCGATTTTCACCCCAGGTGATTAGTTTGGCAATCATCGGATCATAATACATCGTAATCGAGGCATTAGGATAAACGCCGCTGTCTATTCGTATGCCTTCTCCCTGAGGCTCTTTTAAAAAATCCAGTTTGCCTATGGAAGGAATAAAGCCCTGGTTAGGATCTTCAGCGTAGATACGGCATTCGATGGCATGCCCCTGTGTTTTAATTTGCTCCTGAAGCAAAGGTAAAGGTTCGTTGGCAGCAATTTTCAATTGCCAGGCTACCAAATCAAGGCCGGTTATCATTTCCGTAACAGGATGCTCGACTTGCAAGCGGGTATTCATTTCCATGAAATAAAAATGTTCCTTCCCATCAACTAAAAATTCTACTGTCCCAGCACCGCGATAGGCAATTGAACGAGCAACCTCACAGGCTGCTTCTGTTAAACCCTGGCGTAAAGTATCAGATAGGTGAGGGGCCGGTGCTTCTTCAATAATTTTTTGATGGCGGCGTTGGATGGAGCAATCACGCTCAAAGAGATGGACAACCTGGCCATGATTATCCGCCATAACCTGCACTTCAACGTGGCGGGGATTGGTGATTAGTTTTTCTATTAACATCGTATCATCAGCGAAGCTTGCCATTGCTTCACGACGGGCACCAGCTAATGCTTGAGAAAAATCAGCTTCCTGATGTACAGCACGCATACCTTTCCCGCCACCGCCACTGGCTGCTTTTAATAAAACGGGAAAACCAATGCGGCGGGCTTCATCCAATAAACGGGCATCGCTCTGTTCATTACCATGATAACCTGGAGTAAGAGGAACAGCCGTTTTTTCAAGAAGTTGTTTGGCTAACTGCTTTGATGCCATTGCTTCCATCGCTAAAACAGAAGGACCAATAAAAATAATACCTGCTTTTTCACAGGCTTTGGCAAAGGAGGGGTTTTCTGACAGGAAACCATAGCCTGGGTGGATAGCCTCCGCGCCGCTGGCAAGGGCTGCAGCAATAATTGAGTCGATGTTCAGATAGCTTGATTTGGCGGCTGCCTCACCGACCCAGAAGGCAGAGTCTGCTTCTCTTACATGTTGACTGTTTTTATCTACAGTCGAGTAGACTGCAACGGTATGAATACCCATTTGCCGACAGGTTCGTATGATGCGGCAGGCAATTTCACCACGATTAGCAATGAGAATCTTGTTAAACATGAGGTATTAATTCCAGTTGGGGGTTTCTTTTTTTAAAAAAGCCTGCAATCCTTGCTGGCCTTCCGCGGAAACGCGTTTTTTGGCAATCAGGGTTGCGGTATCCTTTAGCAATTGTTCATCAATTTCTTTATTACTGATTTTATCTACCAGCGTTTTACAGTCACTGATGGCCTGGGGGGCTCGCTGGACTATTTGTTCTGCGTAACTTAGGCTGAATTCGAGCAGTTTGTCTTTTTCGATAGAATGTTGTACTAAACCCAGCTGCTTGGCTTTTTCAGTATTAAATGTTTCAGCTGTCATAAATAGCCATTTGGCTGCTCGCTCACCAATTGCTTTTACCACATAAGGGCTAATGACAGCAGGAATTAAGCCTAACTTCACCTCTGAAAAGCAGAATTGCGCATCGTCTGCAGCAATGGTGATATCACAAGCCGCTGCAAGACCCGCGCCGCCTCCAAAAGCAGCGCCATGGACTGCGGCGATAGTTGGCTTTGGACTTTTATGCAAAGTAAACATCACCCGCGCTAGTACCATTGCATCCTGAAGATTTTCCTCTTCGCTGAATGCTGCCATTCGCTGCATCCAGGTTAAATCAGCGCCTGCAGAAAAATTACGTCCGTTTGCTTTCAATAGAATGACACGTGTTTGAGGATGGTTTATCGCTTCTTCAAGCTTAAGCTGCAATTGCTCAAGCATATTGTCGTCAAATGCATTATGTTTGCCAAGGCGGTTTAGCGTGACAATGAAAATATTATTATGAAGATCGCTTAATATATCGCTCACTATTTCTCCCTTAAGCCTTCTTGTTAGCAATTCCGGGACTGCAATTTTATTTCCCAGCTCGTTTTTATATTCCTTTCCTGTGACTCATTGTATTACATGCGGAATACGCCAAACCGGGTGGATTCAATCGGTGCATTCAAAGCGGCTGATAAGCTTAAGCCAAGGATTCTTCTTGTATCTTGAGGTGCAATGACGCCATCATCCCAAAGTCTGGCACTGGCATAGTAGGGATTTCCCTGGGCTTCATATTGAGCATGAAGACTTGTCTTAAATGCCAGCTCTTCTTCAGCTGTCCAGCTGGTTCCTGCTTTGGCATGTTTATCACGATTAATTTGAGCCAGTACGTTGGCTGCTTGTTCACCACCCATCACCGAGATGCGGGCATTTGGCCATGACCATAAAAAACGAGGGCTATAAGCACGGCCACACATGGCATAATTTCCTGCACCAAAGCTACCGCCAACAATGACCGTAAATTTAGGGACATTGGCATTGGCCACCGCAGTGACCATTTTGGCTCCATGCTTGGCAATACCCGCTGCCTCATATTTGCTGCCTACCATGAATCCGGTGATATTTTGTAAAAATAATAAGGGTATTTTCCGCTGGGCGCATAGCTCAATAAAATGGGCACCTTTAAGGGCACTTTCACCAAACAATATTCCATTATTAGCCACGATACCAACAGGGTAACCATATAAATGGGCAAAGCCGCAAACCAGCGTTGTGCCATAAAGCGTTTTGAACTCATCCAGTTCCGAACCGTCAACGATACGGGCTATGATCTCACGAATATCATAGGGTTTGCGCGGATCAGCAGGCACAATACCGTTAAGCTCGCCAGGATCATAAACTGGTTCGCGGCTTGGAATGCGACAAAGTCCGTCAGGCTTTTGACGATTTAAATGGCTTACCGCAATGCGTGCCAGATGAAGGGCATGGGCATCGTTTTCGGCATAATGATCAGCGACACCGGAATGCCGGCAATGAACATCTGCTCCGCCCAGTTCTTCGGCACTGATAATTTCTCCTGTGGCGGCTTTGACCAAAGGCGGGCCGCCTAAAAAAATCGTTGCCTGGTTACGTACCATAATTGATTCATCAGCCATAGCAGGGACGTAAGCTCCTCCAGCAGTACAAGAACCCATGACTACTGCAATTTGTGGGATATTAGCGGCTGATAAAGTGGCTTGGTTATAAAAAATACGACCAAAATGGTCTCGGTCTGGAAACACTTCATCTTGAAGGGGCAGAAAAGCGCCTCCTGAATCAACAAGATAAATGCAAGGAAGATGATTGGTTTTGGCTATTTCCTGAGCGCGTAGATGTTTTTTGACTGTCAGCGGGTAATAGGTTCCCCCCTTAACAGTCGCATCATTGACAACTATCATACACTCAATGCCTGCAACTTTGCCTATGCCGGTAATAATGCCGGCAGCGGGAACTTCATCTTCATAAGCCTGATAGGCGGCCAGTTGTGATAGCTCAAGAAAAGGGCTGCCCGGATCAAGTAACTGCTGCAAGCGATCACGAGGCAATAATTTGCCATGCTTTAAATGTCTCTGTCGGGCTTTTTCGTCTCCGCCTTGGGCAATTCGCTTGATTGTATTTTGTAACTTGTCAACCAGCGTTTGCATGCTTGCCTGGTTTTCTTTAAATTCATGACTCGATGGATTTAGCTGACTGATGATTTTAGCCATGATAATCCTAGCGTATTAAAATATTACTAAGCACAATCACAAGCCATAAGCACCAGGTTAATTCGAGAAAATAAGGCATTTCATTCCCTTTGATTAATCGGTAGCTGAATGCTGGAATTGCAGCAATGAGGATTGGTATGAATACCAAAAGAATAATTTTCCTTATTGTCAAACCTAATCCGCTATGACTGAAGATAGGGGTTAATTTAACATTGATGAAAGCATAGAGCATATCGATATAGACAATTAACATATGAGCAAATTTGGCAAAAACTACGACCAGAATACTCAATAATAAGTAGATAAGACTTTGTCTAAGCATGTACATCCTTTGATAAACTAATTAGATTAATTTTTTTGTAGCCTTGATCCAATGAGTCAAGGCTACCGATTTTTATTAAAGCATTTCAATAGCAATTGCGGTTGCTTCGCCACCACCAATACACAATGACGCAACACCACGTGCTTTTTGCCGTTGTTTGAGGGCGTGCATTAAGGTCACAATAATCCGTGCCCCTGATGCGCCAATCGGATGGCCCAATGCACAGGCACCACCATGAATATTCACATTATCGTCATTAAGCTCAAGCTGGGTAATCGCTGCCATAGCAACCACTGCGAAGGCTTCATTTATTTCATAAAGGTCAACTTCACTTTGGTGCCAGCCGGCCTTGCTCAGTACTTTACGAATAGCATCGACAGGTGCTGTGGTAAACCATTCTGGTGCCTGGGCATGGCTTGCATGAGCAACAATACGCGCCAGTGGTTTTAGCCCACGTTTCCTGGCATTAGCAGCTGTCATTAAGATAAGGCTTGCTGCGCCATCAGAGATGGAGCTTGAGTTTGCTGCCGTTACTGTACCGTCTGCTTTAAATGCAGGACGAAGCTGGGGTACTTTGGCAAGCTTGCTTTCATCAGGACCTTCATCCTTATCAACGACCACCTCTCCTTTACGACCGGCTACAGTAACTGGCGCTATTTCCTCAACAAAGGCATGATCTTGTTGTGCTTGAAGAGCACGGGTCATTGAGCGGATTGCATAGTCATCTTGCTGTTTGCGGCTAAACTGGAAATGACTGGCAGTCGCTTCAGCAAAAAAGCCCATTAATTGTCCTCGCTCATAGGCATCCTCAAGGCCATCAAGGAACATATGATCCTTTATTTCACCGTGCCCCAAACGGTAACCTGCACGTGCTTTGCTGAGTAAATAAGGCGCATTGCTCATACTTTCCATTCCACTGGCCAAAACAACATTTGCTGAGCCAACTTTAAGTAAATCATGAGCTAACATTACTGCTTTCATGCCTGAACCACACATTTTATTAATAGTGGTTGCTCCTGATGAGTCAGGGATGCCTGCGGCAATTGCTGCTTGTCTTCCAGGCGCCTGACCAATGCCTGCCTGTAAGACACAGCCTGTGATGACTTCATCAATTTCGGCAGGTGAAATTCCGGCTTGTTCCAGTGCTGCACGATGAGCAACAGCCCCTAATTCAGGCGCTGATAAACTTGATAATGCCCCCAACAGGCCACCCATTGGCGTTCTCCTGGCGGCAACAATAACAATATCATTCTGTTCCATGTTTTATTTTCCTTATGCGGTTTCTTTAAAAAGTTCACGTCCAATCAACATTCGTCTGATTTCCGATGTTCCGGCACCAATTTCATATAATTTGGCATCACGCAGCAACCTTCCAGCAGGGTATTCATTAATATAGCCATTACCCCCTAAAATTTGAATGGCTTGCAGTGCCATTTGGGTCGCTCGCTCTGCGGTATATAAAATAACACCAGCAGCATCTTTACGGCTGACCATGCCTTGATCGCAGGCACGGGCGACGGTATAAAGATAAGCCCTTGAAGCACTTAATTCAGTATACATGTCGGCTAACTTCCCTTGGATAAACTGGAATTCGCCAATTGCCTGGTTAAACTGTTTACGCTCATGTACATAGGGAAGCACAATATCCATACAAGCCTGCATAATACCAACAGGTCCTGCAGCCAGAACGGTACGCTCATAATCAAGTCCACTCATAAGGACTTTAGCGCCTTTGTTAACTTCCCCGAGCACATTTTCCGCAGGAACCTCACAATGTTCAAATACAAGCTCACAGGTATTGGAACCACGCATTCCCAGTTTATCAAGCTTTTGCGCGGTACGAAAACCTTTAAATCCTTTTTCAACAATAAAAGCGGTAATCCCTTTACTGCCAGCTTGCTTATCGGTTTTAGCATAAACGACCAGGACATCAGCATCTGGGCCATTTGTTATCCACATTTTAGTTCCGTTAAGGATGAACTTATCTCCTTCAGCATGTGCCTGAAGCTGCATGCTAATTACATCCGAACCAGAATTGGATTCACTCATGGCCAGAGCACCGACGTGTTCGCCGTTTATTAGTTTAGGCAAATAATGCTGTTTTTGCCTGTGATTTCCATTTAAATAAATTTGATTTACACAAAGATTAGAGTGAGCCCCATAACTTAAGCCAACAGAAGCAGAGGCACGAGAGATTTCTTCCATGGCGACCACATGAGCAAGATAACCCATGTTGGCTCCCCCATACTCTTCACTGATAGTGATGCCTAATAAACCCATTTCGCCTAATTTTGACCATAAATGGTTGGGAAACGCATTTTCGGCATCAATTTGTGCAGCTAAAGGGGCAATTTCTTTCTGGGCAAATTGGTAAATACTGTCTCGCAACAGATCGTAAGTTTCCCCAAGTTGATTTTGAAGGCCTGTGTGCATGGATGACTTCCTGTTAATTAAGCAAATAGGTTAGACTATACTTAATCAAAATTAAGTTGCAATATCTATTTGATATGGATTAATTCGCCCTTGTGAAAACGCCGGTTTTTAAGGCGAGGCATAATTATCAATAGGGTTAGGCAGCCAAAAGTTTAAAGGAGGTATTCATGCGGAAGCTGGTACTTTGGGGGCATCATATGGATGAATACCAGGAGATGTTTGATCTTGCAGGAATAGGCAAGACCGCATCTATTTTGGAATACGGTTGTGGCCCCAGTGCTGTTAATGTGGAATTAACCGGACAATCTCGGCGAATAGTCAGTTGTGATCCTTTATTTAATCTCGATAAAGCGACTTTATACTCTAAAGTGGAGTTGGTATTTGCAGATATGGTGAATAAAATCACTCGCGATCAGGAAAAATTTGATTTTAGCCTCTATGGCAGTCTTGATACCCTCATCAGCAAGCGACGTGATGGAATGGAGCAGTTTTTCAAGGATTATATCGAGGGGAAAAAAGAAAAGCGATATTGCGGTATTAATAGCTATGTCTTGCCTTTTTCTGACTTTTCCTTTGATTATGCTTTAAGCTCCCACTACCTGTTTGCTGATTTGGATGATCAGGATGTGGAGTTTCACTTAGAGGTTATAAGGGAACTTGCCCGTGTTGCCAAAGAAGTAAGAATTTTTCCTCTGATTGATCGCCACGAGAAGCCTTCGCCTTTTTTGGGTCCTGTACTGCTTGGTTTGCAAGAGGAAAATTTTGGTATAGAAGTGAAAGAGGTTGCTTATCATTTACAACCCAGTGGCAATGCCATGTTGCGTGTATGGGCGCAGCAATGCCAGGTTTAGGTATACTCAAGCTAGCGATAAGTGCACAGAACCTAACGTTTGATGATCAAAAAATTGAATCGTCTAAAATGTCGTGTCTTCAAGTATTACGGGTATATTCCCTCGATTACTTTACTGTAGAATAACCAATTAACTTTATATACCGGTTTTGAAGAATTGCCATGTATTCATTAATGCGCCCTTTGCTTTTTAGTATGGAGGCTGAGAAAGCACATCAGTTTACGTTATCGGCCTTGCATTGGTTGCCCAAGACTTGCTTTCGGCAACCTGAAAGTAAGCCAGTGAGTGCTATGGGGCTTAAATTTGCTCATCCGGTTGGTTTGGCCGCAGGCCTGGATAAAAATGGAGAGCATCTTGATGCCTTATCCAAGCTTGGATTTTCTTTCATTGAACTCGGTACAGTGACCCCGCGCCCTCAGAAAGGGAATCCAAAACCGCGTCTTTTTCGCTTGCCGCAGACTGCAGCGATTATCAATCGTATGGGTTTTAATAATCTTGGAGTGGATGCTTTAACAGCCAATATTAAAAAAGCTCAATACAAAGGAGTACTGGGTATTAACATTGGAAAAAATAAGGAAACACCTTTGACAGCGGCAGCAGATGATTATTTACATTGTTTGCGGAAAGTCTATTGTTATGCCTCCTATGTAACAATTAACATTTCTTCGCCGAATACGCCGGATTTAAGGTTATTGCAGCAGGATGAATTTTTTCGCCACCTATTAACCCGATTAAGCGAGGAGCAGCGGCGTTTGGCGGATAAATATCAGTATTTTGTCCCTCTGGTGATTAAGCTTTCACCGGATGAGACTGATGAAACGTTAAAAAAAATGGCTGAGGTTATTCTGGAAAAAGGGATTTCAGGCATTATTGCTACCAATACCACTTGCTCACGAGACAACGTCAGTCACCTTCCTTTTGGTAGTGAGCAGGGCGGGTTAAGCGGCAATCCGCTGGCCAAACGGTCTACTGAATGCCTGGAGATATTGAAAGCGATGGTAGGGGATAAGGTCACGCTCATAGGTGTTGGAGGAATTGATAACCCCCAGGTTGCAAGTGAAAAATTACAGGCGGGTGCTTCCTTGTTACAGGTGTATACAGGCTTAATTTATAAAGGACCAGGACTGGTCCGCTCTTTGGTGGCCGGTATCTAAGGCCATGAGAGGGACTCATTTCCCTTTTAATTACCCCGAATTTAATCAATAATTGGCGCTTCGCGGTAAATAAGGGTAAAATTTGTTCCCATTCAATGCCAACCTTTATCGCGTACAATGAAAAAAAAGCCCCACGGCAAAGCAGGTCCTTTGTATCGGCGTTTGCTTTCTTACGTTAAGCCTTTTTGGCTGATTCTCTCCCTTGGCGTTTTCGCCAATATTTTTTATTCAGTAATCGATGCTGGATTTACTTATATGATGCGTCCTTTTTTGGACAAGGGGTTTATTGACATTGATATGGCTTTTGTCAGGCAAATCCCGTTAATCGTCCTGGTAGGGATCACCATACGTGGTTTAGTAAGTTCTGCGGGCAGTTATTGCATGACCTGGGTGGCACGCTCAGTGGTAAAAGTGTTACGCCAACGGGTGTTTGCCCATATTATTAAATTGCCTGCTGACTATTATGATGAAGCAACTTCAGGACAGCTTTTATCGAAAATTCTTTATGATGTAGAGCAGGTTGCTCAGGTTAGTGCTGATGCATTAACCGATTTTGTACAAAATACCTGTCTTGTGATTGGGCTTCTGACCGTCATGATGATTATTAGCTGGCAACTGTCATTGATGTTTCTTTTTACTATCCCTTTTGTGGGCGTGATTGTTAATTATACAAACAAGCGTGTGCGGCGCATCAGTCATAAAGTACAAAAATCAATGGGTGAAGTAACCGAAATCGCTGGAGAGGCGATTG
Organism: Legionella sp. W10-070; assembly: GCF_900640175.1. Lineage (GTDB taxonomy): Bacteria > Pseudomonadota > Gammaproteobacteria > Legionellales > Legionellaceae > Tatlockia. Next base: position 179,538 of record NZ_CAAAJC010000001.1, on the reverse strand, counting down.
ATGGTTACCAGGTTGTCCGGATTTTTGGCGGAGCATCGCATGAAATTGAAAAATTTAATCAGGCGACAGAATCCTCACGCCAGAACGACATGAAAGTTGCAGTTTCTAAAGCAATTAATGTCTCCGGCGTACAGTTTGTGATTGCAATAGGGATTGCGGTAATTATTTTTGCAGCGATACAGTTAGCAACAGTGATTACGATTACTGCCGGTTCTTTTTTGGCTATTATCGCCGCGATGTTGCAATTAATAAAACCAATGAAAACCTTAACTACATTAAATGCAACCATTCAACGAGGTTTGGCAGGAGCAGAAAGCGTTTTTGATTTGTTGGACAAGCCCATTGAAAACGCCTGCGGCAAGAAATTAACAAAAAAAGCCGGCGGGATTATTCAATTTCATAAGGTTAGTTATGCTTACCGCCAGGGAAAGACAGTCCTTCATGATATCAGCTTTAGTATTGACTCTGGAGAAACTGTGGCATTGGTTGGGCATTCAGGCAGTGGAAAAACAACCATTGCCAGCCTGCTACCGCGTTTTTATGAACCTAACAGTGGCTATATTTCTCTTGACGGGGAGCCAATCTCTGAGCTTGCCCTGGATAGCTTGCGTGAGCAAATTGCCTTAGTAAGCCAGCAAGTTACTCTCTTTAATGATACCCTGGCTAATAATATTGCTTATGGTTGTTTTAATGCCAGCAGGGAAGAGATTGTCCAGGCTGCCCGTCTTGCCTTTGCTGATGAATTTATTCGTCGTCTTCCGCAAGGATATGATACTAAAATTGGTGAAAATGGCGTGTTGCTATCGGGCGGTCAGAGGCAGCGTCTGGCCATTGCCAGGGCTATCTTGAAGGATGCCCCCATTCTTATTCTGGATGAGGCTACTTCGGCTCTTGACAGCGAGTCAGAACGCTATATTCAGGCGGCTCTGGAACAAATTATGGAAACCAGAACAACCTTGGTTATTGCTCATCGATTGTCAACAATTAAAAGAGCGAATAAGATTATCGTCATGAATCAAGGTCGGGTTGTTGAACAGGGATCCCATCAGCAGTTATTAAATCTGGACGGGTATTATGCTCAGTTATACAGAGCACAAAAATTAGGTATAGATAATACAGAAGAAGCCATTGCTTAATGTCATTTAATATTGATAAATTGTGGTACGGAAAACACCCGCTAAGCTGGTTTTTATGGCCTTTTGCCCAATTCTATAAAATTATTATCAAGATTCGTCGTACCTGGTTACGCTGTTTCCATCAGCAACAGTTTTCAGTTCCGGTAATCGTTGTTGGCAATTTGACTGTAGGGGGAGTGGGAAAAACTCCTCTGGTTGTTGCATTGGCGAAAGAAATGAAAGCAAGGGGCTTGCGTGTTGGCATTGTCAGCCGGGGCTACAAGGCGAAAATTAAGCAATTCCCACATGAAGTGTTTCCGGAGAGTAAAGCAGATCTGGTAGGGGATGAGCCGCTGCTTATTGCAAAAAATACCCGCTGTCCGGTAGTGATTGCACCCAGGAGGGTCCAGGCAATTCGATACCTGCTTGAGAAGCACGATTGTCAAATCATCATCAGTGATGATGGTTTGCAACATTATTCTATGGGGCGAGCACTGGAAATCATAGTCATTGATGGAGTCCGTGGCATGGGAAACGGCTTCTGCTTACCCGCAGGACCTTTGCGCGAAGAGCGTCACCGTCTGCAGCAGGCTGATATATTAGTGGTTAATGGAGGCGAATGGCCGGGTGCCTATTCGATGAACTTGGAACCTGGCAGGTTGACCCATCTTCTTACCGGGGAGACGATAAGTAAAGATGAGTTCAAGGTGCCTGTGGCTGCGGTTGCGGCAATCGGCAACCCACAGCGTTTTTTTTCGACCTTGCATAATCTGGGAATTTCATTTAAAAAATACCCTTTTCCAGATCATTATCAGTTTCAGGCTAATGAATTGCGGTTCAATGAAAAAACAGTAGTGATGACAGAAAAGGATGCAGTCAAATGCCAATCATTTGCCGACGAGTCCTGGTATTTTTTACCGGTAGAGGCAAAATTAAGTAATTCATTTTGGCAGATGCTATGGTCTCATGAACAATTAAAAGGCTATATTTAGATGAAATTATATACGTGGTTTCTTTATTTCATTTTATTAACAGGAAGTTGTATAACCGCCACAGTTGTGGCTGAGCCTGAGAAGACCCCGCCTGAACAGACAAAAGAAATACCCTCCTTTGATGCCCTGCAGGCAAATTGGGTATTTTCCGGGATAGTTACTAATGAGAGCGGTGAGCGTTATCATTATTTCTTTCAGATGCAGCGAAACAATAGCCGATTTCATGCAACGGCAATGTTACTTGGTGGTCAGAATAAGCAGGTACTGCTATTTGAGGAAAGCAATGCGGTAATAGAGAATCCTGAACCAGGCAACTGGCATGTAGGGCATAATTTCCTGCAGTTTAATCCTATTAATGACAGTTGGATTTTTGGGGTAAAGCGAAACAATAAGACAGGCTTTAATTTCAAAGCCGACATGCTTTCAAGTACCAAAGATTCCGTAGCAACTCAGGATCTTCGTTCGGGTGTTGAGCTTTTGGTCAGTCAAACTGGCCGTTTAAACGGCCATTTACAAGTCGGGGAGGATAACAAAGAACAATTTGTGACTGGTGAGAAGGCGTGGTTTCGGCAAATATGGGTAAGTCAATTTCAGGAAAATCTCCATCCTTTCACGGGTATTTTATGCCAATTTAATGATGCCAGTGGTTTTTATGCCGTCAATTTACAGGAAGAAGATGCACTGAAAGGTGCAATTGCTGGATGGCGTGATGCGCAGGGAGAGCCTGTTTCCATGTCTCAATTTGTTACTGTTCAGGAGGGAAAGGAAGGGATATGGAACATACATATACCCTCTCCTGAGATAAAATTGATTTTGCAGGATGCCCTGGTGAAGGGAGGTGAAAACTACCAGCTTGTCGCAGGCCTTACTGGCGAACTCAAACCAGGATTTTGTATTATCAATAAAGATAAAATCGGTTAAATCCTGCTTATTTAATTGTCGAGGCCAACTCACTGGCGTTATCCCTGGAATTGAATCGGGAATGATTATTCCTCTAAAGAAACCAGCTCATTATCAGAAATAACGGTTTCACGTTCACTACCCTCTGAATGGGCGAGTTGATTTTCCAGGTTCTTAAACTGCCAAAGGGATTGATCCATCAACTGGCTAGGCTTGATACTTTGCAAGGCATGCAGGATATTGCTTGGTACTTTTGGATTTTCTTCGGCTAATTGATCAATCAGTTTGGCAATACGTTGTCGAGCCAGGTTCTCCTGAGAGCCGCATAAATTGCAGGGGATTATCGGATACGCTTGCTCTTGGGCAAATGCAATAATGTCTCTTTCCTGTACATAGCACAAAGGGCGGATAATCACGTGTTTTTTGTTATCACTTAAGAGTTTAGGTGGCATCGAGCGGATGTCGCCATTATAGAGAATGGACATGAGAAGGGTGCGGATCAGGTCATCACGATGATGTCCTAATGCAATTTTAGTAAAGCCCTGTTCTTCCGCATAGCGATAAATAATCCCCCTGCGCAGCCTGGAACATAAAGAACAATAAGTTTTTCCTTGCGGTATTTTTTCTTTAACAATGCTGTAGGTGTCACGCTTGAGAATCTCATGGGGAATATTTTTTTCATTTAGCCAATCGCGAAGCTTACAATCGTCCCACCCAGGTTGGGCCTGATCCAACGTAAAGGCAAAGAGATCAAATTTGTTATTCGACCGTTGCCTTAGGATATTTAGTAACGTCAATAATGTAAACGAATCCTTACCGCCTGATAAACAGACCATGACACGATCGCCACGCTGAATCATATTGAAGTCTGCAATGGCTTTACCAGTATAATGCAACAGTTTTTTAGCGATAGTTGAGTGCACGCTAGACATATTCTTACAACCTGAAAACTGATTAAAGGGTGTATTTTATCGCAAATTTGCTTTTATTGCCTATAAAACCTGCAAATAGCAGATAAAATCCAGATCAAGGTCATCACATTTTCAAAGATCAGGGGTGTAAATACGCTTTGGTATTGCCTGTTTGTGGGATATGATAGCTTTTTAAAATTGTTATTGTCGGTGGGGGATTACCTTGAAACAAAAAGGGTTCACGCTTATTGAATTAATGATTGTGATTGCAATCCTGGGGATTCTTTTATCAATTGCAGTTCCTGCTTACAGGGAACAGATTATAAGGGCCAGGGTGGTTGAGGGGCTCAATATGGCTTCAGCAGCCAAAGTGGCAGTAGAGGAGACGGTGATGACTACCAATGCGTTCCCTGTTAACCAGGAGGCTACGGGTTATATAAGTCCTGCACCTACTGCTAATGTCAGTTCAATTCTCATTGGCGCTAACGGAGTGATTTCCATTAATTATACGCCTGCAGCGGGCGATGGTACTATTTTATTGGTTCCTACCTTGCAGGCGAATGGTGAATTGACCTGGACATGCAATGAGGGGACGTTACGTCTCCAATACCGTCCATCAACCTGCAGAGTAGTGGATTATTAATAACACATCCTCTGACTTTGCCAGGCCTCACAGCGGATTCTAAAGTTTTTGTTCTACAAGCCTGTTTTTGAGTCGTACATACTCTGGAAGACCATTGTGGTACGGTGGATAGGCTTCCCCCTGAATCAAAGGTGCCAAATAGCGACGACAGGTTTCAGTGATTCCCATCCCATCCTCGCTAATGAAGTCTGCAGGCATGGTTTTCTCCTGATTGGCTACATCAGCCAATGCTACATGGCTAATAGTCCAGCGATAGGGGGAATCTTGTTCGCGTTTTATAATGGGCATAATCGCATTATGGCCTTCCAAAGCGAGTTCGACTGCTGCTTTCCCTAAAGCATAGGCTTGTTCGAGATCAACTTGAGAAGCAATATGTCTTGCTGCCCGTTGTAAATAATCTGCTACAGCCCAATGGTACTTATGTCCCAGTTCGCTTTTTACTAATTGGGCAATAACAGGTGCTACACCTCCCAACTGAGCATGGCCAAAGGCGTCTCTCAATCCCGCATCGCTTAAAAATTGTCCCTGTTCATTACGAATACCTTCGGAGACAACAATCACACAATAGCCATATTGTTTAACGCATTCATCGACTTTGCTTAAGAATTGTTGTTGTTTGAAGGGGATTTCAGGGAATAAAATAATATGCGGTGGTTCTTTTGCTGTACTGCCAGCCAAACCACTTGCAGCAGCTATCCAGCCGGCATGACGTCCCATGACTTCAAGAATAAAAACTTTTGTTGACGAAGCGGCCATGGAGGCGACATCAAAGCCAGCTTCCAACGTTGATACAGCTACGTATTTGGCAACTGATCCAAATCCGGGGCAAGCATCGGTAAAGGGTAAATCATTATCCACCGTTTTGGGAATACCTATGCAGGTGATTGGATAGTCCATATCACTGCCTAACTTTGATACTTTAAATGCTGTGTCCTGAGAATCTCCCCCACCATTGTAAAAAAAGTAACCAATGTTGTGGGCTTTGAAAACCTCAATTAGCCGTTGGTATTCTGCGCCGCTGTCTTTTAATTTATAGCGACATGAACCAAAAGCACCAGAAGGAGTATGCATCAGTTTTGCAATATCGTCGTCACTCTCTAGTGAGGTATCAATCAATTGCTCATTTAATGCGCCAATAATACCATTTTGTGCGGCATATACTTTCCCTATTTTTTCTGGATACAGTCGGGCTGTTTGTATAACGCCACAAGCTGAAGCATTAATAACAGCGGTGACCCCCCCTGATTGAGCATAGATTGCGTTTTTAACTGCCATGATTTCTCCCTGGTGTTGTAATTTTTTGCCATATTAGAGTCTGTTGACATTTCAACTTAAACTGCCCACTTCCCGCGCTTTATGCGCGGGATCCACGCAAACCACACGAAACTACCCATCCTCTTGACAAGGTTTGAGACTAGATTCCGCGCATAAAGCGCGGAACATAGGCTCTGGCTCCAATTGTCAACAAACCCTAATCTAATCAAAAGGACTAACTTGATATAGATTGTCGAATTCATCGATGACTTCGTCAATGCTCTGAATGAGCTCTGCAAAGGTGTTTTTCAATTCGTCGACCTGTTTTGCTGCTTTTGCCTGTTTTTCCAGGCGAACCACCTGGGTTTGCAGCTGGGGAACCCCGCAGAAACAACAGGCACCATGTAATTTGTGAGCAATAGATTCCAGGCCTTTGATATCTTTTTTATTTAAAAGCTGAATAAACTCTTCTCTGTTTTTACGTAATTCTTCCACAAAACGCGCAAGAAACTCTTCTGCCAATGCCTGATTTCCTGAGACTTTCTGTACACAAAGCTGCCAATCAATAGCGGCTGATTTTGATTTTTTTACGATGCGCAGCAGGTAATTCAGCAGCTGTGTTTCATCTATTGGTTTTTGTAAGCAAAAATCTATTCCGGCTTTCTTTAATTTTTCTTTGCTTAAATGACTACTATCTGCACTGATGACGATAATAGGGGTTTGCTTGTTTAACATGGATTCACGACGAATCAGACTTGCTGCCTCAAGGCCATTGAGTTTGGGCATCTGTAAATCCAGTAAAATGGCATTATAACGTTTGCTATGACAAGCTGTAACTGCTTCTTCCCCATTGTCTACCGTTTCAATATGGGAATTTTCACTCAATAAGGAAGACAATAGCATGCGATTGACCGGGTTATCTTCAGCAATTAATAGTTCAGGATGAGCCAGGCGAAGCTGGGCTCGTAAATTATCCAGTTCCTGGTTTGCGTTTATGGATTGTGATGCTTCATTTAGCAGGGACTCAATAATCTCATAAAGCTTTTGAATACTGATGGGCTTAAATAAAAAGGCTTTGGCTCCCAGAGACTGGGGATTATGAATGATCCATTTTGAAACTAACACGCAAGGAATGGATTGTTTACGTAAAACATGGGCGACTTGTTTTTCACAGCCTTCATTAACATTAATGAAGGCCAGAGAACAGTCCTTATAAGTGTTAAATGCTTTTTCAAGCTGATTAAATGCTGTGACACGCACACATTCAATTCCCCAATGGCCCAGTCCGTTACACATGGCTTCCAGATACAAAGGATTATCATCAAAACAAAGCACCTTGAGATTGTCAAAACGCTGGCTTTGCTCTTTTTCAATTTCATAGGCTGCCAGTTTTTCAAGTTTCAAATGTACCGAAAAAGTGGAGCCTTTATTGAGTTCGCTGGTTAGTGAAATGCGTCCATGCATTTGTTCTGTAAGTTTTTTACAAATAACCAGACCTAATCCTGAACCACCAAAACGCCGGGTAATAGTCACATCCGCCTGGTTAAACGCGGTAAACAGTTTCGGTTGGTCCTCAGCAGGGATGCCAATTCCTGTATCGGTCACTGATAAGCAGAGCGTATAATCCTTATCTGATTCCTGTTCAATGCAGGTGCGGATTAAGACATAACCATGATCAGTAAATTTCACTGCATTGCTTATCAGGTTGGTAATAATCTGTTTCAGGCGAATAGGATCGCCAAGTACTTTTCTGGGCACACTGACTTGCGTAGCAGGGATAAGGTCAATGCCTTTTTTATGCGCATTAGGCGCAGCGAGAGCCAACACTTCATCAATACAGCTACGAATATCCAATGGAATACAATCCAAATGTAATTTTCCAGCATCCATCTTGGAGTAATCGAGAATATCATTAATAATGGTTAGCAGGTCCTGGGCTGAGGATTTAATGGTTTTTACATAATCAACCTGCAAGCTATCCAATTTGGATTCTAATAATACGTTGGTAAAGCCGATGACCCCATTCATAGGGTTTCTGATTTCATGGCTCATGTTGGCAATGAACTCTGATTTTTGCCTGCTTTTTTCTTCACATTTCTTTTTTTCAAGTGATAATTCAATATTCTTTTCTTCCAATAACTCCAGGCTTTGTTGTAGATCGGCAGTAGCTACTTCAATATGGTGATTTAAATCATTTATGGTATTCAGATATTGTTTTTGCAAATGGGCGCAGCCTTTTTCAATCAAACCTAATTCACCAGAGCTGGTGGTGTTGATATGGGTTTCAAACTCATTGCTAAGAATTTGTTTCATACTCCGCCGCAGGCGTGATACGGGTTTATAAATCCGTTTTGATAGAAAATAATGGATAGTCAAGCTCATCAATAATCCCAACAGAGTAATGAAAATAGTGATGATATACATTTGATATCGTTTAATGAGCATGGATTGGGTATCGATATCGAGAGAGAGCCATCCTAAAATATCATAAGCATCAGAGTTAGCATTGACTGCTTCCTGCAAAGCGCTTGAAGAGTACAGATTAAACTTGGGAATAGTAATTGGCGCCAGGAAGTTAATGGTGTAAGGCTTCATCTGCTTGCTTTCTACGTAGTCGCCGCTGAAAGGGGCAGGTTTGAAAGAAAGATGAATGGAATGTTTTCCACCCCGATAAGCCAATAAATGCCCTTGGGCATTATAAAATGCAAGCGCCTTGACCTCAGGGTTTATCGTTGAAGCATTAATCAGACCTTGCAACGTTTTCATGTCATTATGCATCATGGCAAATTGTGCGGCAGGCAGCAGTTGGCGAATATAGGCTTCACCGAGTCCTGACATGTGCTGATTGAGGTCTTTATTAAATTGGCCGTTATAAAAGACGGCAAACAAAAGGGCAACCAGCAAAACTGGAATCATTGTGGTGATTCGAAGTTGGTATTTGATGCCAAGACGTTTCATTTTTGGCACCCGTTGTCAAATTTAAGTACTATAAACACATTAAATTTCCTGCAAACTCTGCCCTGATCTCTTAGAGATAATGTCAAACTTGTAATTTAAAAATCTGCATCTAAGCTAAGCTTAGCAAACTGTAAGGCATGTAATAACGCATTCCGTTGTTTAAATTGATGAATCTCTCTCTTTCGGAAGAGCTAACAAAGGGTGCTGGTATGAAAAGCAAAATGAAAAAACCCATGCGTTAGTTTTGCGTTGCCGGGAAAGTTAGATATTATAGCGCGATTATTTATTTGCTTACAATGGAGCATTTAATGGTTGTCAGAACTCGCTTTGCCCCCAGTCCTACGGGTTATCTTCATGTTGGCGGTGTGCGTACCGCTTTATTCTCCTGGTTATTCGCAAGACATCATCAGGGCGAATTCATATTGAGAATAGAAGACACCGATCAGGAACGCTCTACAAAGGAATCAGTAGAAGCTATTCTGGAGGGTATGAAATGGTTAGGGCTCGATCATAATCAGGGTCCTTTCTATCAAAGCAAGCGTTATCCTCGTTATCAGGAAATTGCTAAAAAACTGTTAGAAGAGGGGAAGGCTTATCGTTGTGTATGCAGTAAGGACAGGCTTGAGGCATTGCGTGAAGCGCAATTAACTGCCAAAGAGAAGCCTCGTTATGATGGTCATTGCAGAGATAAGAACTTACCAGCCACTGATGCCCCTCATGTATTACGGTTCAAGAATCCTCAATCCGGTGTTGTTTCCTTTAAGGATGAAGTTTATGGAGAAATTCATATTGATAATAGTGAATTGGATGATTTGATTCTTGTTCGTTCTGATGGTCATCCTACCTATAATTTTGCAGTGGTAATTGACGATTGGGATATGGAAATCACCCATGTAATTCGTGGGGATGATCATATTAATAATACGCCAAGGCAAATCAATTTGTTTAAGGCATTAAATGCCCCGGTCCCTGTCTTTGCACACTTACCCATGATTCTGGGGGATGATGGCAAGCGTTTATCCAAACGTCATGGTGCTGTTAGCGTTTTACAGTTTAAGGAGCTCGGTTTTTTGCCTCATGCCTTATTGAATTATCTGGTGCGCCTGGGGTGGTCTCATGGTGATCAGGAGATTTTCAGCGTTGCTGAAATGATTGCCAGCTTTGATTTGAAAAGTGTCAGTCGGGGAGTATCAAGCTTTAATTATGAGAAATTAAATTGGTTAAATCAGCATTACCAAAAAAGTGATTCCCCGGAAGAGGTTGCAAAGGCATTAAGGTGGCATTTTGAACAACAAGCCATTGACTTTAGCCAAGGCCCCTCTTTAGTTGACTTGGTTGCTATCCAGGCCGAGCGTTGTAAAACGCTCGTTGAGATTTGTAGGAAAAGTCTCTATTTCTATCAGGATGACATTGAGTATGATGAGGAAGCGGTCAAAAAGCATCTGCGCCCTGTTATTTTAGCCCCTCTTGAATCATTGTATGAACAATTTGTGCGGCTGGATAACTGGGAAAGGGATGCATTGCAGGAATGCATCAATAATGTCAGTGCTGAATATAACATTAATATGAGTAAAACAGCTCAGCCTTTGCGAGTGGCAGTTACTGGCAGCAGTAACTCACCTGCCATTGATATGACGCTTAAACTGCTTGGCAAAAGGCGGACATTAGTCCGTTTGGAACAGAGTTTACAGCGGCTTCGGGAACGTGCCGCCAATAGTCAATAATAGAGGAATAAATGGATCTCTAATCATTAGCAAATGCAGCCTTGATGAAGCGCAGCGTAATCAAGGTATTTCGTGTGTGATAATTAACCATTATAGCCCTGCAGTAATTGATGGGGTTACATTAATAAAACCTTGATTACGCTGCGCTTCATCAAGGCTACTTGAATTAAGCCAGATTAAAATCATGATAGGAAATTACAAATATAGTTTCTTTTCATTTTTTTATTTGTTAAAATGACCAACCCGGTTTTGCTTTGCTTTACGCATCCCTCCTTGTGGATAATTTTTGCATCCTATACCCCAAAATGATAAATATCTGATACTTCTACCTGTTAACCACTTGAGAATAAAGAACTATTTACTATTTTAAATAGTTTGCTTTGCTTTCCTTATCCACAGATTCTGTGGATAAGATTGTGTATAGGTTGTCAGGTATTCTTAGTAAATGCAGGGAAAAAATCGTCAGAATAGTCAGGATCGACTGATTTTTCTATTCTTGTGTAGTTTGAGTTTTCAGGATCATAACTGTCTCTAGGCTGGAAACGTGAATATCGGTTTGTTGAAACGGCTTGAATTTCAGCCAACTTGAAGTTTTTCCATTGCGGAGGCTCTTCTGGCTCACTCTGACTCTCTGTTTGATAACAATGCAATTGTTCCGTTGCGTCTAAAATTCCATAGTGATAGGGCTCAATAACCCCTTTTCTTGTCTTATGATCTTTGTCATGATAAGTACAATTCAGAGTGTTTCTGGCTTCTATTGCCTGAGAGAGTTTCTCTTCAATTATAGAAGAAACTATCACCTCCTCTAAATCAATTTCTTTGGGTTTTGAGACAGTAGGAGTACAGCAATTAGCTAAAAAAATGGCTAGAAGCGGGCTGCAGCAGAAACCTAAACAGGTTCCTACGATAAAAATAACAGGGGTTATCGCAATCCAGGTTACCTGAGTTGAGACATCCATCATCCCATTTGTTTTGAGCAAAAAATAAATACCCAAGTATAAAAGAGTTAAAAAAACACTAGAGACTAAACCTGAGGTTTTAGGAAAACAATGGTTAGAGTTAAGGTCATTCTTACAATCGCTAACTTTTCGATTTCTTTTTTGTACTTCCGCTTTATAGTCGTTAGTTTGCTTTTCTCTTGCTCTATCAAACATAGGTTGAATATAATTTTGATAGATTTCAAAGTATTTTTCTTTGTAGTTAAATAATCTGAAAAGTTGAAGGGGATCGGATTTTTTTAATTCTTTAGCGGCTAATTGCTTCAAAGAAGGGACTTCTCGTGTTATAGGCATTTTTTTATAAACCCCAAAATTTATTATAAGCTAATTTTCTTTTCTTATTGATACAACTTCAATGAAAAATTAGTTTAATGATCCTATTTAAACTATTGCTATAGGCTATAATTCAACCAATTAAAGCAGGAATTTAACTCATGCCGCAACATTTAAATGAAAAAATCGAGCTATTTAATCGGGCTGCGTTGGAGCGAGAACTAACTGTAGCAACTAATATCTACCACCAGATTCATGCAATTACTCAGGATATAGTTGATAACTATCGCCCGACAAACGAGGCGGTAGCACTTCAGAAAAATCTTCTTTTGATAGCCAAAGAGGCTATGCAGGGAATGCTTGGAGCTGATTCCAAAGAAACGTTTCTAATGCATCAAAAACGCCTGGATCAATTGATTGCCAGTTTAAAAAATCATCTTGACTTACAGGGTGATCTGAATAATTTACTTGATAAATATCGTTTTTTTAACAAACTACATCAATTTTTACAACAAGTGAATTTAGACAATCGGACAAAATTAACTGAAGCGCTACCCGCATGGTTTAAAAAGCATGCTCTTTTTAAAGACTGGAATGAAGAACTTGATTTATTAGTTAATCAATCAGATAAAACGAAATTCGAGTCGCATAGAAATGCATGGATTAAAGCACTTCTAGAGAAGGAATCGTATCAGAATTTGGCAAATTTTGCATCAATGGCTCTGGTCGAGCAAAATACCCGCTTACTGGCAGATAGCCGTTTATCCTATTTAAAAGAAGCCAATAGCCATAAAAAATTATTAAAGGATGTGGCATGGATGGGCGGGGGAGTATTACTTATAGCTGCAGCCGCCGTGCTAGGTCTTGCTTTTCCTCCTTTGGTTATTCCTGGTCTGGTATTGGGAGCTGCTGTTTTAGGTTATGGGGCAGTTGATTTCTCCAAGGAAAGCGCCGAACTTTACTCTGAATTTAAGACTAAAGAATTAGGGGCGCGTGAATTTGCGAATATTCATGATAAAGCAAACGGCAATAAGAAACCTCATCCTGGTGAGGCTAAATGGATTAAAGGAGCAGGCTATGCGGCTTCTTTCGCAGGCTTGGGATTAGCCATGGCTGCATTGGCTTTAATTATTCCGGGTATAGGGATTCCATTAGCAGCAGTGATAGCAGTCACCGTGGCTTCACTGGCTATTGCGGGTGTTACTGCAGGTATTTTAGGATTCAAAACTTATCACGAACAGAAGTCACTGCAAACCGAACAAGCCAAAGTAGATAGGCAAATTACAGAGGATGCGATTGTATTTAAAAAAATTGATGAAATGGAAGTCAGGCATCACTTAAGCAGTATGGCGAAAGTGATGAAAATTGAGATGGAAGAAAGTAAGCAGTCTCTCGCTATGAAGCCCTCGATAAAGCCACTGGTGCCTGAAGAGGAGGACGAGGAGAGCGAAGGAGAAACAGAGAGCAAAGAAAAAAAAGAGAAGGTCGTAGAAATTAAAGAAGAACTGCAAGATGAAGAGCAGGAAGAGGGCTCTGGCATTAAAGAATCGCTTTAAGCAGGGAACGCAATAATTCGTTGCTAAATAGTTCTAGAGCGCCGAATGATTTAAATTTAAGCTTGCCCCTACGTACCACGCTTTATGCGCGGTATCCAGTGCGATATTCGCGCTTAACACAGCGTTTTTTTGAATCAGGTCTCTGGATACCGCGCATAAAGCACGGTACGTAGACAGTAGGGATCAATTGTCCACAGCCCCTACGAGGTTAAAAGAAAAAATCGAGTATTTTGCTAAATTGGCAATGCGGTAACTAGAGCTTTATGGGCAAACGTAAATCATTTTGTACTATAATTACCCTAAGCATCTTTAGGGAGGAAGAGCTATGCATAAGATGATTTTAGCCGCTTTAGCCATTGGAGCTTTATCAGTCGGCATAACAGGATGTGGTACACGAACCCAAGCAGCTGGTATGGGTGCAGGAACAATGACTGGAGCCGGTGTTGGCTTTCTTGCAACCGGTTTTAACCCCGCTGGAGCTGCTATCGGAGCTGGCGTTGGCGCTGGTGTTGGTGGCCTAGCTGGTACGGTAGCTTCCGATCGAGATGTGGTTATCTACCGTCAAAAAGGGGTAGTACATCGTGATGGCGTAGCCTACCATATTAGGAATGGACGATACGTGGTTGTACAATAACATTTGATTATGCTATCCATTAATTTAGGCCACTCCTGAAAAGCTGGGAGTGGCCTGCACCTGTTAGAAAAAACGAATCAAACGAGGTTCGGTAATTTCATGCGACATAACCCAAGGCATCTAGCGCTCCATTAACATTTTTGAAGTACCTTGAGTATATATTCAATGGATTTTTCGAGCGTTACCTTGCTCAGCCAATAAAGCAGTTATCGCTGCATTGATTTGATCGGCAGCTTGAGGGAATATTCGATCAAACTGCTTCTTCGCTTCTTCTGACTGTAAATAATTGGCGCAAATTATCTCTGCAACATTGGATAAAAAGCAATCGGGGTCGAGTTTACGGGCGTGTTTAATCAATTGTTCTGCTTCAACCAGATCCATGCGTAAGGCATTAACGAGGGCAAGACCACCCCAGCCGGCCGCTATTTCTTCAGCAATAGTAACCGCTTGCTGGTAACTGTGTTCAGCGCCTGCTATGTTATCCTGAAATAGTTGGCACCAACCTAAACTAATCCAGCTGTCATAAAATTTTGGCCATAACTCATTGGCTTTTGTGAACGCCTGTTGGGCGTCAGAAAACTGTAAGTTACGTAAGTGGGTTGTTCCCAGGGCAAATAATAGCCGACAGTCATTGGGATTAACCAGTAGCAGTTTGTCAATAGCCTCAATGGGCGTTTCACCGCTAGCTAATTGTAATAAAATTTGAACCAGCTGTCCGGAGTAATTGTCAGGATTAATTTTCAGAGTACGTTTTACCATCATCTCGGCATGTTCTTGATCACCATTATCGTAATATAAGAGCGCTAACAAACCGGTGATTTCTGCATCTTCTGTTGCTGTATCGGCTAGCGGTTCTAAAAGTACAATGGCTTCTTCTGTGCGCTGCTGATTGTGTAATAGCTTAGCCATTAACAGGCGAGCCTCATGGAAAAACGCTTCCTCTGCAAGAGGTGTTAAAACCTCAGTTGCCTGGGGAAATTCACGATTTAAATAAAGGGAAAGTGCTAAATAATAACGAAGCAAAGGTGTATCTTGCTGGCTTAACATCTGAGTAAATAATTCTTTGGCTCGAATGAAGTTGCCAGCTTTCAAATCCAATAATCCTTGAGGAATCAAGCAGGACTCCAGGTCAATTTTTTTCGCGGCATCCAGGTATTCTTGCGCATCCTTTATTTCACCTAAGTCTCGATAACAACCACTGATTGACAATAAAAGATTGAGGTTGTTTTTATCTTGTTTGAGAAAATTCAGATAGCGGTTTAATTGATCTTGAAGTTGGCTTTTTTCCATATTTAATCCTTATCCGCTGAAAATGCGCATTGTAATCTAAACTCGGGTTGTTTGCTCTTTTAATGTGTTGTATAACAAGCCTTCAGTTACTCAGGGATTTATCGCTATGAAAATCGACATTAAAGCACTAAACAAGGCTGAAATTTTGGCTGCATTATATAATAATGCTCTGAAGTCGAGAAGGGTTGATTCATGGATAGCCAGTATGCCTTTTATTAGCAGAAACAGCCTTTCAGAAAAAGAGGCAGAGTCGATACTAAAAACGAAAAAATTTATTGATCGTATTGGTATTGTCGAATTTAACATTGACTTCTCAGGCAATGAAATAGAGACAGGACATTATGATAATTGTCATCATGATAATTGTCATCAGGGAGCCAAGAGTGCTGAGGTAGTGATTAAGAAATTCAAACTTCAACTCAACCATGATGCCATGAAGGCGCTCTGATAACAGGTTAAGCCAGGGGCTTGAAATTTTATTTCAAATCGCTATGCTGTAGGTAGCTGTGGGCCGTTAGCTCAGCTGGTAGAGCAGGAGGCTCTTAACCTCTGTGTCATAGGTTCGAACCCTATACGGCCCACCATTATATATTAATAAAAGCTACCAACTAGAGCTTGCACTATCAAATCCCAACCATCGATAAGCACAAAAAGCAGGATTTTAATCGGTAGAGAAATGGTCATGGGCGGCAACATCATCATCCCCATCGTCATTAAAATGCCCGAAACAATTAGATCGACCAAGAGAAAAGGCAGGAAAATCATAAAGCCAATTTGAAACGCCGTTTGTAGTTCACTTAATAAAAATGCCGGTATGAGTTGGTAGAATTTAATCTCTTTGGCACTGGCGGGTAATGGTTCTTTGGCCAGTTGTAAAATCGTTTTCATGTCTTTTTCACGGGTTTGTCTGAGCATAAATTGTTTTAAAGGCTTTTCAGCATTCATCAGTGCCCGTTCGGTACTGATTTGATGAGCTTGATAAGGTTGATAGGCTTCCTGATAAATAATTTTTACAACCGGCATCATGGTAAATAATGTTAAAAAAAGGGACAGGCTTATGAGCACTGTATTTGGCGGTGTTTGTTGTAGACCCAAGGCGTTTCTTAGCATGGAAAGCACGACGACAATTCGGGTAAAGGAGGAAAGCATAATCAAAAAACTGGGAGCAAGACTTAAGGCGGTTAACAGGCCAAAGACTTGTAAGGCGGGTGAAATATCCTGATCGAAACGGATGGGGCCGAAAGTTGGCCCAGCACTAGCCATACTTGCCAGTGGCAGGAGAATCAGACTGCCTGATAAGAATAAATTACTATACCTCATGGTCATTCTCTTTCGGCAAAGCATGGAGTGCCAAGGCTTGTTGATTATCTGCGACAAGGAAACCCTGATTTTTATACTCAATCACATAAACCACCGTTTTATTACCTAAGTGTTTTTTATCTAAAATTTTGCAAAGCGACTGCTTTGAGGCAATCGGGTTGTTTTTCTTCATTAAAACCAACCCAATGGCAAGTAACGCCAGGATTGCTAAAACATAACTGAACCAGCCCTGTTTAGGTTCAATTGCTTCTTTAAACGGAATTTTTCCAGCAAATGCAGGTGCTGACAGGAAATACATCAGCAGGTTAAAACTTAATTTCATTGTGAAGCTACCTCAGTCACCTTAACAGCAAAGCAATCCCCTGCGCTCATTAACTCACCACGGGCAATGACCTGATTGTTGAGCAAGATGTCCAGTGGTTCATGGAGTTTTTGATCCAGTGTCAGAATTTGACCCTGTTTGAGTTTATGCAACGCATCGATTGTTAATGTGAGACTACCGATGCGAATGGTACAGCCTACTTCAACTGAACCAATGATATTCAAATAATTATCGGAGAGCAGGGTACCATCGATTGGAGTGGTTTGTTCCGACAGAGCAATTTTTTTAACGGTAATCGTCATGATGATTTCCTCAATTGAATGGATTTGTAAGTTTGGTTTTGGCCGATATCAACGGTAGCAACGATTTTCTGCTCATGCTGCAGGTGTAGCGGGAGTGTTAATCGATGATCAGTCTTAATCAGATCACCCACTTGCAGATTAAGTAATTGGTTTACGGGTAAATCGAATGGCTCAAGCACAACCTGCAGTTCAAGATGCTCTTCGGCTAAGGCATCGTGAAGCTTGCCTAAGGCACTTGCTGGCTGGTATTGATAGTCAGGCAACTGAGCTAACACCCACTCAGGATGTAGATATAAGTCAAAATGAGAATGGTCACTGGTAAACTCCAGGGCCAAGCAGGGCGAGCCAGGATAAAACCAGTCCTCAGTATTTATTGACCCCATTGCCCATGCTGGATCTTCCACTGTAAGGAGCTGTTTTATTAAGGAAATAAACAAATTTTCGCTAACGTCATCAAAACAGTCGGCAGTACTAAGGAAATGACAATCGTTCATAAAGGATAAATAGCAACTATCGACAAGCGCCAAAGGACGCTCATGCTGCTGTAAAAGCCTCAGTTTGTCTGGTTTTTCTGGCTTGTGTGCCGATGTTAACTGACAATGAATGGGTTTAGCGGGATACTCCTGATTCCATTGGTCAATAACTTTAAGAAAATGTTGCTGCAGAGTCTGGCGTTCATGGGGGCTGAGCAGGCGATAAGGTTTACATTTTCCACTCATTTTTTAGCCAGCTCCTCAAGTAGCTGCTTATCAATATCCATGATTTGGGAGCAGGCTTGAAACATACGTTGCAATACGACGATATTGGCAAATTCGGTGGTGGAATCCACATTGGATGATTCGAGTTTTTTGGATTGAATCGCACCGAATCCATCTTTGTTGGCACGACCAATTTTCCTTCCCTGCTCATCTTTGGCGCGAAAGAGGTTATCATTGGCCTTTATTAATTGATGCTCCATATCATCAAATGTAGCCAGTGCAACATGAATGCCGCCAGTACTGTGTCCATTGCTATAGTTGTAAGAAATCTGACCATTGTCATCAAAAGAAAAACCAATTTGTTTTCCTTCGCCATAACCGTCTTGTTTATCAATATGTATCTTGGTTTCGCTGTTGCCAATTTCTGATTTTTTTAAGCGAACACATTTGTCGACATCACTTTGATAGCTGCCAAATTTCAATGTCACCATCTGATTGTTGTTAATTGTAAGATTGATGGCATTGCTCCCTTCCTCTGCATAACCATCCAGTTGACTGGTGAAACGCAAGGTTTGCTGTTGAAAATCAAGTTCTTTTCCATCGCAGATGAGCTTGACTAACTCCCACTCCTGGCCATTATCATACCTTTCATCGCCATTGAGAGGATCCTGGGCTTTGAATTCGACACGAACTTTATGGCTTTTTCCTTTGGCATCAAAAATATTATTTAACTCAAAACTGATATTCTGAAATTTACTTTGAGGAATAGGGGGCTTTGGAGCGTCGTCTTTTTCCTTTTCCACAAGAATGAATTCTCCTGCCACATTCACATAGCGAGTGGCTTTACCTGCAAGTGTTTCCGGTCCGAACTGGTGGATAGGGGCGAGATTACCTTGAGCGTTGTAGCCTTGCACCAGCCCGCCGCTGTGCTTGTCGATCATCATGCCCTCGTTATCAAAACCAAACTCGCCATCACGGGTATAAAGCAATTCACCATTCTTGAGTTTGACAATAAAAAACCCTTGTCCGACGATAGCAAGGTCAGAGGGATTGGCGGTTTCAAGATAGCGGCCGGCACTAAAATTAGAACTGCTGCCGCCAATACAAACTCCTGATCCTAAACCTTCATAGCCGCTGCCGAGGGAAGAATAGAACAGATCCGTACGTTTAAAACCAGGGCTTTGCATATTGGCTACGTTATTGGATGTATTTTGCAGACCGTAGCTTGCGGCAAACATACCTGACAGACTGGTATAATAAGTGTTCATTTCTTATCCTTAATTTAATACGGCGGTTATTTCAGTTAGCTGTACCTGATTTGTTCCACCATTCATCGTCACATGAATTTTGGGTGGGGCTTTGTCTGGGAATTCTATTTTATTCACCAGTCCTTCTTCGTCACTGTTCTTAATTTTCACCCTCCTGCCTAAAAGCATCAAACTCTGATTGCCACTGGTCATACTGGTCAATAATGTCAGCGTATCGTGCATGGTTTGCATTATCTGCAGGTTAGAAAATTGTGCCATCTGGGCCATAAATTCCCGATTGTCTACTGGCTTTAGCGGATCCTGATAAGTTAATTCCTGCATGAACAGTTTTAAGTAATCGGCCTGATTGACGCCTGAAGCCTGAGTGGGCTCGATAGAATCGGTCATTGTTTTACTCCGTTAATGATTAGTTGTAGTAAGCGAATTTTTTTCTTTACAAACCATTGCTTGATAAGTGTTGTTAACTGGCTGCTTTCCTGGGAGTTGAGACAGGTGGTATTTAATGCGAGTTCAGCCTGGTTTTCCTTGATAAATAACTGATGATTTTTAAATTTTAGTGGCGCTTCCTGATAAACTTGGGGGGCGGCGGTTTTCACTGAATCTTTATTCTTGATGATTTCTGAAATCGATAAACTTTGATTGAAAGCCAGATATTGAAGTTTTTGTTGGTTTCTTACTGTTAGTAAGGGATTAACACCCTGATTTCCGATAACAACCGAGTGATTAATATCGGGCTTACTCAATGGTGCATCAGCAACGGGATTGGGTGACACTTGTTTGTCTTCAAGTCCGGTATTAGGCATCCTGGTTTTTTTCTCTTTCGTCAGTGATTGGCTATCGGGGGAAATCTTAGTCTTTGAATCACTGGGATTAAATTTTAGGGCGGAGCATTGCAGGCGTTGTTGATTAAGCCAATAGTACTCATCACCAGTGACTGCTCTGCCAGGCTCTAACCAGTGAAGAAAGTTTTCAGCTGTTTGATTGGTTACTGATGTATGATTGGCAGCAGGCACTAGTTGATCATTGATTTTCATAGCGACTCCTTTTTTGCAGAACCCACTCGTCTATTGCGTGTTGCTCCACTCCAGCCAGTTTTTGCCGGGTGAGTGCTGACTGCCTCTCCTGGTATTTTTCCAGCATTTTTAGTTCCGTATTCAGACGAAGTTGACGTGCTTGTAATTGGGTGCGTTGCGACTCAATTGCTTTTATCTCAATTGTTAGTTTTTCATATTTTTGCTGCTGTTGAATAATAAAATTAAGGCGGATAATTTCCTGTTCCGGATTGATAATGGCTGGGGTAGAGCAGGCGTTATCTACCTGTTGTTTAGTATTCAGCAGTGCCGTTTGTAGTGTTGTATATTGCTCATCAATTGAGTGCAATTCCTGGACGAGGTCGTTAAGTTGCCAGGTTAGTTTATTCATCAGGGCAAGTAAGCTTCCTCTCATTGCAACACCTCCTTAAAACGTTCCAGCAACGTCTCAACAGGCAGCGATTGATCTTCAGCCTGTATCAGTAGTCGATTTAACCCATCGATACGTTCTACAGCATGGTCTAATTTAGGGTTATTCCCCGGTTTATAAGCACCAATTTCAATCATGTCCTTATGCCGGTAGTATTGGCTGAGGGTAGCGGTGACCTGATTAATCAATTGTTGTTCCTCTGTGGTTAACAGTTGTGATGCCAGGCGCGAAATACTTTGTAGTATGTCAATCGCTGGATAATGCCCACGGTGAGCGAGCTCTCTTGTCAGCACAATGTGGCCGTCCAGCAGGGCTCGCATGTGATCAGCAATAGGCTCATTGAAATCATCGCCTTCTACCAGGACAGTGTAGAGTGCAGTAATACTGCCCTGTTCTTTAAAATTACCGGTGCGCTCTATGATTCCGGGAAGCAGGGAAAATACTGTAGGCGTATAGCCACGTGAGGTAGGCGGTTCGCC
Organism: Legionella sp. W10-070; assembly: GCF_900640175.1. Lineage (GTDB taxonomy): Bacteria > Pseudomonadota > Gammaproteobacteria > Legionellales > Legionellaceae > Tatlockia. Next base: position 158,440 of record NZ_CAAAJC010000001.1, on the reverse strand, counting down.
CAGGCTGAGGCTGATTTCCCTTTGGGCCATGGCAAAACGGGTGATTGAATCCATAAACAGCATCACCTGCTGCCCTTTACTGCAGAAGTATTCTGCAATGGCTGTAGCTGTGTAGACAGCTTGTCTGCGCATCAGGGGCGAATCATCACTACAGGCTGCTATCACCACGGTTTTTTTTAGGGTTGCTTCCTCCAGGTGTTGTTGAATAAAATCATTTACTTCCCGTCCACGTTCTCCAACCAGTGCAATGACATTGACATCACTGGTCATATGTTTACTCATCATCCCCAGTAATACTGTTTTTCCTACCCCGCTTCCGGCAAATAATCCCATGCGCTGACCCTGACCCATGGGCAATAAGCTATCAATCGCATGAATTCCTGTGTTAATTCGTTGGTTAACGGCTTGTCGGGATAAGGGGTTGATTCTTGCTTTGAATAAGGGGATTTCATCGGCGCAGTGAAGCGCTCCCTTGCCATCCAGCGGTAGGGCAAAAGCATCAACAATACGGCCTAATAAATTATTTCCCGCTTTAATCGTCATACCAGAGCCGCGAGCCCGAACTTTAAAGCCCATGCTGATTTGGGTGTGGAAAAAGGGCATGAGAAATACTTTTCCTTTCTCAAACCCGACCACTTCAGCCGTGGTGACCACTTGATTTTTTAGATCAAGAATATCGCATAACTCGCCAACAAAAGCCTGTGGAGGTCCGTTTGCTACCAATTTTAAACCAAGGTATTGTTCAATTTCCCCTACACGTTCAACTGCTTGCAAATCAGGGAGCCAGTTAGCCATGAAGTTCCCTCTGTTTGATTTGTACGAGAACCTGCTTCAGGCGATCAATTTGTCTTTCAATAGAGGCATCAAAAATACCGTGCTCGCTTTTAATAAGACATCCTCCCAAACGAATAGTTTCATCGGCAGTAATACGTAAGTCCTGGTACTGATGAGCATTAATTTTTAATTGATTGTTTTGTAGCAAGGCCAGATCATTAGGGTGCAGAATAAGCGTTATCGATTGTTTGTGATTGACTTGCTCCAGTGCATGGTTGATTTGCATGGTAATTGCTTCTTTGTTTTGTTGCTGATAAACAAAGAATTGCTGGGCAATGGCCAATACAATGTCTGCAATCTCTGTTTTTAGTGCCTGACGGTTTTCTTTTACTGCCTGGGGAATGGTTTGTAACAGGTTTTCCAGTTGTTGTAACAAGCGTGTTGCCTGCCTGGCTGCTTGCTGTTCCCCTTGCTTGAATCCCTCCGCCATGCCTTGGGTAAATCCTGTTTTATAACCCTCCTCACGTGCCTGCTCCTTTAATAGGTTGAAGTCTGAGTCATGTTCTTCTGCACAGGATTTTTCCTTAACTGGTTTGGGGCTTTCTTCCTCAATGGCCTGATTTAAATAAACGGACTCTTCATTGGTTATAATCTGCTTGAACACTTCAGCCATTGCCAGACTCCAAATGAAGTTCAAAAGACAGGGTATTTTCCCACTGACTCAGCAAGGCTTTTTTAGTTGCCGGTTTTAGTTGAGGTAATTGCTTATCAAGGCAATTCTTGATACCGCCATCAAGATCGAAAGTTCTCAGGAAATGAGCTTGCCAAGGGTATTGCCCCTGTTCGAGGACAATAGCAACGTAGAGTGGCGTTCTGGTTGCCAGTAAACGGCAAAAAGCAGGAAGAACAGGTGGTGAAGCCGGGGGCGGCGCTTTTTTAAATTTTAAATGGCGAAAGCGGCGGGCTTGCATCAATAGCTGTTCGCCGCCAAATCGCTTAAACACAGTCTGTTGGCCTATAGACAGATTTTTTAAAACCCATTGTTGATCTTTTTTGGGTAGCTGGGCGACTTTCAGCATAAGGTGTTTTAATGTACTAGTCATGTTTATCTAGCCATTGGGTTAATTCAGAAAGTAATTGCCGACGTTTCTTATAGCGGTTTTTCAGGTGAAATATACCAGTTAAGGCAAATAAGCTGGCCAGGATCAGGAGTATCTTGTCTATTTTATCAACAGGCCAGGGAGGTTGAGGAATGGAGGGAGTTTCTGGCAGAACTGATGAATGAGGATGGTTTATCAATGCCTCTACACTAATGCTGTCTCCTCTTTCAGGTTCAAAGCCCACTACCGATTTTACCAGCCTTGTAATTTGTTCTATGGTTGCTTTGGGGGTTGATTGAGGTACAACGACGCTGATTGTCAGGCGCTCAATACTCCCTGTCGCGCGGATGAAATGTTCTTTTTCCCTGCCAAACTCATAGCTTTTTTCGCGTGTTATGTCTTGATTGGTTTGTGCTTTTGCGGTTTTGGTAGCGGTGGAATGTTGCGTTTCCTTCTCATGAGTTACCATTCCATCTTGCTGGGGTTTAATCAGTTCTCGTTGTAATTCATCATGGTTTAGTCTGACATCAATTTTAACCATGACGTCATCAGCATTAAAAACGTGGATTAACATCTGTAATACTTTGTCATTCAAATAATGTTCTACTGATTTTTTCAAATCCAGGTGATTTTTGACTGTATCCTCTTGTTCACTTACCAGACTATTACCATTCTGATCGACAATGACGACATTGTTAATCGGCAGATGGGCAACACTTGCGGCAATGAGTTGTTGAATGCTGTGAACCTGGGGAGCCGTTAGCGAATGATTTAAGTGAAGCGTTACAGCCGCTCGAGGTTGATTATCGTCCTGTTGGAACAAATGGCTTTCGGGGATCACAAGGTGCACACGTGCCTGGCTTACTTCATCAAGGCTGCTGATGGTTCGTTCTAGTTCACCTTGTAAGGCACGCTGATAGTTTATTTTTTGCGAGAAATCAGTCATGCCAAAATCACTTTTATCAAATAACTCAAAGCCAACACCGCCAGTTAACTGCATGCTGCTTCCCATTAATTTGATACGGGTTTTATCAATTAAATTTTTATCAATCAAAATATCCTGGCCCTGGTTGTTAATCTGATAGGCAATATGCGATTCTTCCAGTTGCCGCAAAATCTGATTGGCATCGCGACTGTCCAAATGATTAAACAGCACTGCATAAGTGGGTGAAAATACCCATATACAGCAACAAAAAGTAAACAGGATGATAAGGACTAAGCTGCCAAATAAGCTTATTTGCCGCTTCCTGTTCTGATTCTTAAACCACTGAAGGCTGTCGTGTAAATAATTCACTTTAAATCTGCTCTCTCATTATTTCCTGGTATGCGTTCATTAGCCGATTGCGAAGCTGCTCTAAAAATTGAAAGGATAATTTAGCCTGTTCCAGCGTCAGCATTGTTTGATGCAGGTTTGTTGTCTGGCCAATTGTTAACTGTTGCAGGGCATTATCAGCTGCCTGCAATTGCTCATTGGTTTCTTCTACCTTTGATGTGAGCCAGTTAGCAAAGGAGGGGCTTTCCGGCTTTTCAATTGTTTTAAGCTCCGGACTCAATTCAATCGCATTAAGAGACTCGATTCTCATCGTTCATCCCCGATGCTTAATGCTTGCAAATAGAGGCTGTGGGCGGTGTTTATAATTTTGATATTGGCTTCATAACCTCGAGAGGCTCGTAATAAAGTCGTCATTTCATCAACCATACTGATGCCTGGATAACTCACATAACCTTGTTTGTCGGCCGCCGGGTGACCGGGTTGATAAATTTTACTGGCGGGCAGGTTTTGCGGGATTAAATTGACACTTTCAATCCCGCCTTCTTCCGTATTTGAAAGGTATGCAGAAAAGGGCTTGGCAGTAGCGACCACTTGCATGGGGTGAAAGGCGGAACCATCGCTATTTCGCAAGGTATGCTGATTAGCGATGTTGTTGGCTACTACATCAACACGCAATTTCTCAAGATTCATGCCCTGCATGGCAATTGCATAGATTTGATTATAGCTCATGATTGATTGTTTCCTTGCAGTGCTAATTTCATGATGGCAAATTTCTGATTTAATCCCTTGATTAAAGCGCGGTAATGGGTTGCATTCTGGACACTTAAGGCAACTTGCTCATCAATAGAGGTTGCTTCTCTTTGCTGGTAGAACGGCTTGATGTTTCCAGAAACCTCAGTGGCTTGTCTGTTTGTTGCCAGAGGATTGGCTATTGTCAATTGCTGTTCAAAATTGACTTCAATGGGTTGGTAGTCAGGGGTGTTGGCGTTGGCAATATTATTGGCTACGGCCGTTTGACGCATTAAGGAAGCGTCAAGTGCCAGGCTTATTAATTCTATGGTGGTATCGTAACTCATCTTTTTCCTTTATTGAATAATCAACTCAGCATGTAATGCACCTGCACGCTTGAGACTCTCCAGAATGGCAATAATGTCGCGCGTTGAGGTTTGTACTTTATTTAAAGCAGCTATCAGATCGGCGATAGTGGCGCCTTCGGCCAGTTTAACGGAATTGGCAACGGGCTCTTTGACATGAATATTAGTCGAGGGGGTAATTGCTGTACGTACTTGTTTACCTACCTTGCTGATTAGCGTGGGCTGTGAAACATTGTAGTCAGTGGCAATGGCAATCTGTAAATTTCCCTGGGAAATGGTTACGGCATCGATTTTTACATCCGCACCAGCGACCACGACCCCGGTGCGTTCATTGACAACAACGGTTGGTAGGTTATCAGGAATAATGATGATATTTTCCAACTGGCTGATAAAACGAATAAAATGCTTTCTGGCTTGAACAGGCGGGTGGATTTCAATGTCTTGCGCAGTTCTTGCGATGGCAGTTTTGTTGCCAAATTTTTTATTCAGTGCAGTTTCAACCTGGTCAGCAGTAGTAAAATCAGGGTGATTCAGGATAACGTGCAGCTTTCCTTCCTTGGTTACCAATTCATTGTACAGTGTTTTTTCGACAATAGCCCCGCCGGGAATGAGGCCTGCGGTTGGATGATTTTTTTGAATGACATTGCCGAATAAATCATATTTGAAACCGCCTATCGAAATAGGTCCTTGGGCAAGTGCATAGATTTGATTATCAGGGCCTTTTAGTGCTGTAACCAATAAGGTGCCGCCAAGTAAACTTTTAGCATCCCCCAGGGAGGCGACATTGACGTCTAACTTATCACCCTGATGGGTGTGGGAAGGCAGGTTGGCTGTGACAATAACTGTGGCGGTATTTCTGCTGTTCACATCATTAGGATTAATGTTAATGCCAAAAGTTTGTAGTAAGTTGGCAATGGCCTGGGTAGTGTCTTTGTTGCGGCGTGAGTCGCCTGAGCCTGCCAGGCCAATCACAAGCCCATAGCCGGTAATCGGGTTTTCCTGTAAACCGGAGAGGTGAGCCAGGGATTTTAACCGGACAGCAGAATTACTCAGCGCTAAAGAGGGAATAAGAAGCCACAGGATTAGCAAGCAAATTCTCATCAAACCAACCCCATAAAAGATAGCATCTTATAGAGATAGTTGTATCGCTGGGAATCGGACACGGAGCCATCACCCGTATAAGTAATTTGCGCATCGGCCAGGCGGGTAGAAAGGACAGTATTTTGAGGGCTGATATCTTCCGGTCGCACGATGCCACTTAACAAGATGGTTTGCTGCTCACCATTAATACGGATCAGTTGGTGTCCTTCAACCTGGTAACTGCCATTAGGCAGGCAATCCTTAATACGTACGGTAAGCGCTGCTTTAATTTTCCCATTACGGCCTGTTTTTGCTGCGGTTCGTCCTTTGCCATTTAATCCAAGGCTCACCTGATGCTTATCTCGGTTGTAACCGACTTCCAGGGCAGTTTTAATTTCTTTACCGGAAGCTAAATCAGCACTACTTTGAGCGTTAGAGGTTTCGAGAACAATAACAGTCAAAAGGTCGCCAGGAAGATAAGCGACCCTATCGGCAATCAGGGGACGATAGATTGTTTCATCGAATAAACTAATTGCTTGCCCCAAGGAACTAAATAAAAGACAAAACAAAAGAAGCCCAATCTTAATCATGCTCGAACCTCCGCCTGCTTTTCCGCAACGATTCTGGCCATAAAGAATTTGTTGCTCACTGGGTTTTTCATGCGGATTGCCTGCCCCGGATAACCATCTTTCAAGGCTATGGCGGCGGTTTTAATGGTGATTCCAGAACTATATACATTGACCTGGATTTTCTGGCCCTTGGTTACTGCTGGTATTGGCTCTAAATTTTCTGCCAATAAAACGTCATTGGGCTTTAGGGTAGTTTTCAGACGTTTGTCCCCGGATATTCTCTTATCAGGCTCACTATGCAGGCCTGCGATATTACGCTTTTTCCATAAAAAACCCTGGTTATTCACCCGAGAGTGGTAAGGAAGGGGCGCCTTTGCGACCAATACGCGTTGATAGGCTTTAACTTTAAACCAGACAGGAATCGTTTGTTGTGGATTTATTAACCAGACACAAACCCGTTTGGCTGTAGGGGATTGCACTCTGATGTGCGGATGAAAACTCGCCAGAGGATATTCACTGCCTTTGGGATTCGTTACGGCATCGACTTCCACAGCCAGGTATTTTGGATTCAGTTCTTGGATTAAGGCCTGTTTTGCTTTGTCTACCAGAATCTGGGGGGCTGTTAAAAACTTTGCTTTTATCTTTACCCTGGTTTTGCCTTGCCATTGCCAGTTAAATGGACCGATGCGGGAGATCATCCATTGAATAATATGTTCCCGACTGAGTGATTCTCCCGCTTTAGGGTGGCTGTCGAGGGGTAATAAGGCCCATTGGTGGCGGTCATTGGAGATTTTTATCACATCGCCCAAGGTCGCTGCCTGCTGATTTATTGATGGCTGAAAGCTTAGTACGACTTGATGCGCATTGGCTAAATGGCTCATAAAAAGCAGAAAGAGGCTGTTAATCACGGACTTCATTGATCATTTTTTCCAATTCGTCGGCAATCTGTATTGCCTTGGCATTAAGTTGATAAACACGTTGAGCGAGTGTTAATTGCATTAGAGAATTCACCATGTCTACGTTAGAGCCTTCAATCTGTTTCTGTATCAGCAAACCCATGCCGCTACCACCCGGAGCGTCAACGATTGCTTCGCCAGTTTGTTCCGTAGGCTTGTAAAGGCCAGATCCAAGCGGTGTTAGTGCTTCAGGATCTAAAAATTTGGCCAGTTTTATTGTTCCTAGCAACTGTGGTTCAGGATCGTCAGCTAAAATGGCTTCAACATCGCCATTTTTGTGGATATTGATGGCAACAAAATCCTCCGGGATTTGGATGTTGTCAGCCAGTCTTAAGCCATCCTGGGTCGCCAGATAGCCGTCCACGTCTATGCTGAAAGTTGAATTGCGTGTGTAGCTGATATTGCCGTCAATATTGATGACCTGAAAAAAGCCATTACCGTCAATAGCAATGTCATTCCAGTTATTACTTGGCTTTAAAGGGCCTTTACTAAAATCTTTTCCTGTTTTGTAGACTGCTGTTCCTAATCCCAGTTTTGCACTGGCTTGATGTTGAAATAATGGATTTGTCCCATCAATATTTTGATAAAGGACATCTTCAAAGGTTATTTTGCTGGCTTTGTAATTAGGTGTATTCAAATTTGCCAGATCATTGGCAATTTTATCAATGAAATATTCTTCTGATTTCAAGCCGCTGGCGGCAATAGCAAGTGCATCAGACATTCCCTTCTCCTAATTGATTAATGGCTGTCGATAACAGCCTGTCGGCAATACGCATGACTCGTTGAGCCGCTTCAAAATGCCTTGAGGTTTTGATTAACTCCATCATTTCATCGATGGATTTCACATTCGATTGCTCAATGAAACCTTGCAATGTTCTGGTGGTTGAGTTCACCGGTATCGCAGGTTCCAGACTTTCATACAAACCCTGTCCTCTGTATTGTAACTGCTGGGAATGGGCAAAATGGACAATGTTTAATTGGTCAACCTTACGGTTTTCAATATACAGAACGCCTTGTTTGTCTAATGTAAATTGGTTGTCATCAACCCGGATAGTTCCGCCTTTGCCCAGCAATAATCCACCGGTGGCCGTGGAAAGCTCCCCATGCTCATTAACATGAAAGTCACCACGGCGTGTATAAAAGATCCCTTCGGGAGTCTGGACTTCAAAAAAGCCATCACCGGCTATGGCAATATCATTGGGCTGATGGGACTGAATTACTGTGCCTTGAATCTGTAGTTGGCTGACTTGCATCTGCTGGCTTATAGAGGCCATTTCCGTTTGCAATTGCTCATCAAAGCCTGTGCTTTCGATAATTTGTCGCTTATAGCCGGGGGTCTGCATATTACTTATATTCTGGTTAATGGATTGCAGCCTTAGCTGATCTTGTATCATTGCAACGTGGGTTGCGCTTATTGCATCAAACATCATCTTCCTTATTTCACAACGGCAAAAGATTCGACTGGAATATTAACGGGTACCTCATTCATTGCCAGAACAGTCAAATGAGGCATTATCCGTTGAGTTAACTGCTTAATCTGTCTGCGTAATGCAGAAGAGCAAAGCAACACCGGCCGTTTTCTTTCGCCCAGCATTTTTTCGACCTGATGGGCAAGAGCAGTTAATAAAGCCTCAGTAAGCGTCGGTTCAAGTGCCCAATGTTCCTTAGTCAAGCTTTGGTTGAGCTTTTGTTCAAGCGAAGGCTCCAGGGTCAGAACGTACAAGCTGTTCTGGTTAGAGATTAATTTCTGGCAAATTGCCGTACCTAGCCGGGAGCGTACCAATTCAGTCAACTGTCCTGGATCAGTAATTGTTTTACCATGCTCTAGCAACGTTTCAAGAATGGTGTTCAGGTATCGGATAGATACTTTCTCCTGTAAAAGATTTTGCAGGATACGCTGAACATGACCAAGCGGTAATATGGCAGGAATTAGTTCATCACGAAGGTTATGTACAGAAGGTTGATCCAGTAAAATCTCTGTTTCTGCCCGGGTTAATAAATCAGCGATATGGCTATGAACCACTTCGTTTAAGTGAGTGGTCAGGACAGTCAGTGGTTCACAAATAGTGTAGCCTGCTGCCATCGCCTGAGCTTGCATGGAGGTATCAATCCAAATGGCAGGCAAGCCATAGCTGGGATCACGTACTTCTATGCCCTGATTGAGAGCAAGCGTTTTATCAGTACGATTGGAGGCAATAGCGAGGATTTTATCTACATGAAGTTGATTATATCCTTGAGTATTACCTTGAATAGTAAGGCAATAGAAAGGGAAATTTAATTTCTTATCGGTTCTCAGTTTAACCTCGGGAATGACAAAACCAAGCTCATAGGCAAAGCGCTCGCGTATTTGCTGAATATTTTGCAAGAATGTTGCTTCCTGTTGAGTCAACTGGGTAAACAAGGATTTATTAAGATGAATCTCTATGGGATGAATTCTTATTTTTTCGTAGAGATCCTCTTCTGGCTGTTCAACTATTTCTTCATGCTTGGATTTCAAGGCAAACCAGGTACCAATTACAAACAGGATTAAAATGGCGAGTACAGGCAGGGTAGGCATTCCCTGGAGAAAAAGCAGGCCTGCTAATCCACAACAGACCATCAGCAGACTTTTCGGGTAGGCGGCAACTTGCCTTACTACTTCACTGCCCAGCTGGGCATCCGTTGCTGCCCGGGTCACGATAATCCCGGTCGCAGTGGAGATGATAAGCGCTGGAATTTGGGTAACTAACCCATCTCCGACAGTCAACAATGTATAATGATGAATGGACTCAGCGAGACTAAAGCCTTTTTGGGTCATACCAACAGCAAAACCACCGATAATATCGACGAGGATGATTAAAATGCCGGCAATAGCATCGCCTTTGACAAATTTACTGGCTCCATCCATTGCGCCATAGAAATTGGCTTCTTTTTCAATCTGTGCCCGGCGGAATTTAGCATCACTTTGGGAAATAAGCCCCATATTCAAGTCGGCATCAATACTCATCTGTTTGCCAGGCATGCTGTCTAATGTAAAGCGGGCCGCTACCTCCGCAACACGTTGGGCACCATTGGTGACCACCACATATTGCACAATAATGAGGATTAGGAAGACGACCAGCCCCATGACATAGTTGCTGTGGATAACATAATTTCCCATCGCCTGGATCACACGCCCTGCATCGCCATCGGCTAAAATCAATCTTGTGGCAGAAATATTGAGGGCCAGGCGGAAAAGGGTAGAGATAAGTAACAGGGATGGGAATGTCGAAAAGCTCAGCGGCTTATCGGTGTAAAAGGTTAATAAGAGAATAGTCAATGCCCAACTGAAATTAACAATCAGCAGCAAATCAAGCAAGACGGCCGGAATGGGTATAAAAAGAATAAGCAGGATACCAACGGCAAAACTGATGGCTATTAGATTACTGCCGTTCTTAACCCAATCGACGTTTTTGGCTGTTGATAGTGTTTGGGGTGAACTCATACAGCGCTCCGTTGGTGATAAACTTCACGGAAAATAGCAGCGGCAACTGGAAAATGCTCACGGTGAATCCATTGATTTAATTCCACCGTTGCAAACAGAGACTGAGCGAATGGTTTGTTTTCGATCATTGGCACACAATAACGACGGGCAAGCCATTTAGCCCGTTTCACTAATTCCCCCTGTGCCTTACATACTACCTTGGGTGCTGGCATTGTAGTTCGCTCATATTTTAAAGCAATTGCTAAATGGGTAGGATTGGTTATGATGACGTCTGCTGTTTTTATTTGTTCTAATGAAGCAGTCTTTTGCCTTAAGTTTTGCTGAAGTTGCTTGATTTTAGCCTTAATTTTAGGGTCCCCTTCGCGCTGGCGGTACTCATCCTTTACCTCTTGTTTGCTCATACGGTTATCTTTTTGATACTTCCAACGGGTATATAGCCTGTCTATTATTGCCAGAGTTAATAATAAGAGCAGGAGTTGCAGCATTATTTTTAATAGTAGATGCATGATGAGTGTTGGTTGTTCAACCGGCGTGGCGCTTAATAATTGCAGCAGGATTTTTGTTTCATGATGAAAACTCAATAGAAGCAAGAGGAAAGTCAGACTTAGCTTCAGGCTGTTTTTTGCGGTTTCAAAAATTAATCTGGAGGAAAATAAACGTTTAAATCCTTGTACCAGATTCAATCTTTTAAAATCAGGCTTAAGCGGTACTGCAGACCAGACAAAACCGGTTTGCATAATTGTTGTAAGGATAACAGCAATTATCCCGGTTAAAGCGAAAGGCAGCCATAATGAGGTGATAGTCGGCCAGATAAATTGAGATAGCTGGCTCAGATTATCTACACTAAGCGATAGGTGGCCAGCAAGGTTGAGAAGATGGATTAATAGTTTCTTTATTTCCTGCAGGGCTGAGAGCCAGGAAATAGAGATTATTCCAAGAAAAATAATCAGTAGAAACGAAGTATTTAGTTCAGTACTCTTGCTGACCTGTCCTTTTTCCCGGGCTTTTTGCAGTTTATAGGGGGTTGCTTTTTCTGTCTTTTCGCTCATGGCAAAATCTCTAGCCAGGATTGAAAGCCATGATCAAATACCTGTCCCATTAAGGGGCTAATATAAGTAAGCATCAGGGAAAATAGAAATAAGCCTAGCAGTATTTTAACAGGCAGGGTTATGAAATACGGATTTGCCTGGGGCATGTTGCGAGTTAGTACGCCTCCACAGAGATCTATAATCCATAACCCTATAACAACCGGACTTGCGATGATCAACCCTAAAGAAAACATGAAGGAAAATTGCTTGATTATGGAGTTTAAGCCTTTTAAAAGGATTAATTCGCCTGGTGGGATCATCAGAAAAGAGTAAGTCAGTCCCTGGATTAACCACTGGAATCCGCCCAGAGAGAAAAAAAACAGCAAGGCAAGCATAGACAGCAAGCGGCTGGTTAGCGGCTCATGAGAATGATCAGCGGGATTAAGGATGGCGAGTGAGTTAAGGCCCATTTGGGTATCGATCATCTGTCCTGCGATAGAAAACACGGCGAAAGCAGCGTATAAGCTCATGGATAAAATCAGGCCATTAGCGAATTCTGCCAGGGCTCCGGCAACTAACGCAGTTTCATTAACAGGTGCTGCGGGAAGCGATAAATTCGCTGTCAACAGGGTGCTGAGAGCGATGACAATTAGCAAGCGTGCATGTATAGGCAATAATCGGATAGCTTGAATCGGCGCGAATAACAACACAGTACCAAGGCGAATAGCCACAAGAAAGACAGAGGCCAGGGTTGGAAAAATCAGTGTGATCATTTCACCAGCTCCGGTATGCTATGAAGCAGGTTTTGGCTGAAATCAATCAATGAATGCAGCATCCAGCTACCGCAAAGCATTAACGCGACGACGACAGCCAGAATTTTGGGGACAAAACTTAAGGTGGAATCCTGGATTTGTGTAACTGTTTGCAGGATTGAGACAACCAGGCCGCAAATCATGGCAGTAAGAATAATAGGGGCTGAAATAAACAAGGCGTGTAAAAGCAGTTGCTTGGATAAATAAATAGCCAGATCGTTCGACATCTTCCTTTTCCATGTAGTTAGAGCTTACTTGCAGTCTTCCATGTGAAATATCCTCATGGTACAGCGAATACGGCGCCGCAGATTAAATCAAAACATCAGCTAATAATCAACCCCGCTTTTATAAAATAAATGGAATCCATATAAAAATCGGTAAGTCATTTATCTTATTTCAGAGAATTAAATTAAAGATAACTTCTTTTAATAGAGAAGTGTTTTATACTCAAAATGCCAGAGCGCCGAATGATTCAATGTGCAGATCTGGCATTTTGAAGTATCTTGAGTATATTCCTTTAACCTTTTGTTGTTACTTTCACAATAAAGTATCCACAGGTATAATCGCCATCCTCATTAAAGGTGATATTTCCGGGCTGCAATTAAAAGTGTGGTATCCCTGGTCGATGCTGCTTGATAAAGCCGCGGGATATCGGGATAGTGAAAATCATGCCCTAAGTTAGAAAACCCGCGTTTTTAATCGCGCCCGTATTTCTGGATTGATGTATAGAATGAATAAAGGAATAATAAGAAACATGATTATCTTATATCAATATCCTGGTGTTTGGGGACTACCTAATGCAAGTCCTTTTTGCTTAAAAATTGAGACTTATTTGCGAATGGCTGAAATTCCGTACGAAATTCGATTTATGATGAATCCTGCCAAGGCACCAAAGGGCAAGTTGCCATTTATTAAAATAGATGACGAAACTATCGCGGATAGCGAACTGATTATTGAATACCTGATAAGAAAATTTGGTGATCTATTGGATAGGGAGTTAACCAGGGAGCAAAAGGCAGAAACTTTCCTGTTGGATAATCTTTTTGCTGAGCGACTTTACTGGATAATGCTTTACTTGCGTTGGCAGGATGAGCAGGGTTGGTCTTCTCTGTGTGATTCTTTTTTCCCCAGACTACCCAGGCTTGCGAAATTGTTTGTTCCCGGGCAGGTACGTAAGCAGGTGAAGCGCGCATTATATGCTCAGGGTATGGGACGGCATAGCTATGATGAGGTTTTATCTATGGGAAATAAAACCCTGGATGTGATTGCCCAACGGCTTGCTCAAAAGAGATATTTTCATGGCAGTGAATTAACAGGCATTGATGCAACAGCATTCGCTTTTTTAGCCAATATTGCTTGGCTACCCCACGAGGATGCCCTAAAAAAACAACTGCAGCAGCACGACAACTTATTAGATTATTGCGATAGGATTTGGGGTGCTTTTTACTCGGAAATGACAAAACCATTTGATATTTGTTGCTAAGGGAGACTTTAATAAACGTATATTCTTGAAACAAAAAGAGTTGCTTTGCAATCATGATTTTATTTGTTAGAATTTACTCGTTTAAATTAACATTTGAGGTTAAATATGCCAATTATCAATGGAACTCGAGTACAGAAAAAAGAAAAAATTAAAGCAGAAATCAGCAGTGAAACTTTCGATAAGATTAATGAATATTGTGCATGGGCAAATATTGATGATATCGGATTTTTTATTGAAGAGGCTGCAAGCTTTGTTTTTGCTAAAGACCGTGACTGGAAACAGCATAAAAAAGCAGCAAAAAAGCGTGCTGAAGCAGCACAGGCTTAAAGTGGAATGAAATTAAAGGCGCCTGACCAACAGGTGCCTTTAATTACTATGAGTATCCTGATATACCAATCATTTCAATCTTAACTCAGTCCTCCTGAAAGTTCTCAAAATAGCCAGTAATCCGATGAACTTTTCCGGGTGCTGATACTCCTTTTCTGCCTTTAGTTGGTCGCTGTTATCAATACTAATCAGCTAACAAACCTCTCCAAAAAATTCCGATAACTCTAGACTATAATTTAACATGCAATAATTACGATTACCTAAGAAAGGAATTTAATCATGGATATTGTAGGAGTGATAGTTAGTTTAATCAGTGGGGCTGTAGGCGGTAATCTAAGCGGAGCAGCATTAAAAAACATGAGTCTGGGAGCTATCGGCAATTCAATTGCGGGTGCTATTGGTGGTATAGGCGGTGCCTATATTGCACAGGCAATGAATTTGCTGGATTCGCTAGGATTAGGTGCTATGACGGTTGGTACGCTGCTAGCGAATGTCGGTTCCAGTGCTGTGGGTGGGGCGATATTAACTGCTATTTTGGGTGCATTAAAAAAGTCACTCAGTAAATCTTAAAAGCGCCAGGTTTTCTTGAAGCCTCTGGAAGTAACCAGTGAGTAATCCTCTCAAGTTCAACTAAAGAAAGTGCGCTGTGTTATCAAGCCGTCGTCATTGCGAATGCAGTGATGACGAACACCCAAGCAAATAATCTCAGTGTGTCTTTCCCTGCAAGTTCATTAAAATTATTAAAAATTGCTTGACAGTATTAAGGTCCATCATTAAACTGCCAATTCTTAAATTCGGGGCTATAGCTCAGCTGGGAGAGCGCTTGCATGGCATGCAAGAGGTCGGCGGTTCGATCCCGCCTAGCTCCACCACCATCAACTTCAGGTTGATGGCGGGAATGTGTTTAGGTCCCCATCGTCTAGAGGCCTAGGACATCGCCCTTTCACGGCGGTAACAGGGGTTCGAATCCCCTTGGGGACGCCATTTTTGGCGTTAAATGTTGTATTAAACGTGTTATATTAAAGTTCCAGGTCCCCATCGTCTAGAGGCCTAGGACATCGCCCTTTCACGGCGGTAACAGGGGTTCGAATCCCCTTGGGGACGCCATTTACGGTTGGCTTAAAGTCGTTCAAAGATAGTCCTGGTGTTAAATCCAAACAGCCGTTCATGCATACGGTAAGCATATTCATCAGTCATATTGGCTATATAATCACAAATCACCCTGAAAGCGGTTATCTCGTTTTCTGCCTGATGAAATAACTGACGATTTTTAGTATCCAGTAAACTGCCGGGATTTGAGCTAATTGCTTCAAAAAGGCGAAGTATTACTGTTTGTCCTCCATATTCAAAAGTGCGTGCTTCCTGGGAGTCAATAACATGTTGATAAATAATATTTTTAAGATAATCTAATAAGATCGCTGCTTCTGGAAAGAGGGTAATATTGTGCTTTAGCAGCTGATTTGCAAAATTTTCATGGGTAATGACAATTTGAGTCGCAGTAATAAAATAGTTAACCATTTCCCCAATTGCCTGTTTACGTTCATGAAGTTCCTGGCTAAATAAGAAATTGAGTAGCTGATCTTTGTTTTTGACAAGCGGCGTTTCGGAAAGCAGGTTATGGAACGCTTCATTATCCAGTTTTTCACGACTAATCAATCGCAGATGAATGGCATCTTCCAGATCATGAACACCATACGCAATATCATCAGCAATATTCATAATGGAGCAATCAAAGCTATGATAGGCTGATTTTCCATGCTGCCTTGCCTGGGGGGGCTTTATCAAGGACTGGAATAATGCTTTATCCTGGTCGATAAAGGGTACCATGAGCCAATCAACCTCAGCCTGCTCCGTATCAAAATACGCTTTTGGAGGAAGCCAGTCATTCACTCGAATGGTTTTATTCAATAATACTGGCGCCTCAGGAAGCGCTGTTGCGATTACTTTATTGCGATTAACGGGGTATTTCAAAATTCCCAATAAAGAACGGCGTGTCAAATCAAGGCCATGCATTCCATAGCTGTTTTCTACCTTCGTCAGCAAGCGCAGCGTTTGTCCATTCCCTTCAAAGCCTCCATGATGACGCATCATATAATTAAGAGCGACCTCACCACCATGCCCAAATGGTGGATGGCCAATATCATGAAGCAGGCAAATAACAGATATCAGATCATCACTGGGCAGTAATCCGGGTAATATACCTTGTTGCTGATTCATAGCAAGATTGCGGACAATACTGCGACCAATAGAGGCTACCTCAAGGGAATGAGTTAGCCGTGTACGATGAAAATCGCCTTCATCAGTGCCTAGAATCTGGGTTTTTCGTTGCAGGCGACGAAAAGCAGGACAATGAATTACTCTCGTTCTGTCTCGTTCGTAAGGATCTCGATGATCTTGATTGCCACGTTGATAAGTTTGTCCGGAGCGTCTATGAGTCCACATCGTTAAATTATCAGCTAAATTACATACTTTATGCGATTGTTTGAATAGAAACAACTCAAAAGAACCTAAAGTTTTTCAGACTTTGGAAGATAACTAGCTTAGGATAGGACTTTCATACCCATAAAAATAAGGGTTTTTCTTGAATAAGATGCTCAAGGGAGACTTGAATAAGGGAGAAAATATTATGAATAGAGTAAAAATTCTAACAGCGATAATGGCTGTTGCTGGCCTCTCTGCTTGTTCTTCAATTCATAAGAGCAGCTATACAACATACACAGATTATAATAGCGGTTATCAGCCCTATCTATATACCACTAACTACTATCAAGATTACGATGGGAGAGTAGACTATAGCGATCAGGCAATGCCTCGGAGGGAGGTGAAAGTGCCTGACTCTTATCATGTAGGCTCCGCCCATTCACCAACTTCTCATAAAGACAGGGATAGAGGTTGGGTAAGAAGCCAAAACCCACAGGGATATACCATAGAAATTGCTGAGAGTGAAAAAGCCTCCCAGGTGGCAGGCAGGCTTTATAAAATACCCAAAAATGATCGTACGGCGCAGATAAAATATCATCGGGGTGATAAATCCTATTACAAAGGGTTGTACGGCAGTTATAATAGTTATGAGGAAGCGCAAAAAGCCCTGAGCAATCTGCCGCAAGACATCAGGCAGGGGGCGGGAATAAAAAATTGGGGAAGCATCCAAAATAACGTAAATAATTAGGGCAATGATATTGGCCAGGCAACACTGCATGATGACCATCTGGTTGAATTGCTAATGGTGTAATAAGTTCATGTTACGCACGTGCGATTAAAACGGCGGTTTTTCCTTGAAAGTTGTGCCTGGATGGAGCGTCAGCGGAAGGGTATGAGTTTATTATCAAGCTTCGATCCCGGATTTCGCTTGCGCTTCATCCGGACTACCATCACCAACAGCTCTCTTAATCGCACGAGTAATAAGTTGAAGCAAAATGATTTCATACTAAGCATCCTGCCTGGCGGTGGCAATGATAATCATCAATTTTACTATGCCTGGCGTCTCTGTGTTTTCTGTATTAATTTGCTTGATGCTGAGCGCATAATCCCTGCTTAAAGTCCATAACCAAAATACAAATTGACTAAAAGGTACTTTTTCAAATGATAACTGAATTTCCCCTGAGCTTGTTTGTTGCATCTGATAGGGGAATTGCCTTAAGACTCCGCTGGTTAATTGACTGTCGATCAAGGCTAATAACTTCGTATTACTGATGGTTTGCGGGGCACGATGGTTTTTAGGTTGCTGGCGAATTTTTTCCATCCAGGCCAAAGTTTCCTGTTTTTCTGTTAGTTGGGCAGAGTGGGTGTTAATTGCGGTAGTCAGAGGGGAATAAATCAAAAGATAGAATAAATAACTCAGCAAGAAGACAGCAGTAATAATGACCATCCAGCGCTCTCGGACATTTAAATTATTCCAATGATTAATCATAGGGTTAGCTCCAGAGTTCCAACTACTCTTTCTCTATCTGTTGAAGCTTGCGTTTGCCTTACCTGAATATTTGCCTTTTGTAAACGGTTCTGAAAAAGCTCCAGTTCTGCGAAATTTTTTGTTGTCAGAGTAAGCTGGAGTGATTGGTTTTGAAAACGGAGTTGCTCAAAATTCATGGTGTCCGGGTTAAAATTTTCCGCCAGGATATTTAATAGAAGCCAAAAACTGTTATCTTTTTCGGTTTGACGGGATTTCAGTAATTGACTAATGCGAAATTTAGGACTGATTACCTGTTGTGCCTGAGGAAAAAACGCATGGTAAATGTGTGCTACTTTAGCATCAACTTCCTTTATTTCTTTATTAAGATGATGAAGTTTGGTGAGGTTTCCACCAATGAAGGTGGCTAGCCAGATTACAGTCATTATTGCTGCAGCCTGATACCAGCGTTTTGCTTTAGTATCGCCCCCATGACGTAATTCACCCTGGCATAGATTCATTGGCTTTATTTTTTGCAGGCGCCTGGCAAGCCAGATAAAGGAATCTTCTTCTGATTTTATCGACCTGACAGGCTGTGTGACTGTGAAAGCCTTATTACTGTTGGGAAAGACAAGAAATGAATAATTGCTTGCTAAAGGCAGTTTTTTAAAATAAAGAGTAGCTAATTCAGGGGAGAGGGCGCCTTGGAAATTCGTGTCGTTAATCAGCAGATAAGAGTCCATTCCAGCTATTTCATCTTGATTAAGTGCAAACCAATCAATGGTTATGGCATCGAAATAAATTGCCTGTTCGTTAAGTTGGATTATTAATTTTTCTAACTCGCTCTTATTGCCAACAATTACCAGGTAGTGACCATCCTGATAATAATTACGGTCAAAAGCAAAGTGTAGGGTGTTAACATTTTGCGCAAGGTTTTCTTCCAGTGCAAAGGGGATGGCAGCACGTGCTTTTTTGTCGTTAAGCCAGGGTAGGGCAATACGATGCAGACTAAAAAGCAACGTGGGCAGAACAATAATGGTCTGATGACCTTTCTGCAGGGATTTGATGCTGTCAAAGTCACGTTGTGCAAGTGGGGCTATTATCTGGTTTTGATTATCCAGAACCAGACTTAAGCAACCCTCTTGGTTAAGCTGATGAGCAAATAGAAAGCATGTGGCCACAGGGCACCTTGATCTGATCAGTTGAGTCGCTATTCAGGCCAGACAGTTTAGCCTGAATAACGATAAAAAATTTAGGCTCTGTGAAGCAATTGTTTTGCAGAGCGAAAATATGGATAATTGATCGCCATTTTGTCTTTGAATGAGGCGAATAGCGAACCCTATTCAAGAAACTCAAAGACGGAATGGCGTCAATTAGCCGCATTTGCAGCCGCGAAAAAATTGGTTCACGGCTAGGCATAAGCATATTTTTTGTCAGCAGAAGCCAGGGTCCATTGGCTCTTTAATTGCTGGGACAATAAATAAACTGCCATTGCATATTGAGGACTGGAATTATAGCGGGTGATTACATAGAAATTAGGATAAGCAAGCCAGTATTCCTGTCCGTCTTGTGTATTTAACTCAATCAGGCCAATTTTCGATGGCGCGTGGATGGAAGCTGTGAGGGGTTTGATTCCCGCTGCTTTCAATTGTTGCCATTGGTATGTCGCACTTTTATAGGCAGTATTGATATTTTTATAGTGGTTACCTTCTACCCTTGCCGGCTGTGCGATGCCTTCATTGGTTGCCCATCCGTGTTTACGAAAGTAATTTGCAACACTGGCAATGACTGCTTCATTGTCATTAACCAAATCTTTTTTGGCATTTCCTGCGAAATCGGCAGCATAGTAGCGGTAACTGCTGGGCATAAATTGTGGCATGCCAATAGCGCCAGCATAAGAACCCATATATTGGGTGGCGGGGACTTTATGTTCGCGGCAAAGTAATAAATATTCTTTCAATTCTTTAGTAAAAAACTCAGCGCGTTTGGGATAATTAAAGGCCAGGGTTGATAAGGCATCAATGACCCGGTAGTTGCCTTGTCTTTTGCCGTAGAGGGTTTCAACACCGATAATGGCGACAATGATATGGGCAGGTACACCGTATTTTTTCTCTGCCTTCTTTAAGGTTTCCTGATTGCTCTTCCAAAACTCGATACCACCTTGTACTCTGTCTGAGGTCAAGAATAATTGTTTGTACACATCCCAGGATTTCTTCTCGTAGGGCTTGTCCATTGATTCGATGATTTGGGGCTGTAGCTTCACCTCATCCATAATCTGCACCAGCTCTTTGCGGTCAAACTGGTGCTCTTTAACCATTTTTTCAATAAATTGCTGAACATCTTTACGCTGACTGAAGGCTTTGTCGGCTTGAGCAATGCTGCAAACGAACAATGTAATCAAGGCAAAACACAGTGTGGCTATTCGTCGCATTCCCGATCCTTTAGTGACTATCAAATGTTTAAGTTTAGTATAAAAAATAAAACGGCAGCAAATTTTTTATAAAAACAGGGTGCGATTAATGTACGGTTTATTGGCCATGCCCTGTGCCCAAGGCGCAGGATATTGAGAATCAGTGAGAATAAATCGCTAAATTAGAAAATCGCGGGTTTAAATCGTGCCTGCTTATTACGCGGTACTTTCTGGACGCTGATAATTAAGCTAGAATAGCACCATTTTACTAGCAGGTTTTTCAGTTGAGCGACTTAACGCGAATTCGTAATTTTTCCATCATAGCCCATATTGATCATGGTAAATCGACTTTGGCCGATCGATTTATTCAGCTTTGTGGCGGTTTATCTGACAGGGAAATGGCTGAACAGGTGCTTGATTCCATGGAAATCGAGCGAGAGAGGGGCATTACCATCAAGGCTCAAAGTGTATCTTTGAACTATACTGCCCGTGATGGCAAGACCTATTTGCTCAACTTTATTGATACCCCTGGCCATGTCGATTTTAGCTATGAGGTATCACGTTCCCTTGCGGCTTGTGAGGGGGCTATCCTGGTTGTGGACGCAGCGCAGGGGGTTGAAGCCCAAACCGTCGCAGTTTGTTATACTGCAATTGATCAATCTTTGGAAATTTTACCGGTTTTAAACAAAATTGATTTACCTCAGGCAGAGCCGGAACGGGTAATTGCTGAAATTGAAGATATTATCGGGCTTGAAGCGCAGGATGCAATTCGAGTTAGCGCCAAAAGCGGCCTTGGTGTTGAAGAAGTCCTTGAGGCACTGGTTTCTCGCATTCCGCCGCCACAGGGTGAAATTGAAGCGCCCTTACAAGCTTTAATTATTGATTCCTGGTTTGACAGTTATCTTGGTGTTATTTCGTTGGTTCGTATCGCTAATGGTTCGCTTAAGAAAGGGGATAAGTTGCGGGTCATGTCGAGCGGTAAATCCTATGAGGTTGACCAGGTGGGTATTTTTACCCCCAAGCGTAAGAAACTTGACATATTACAGGCAGGTGAGGTTGGCTATGTCGTTGCGGGTATCAAAGACATCCAGGGTGCGCCAGTCGGTGATACTTTAACACTTGAAAAGAATCAGGCGTCAGCCCCCCTTCCTGGCTTTCAGCGCGTCAAACCACAGGTTTATGCAGGTCTTTTTCCAATCAGCTCGGATGATTTTGAAGCTTTCCGTGAAGCATTGGCCAAGCTGAGTTTAAATGATGCCTCTTTATTTTATGAGCCAGAATCTTCCGAAGCATTAGGTTTTGGCTTTCGTTGCGGCTTTCTTGGCATGCTGCATATGGAAATTGTCCAGGAAAGATTGGAGCGGGAATATAATCTGGATTTAATATCGACAGCCCCTACGGTAATCTACAAGGTAGTGACCACTAAAGGGGAAACTTTGATGATAGATAATCCATCACAGTTACCTCCTACGCAACAAATCAAGCAGATGTTTGAGCCAATTGTACGCGCCAATATTCTGGTACCGCAGGATTACTTAGGCTCTATCATCAGTCTGTGTGTAGAGCGTCGTGGCGTTCAGGTTAATATGACCTATAGTGGCCGTCAGGTATCAGTTGCTTACGATTTGCCTATGAGTGAAGTGGTATCTGATTTCTTTGATCGTTTAAAGTCAGTGAGTCGGGGTTATGCTTCTCTTGATTATAATTTCTTACGCTTTGAGGAAGCAGATCTGGTCAAAATGGATGTTTTGATTAATGGAGAACGTGTTGATGCCCTGGCTGTCATTGTTCATCGCGATGCGGCCTACAGTCGAGGTAAGGCATTGGCTGACAAGATGCGGGAATTAATACCAAGGCAAATGTTTGATGTCGCTATTCAGGCTGCTTTAGGTAATCATATTATTGCCCGACAAACGGTAAAGGCTTTGCGTAAGAATGTTACCGCCAAATGTTATGGGGGGGATGTGACCCGTAAGCGAAAATTACTGGAGAAACAAAAAGCGGGAAAGAAACGTATGAAGCAAGTCGGGCATGTGGAAATTCCTCAGGAAGCATTTATGGCAGTTTTTCAAACTGATAGAAAAAAATAATCGCTGCTGTAGTTTACTCTAAAGTATCCTGAATGCGGGATTAAGCAATAAAGTGGTGCTCCTTACAGGATAAGGTTTCAGGTGGTTTAGTAGATATGCAATTAATTGATAGGAACAATCAGGTATGAATTTTGCTTTATTATTAGTCATTCTCTCTTTAGTCAGTGGTATTATTTATTTACTTGATGTTCTTTATTTTGCAAAAAAGCGCAAGCCTGAAGAAAAACCTGGGCGTATTATTGAATATTCCCGTTCTTTTTTTCCTATCTTTGTGATTGTGCTGTTGTTACGTTCTTTTTTGGTTGAACCATTCCGTATACCTTCAGGCTCACTTGAGCCTACGTTGCTGGTTGGCGACTTCGTGGCGGTTAATAAATTTGCTTATGGTTTAAGGCTTCCGGTTTTGGAAAAAAAGATAATCCCTATCGCCAATCCAAAGCGGGGAGAAGTTGCCGTATTTCGCTGGCCGCCTGATCCGAGTTTTGATTATATCAAGCGTGTTATTGGAGTACCTGGTGATAAGGTAAGTTATCACAACAAGAGACTGACCATTAATGGAAAAGAAATGAAGCAGACTTTTGTTGAGTATACTACGGATGAAAGTTCAGGGCATGCAGTAGCGAAGTATCGGGAAAATTTAAATGGCATTGAACATGATATCTATATTCGTCCGGATGTTCCTGCTGAAGACTTCGATGTTGTGGTACCGCAAGGGCAATATTTCATGATGGGTGATAATCGTGATGATAGTGCTGATAGCCGTTATTGGGGTTTTACTTCGGATGAATATTTACGAGGCAAGGCTTTCCTGGTATGGATGAGTTGGAATAGTAAGACTGACAGTATCAGATGGTCTAAAATAGGCAGGGTTATTCACTGAGGTTTAGTTGATTTTCAGGAGTATCAGTTTCCATTATCCGTTGATGACGGCATGTTAATAAAATCAGAGGTAAAAATTGATCCCCAATGATTTACAGCGTCTAGGCAGGCGATTAGATTATCAATTTAAAAAAATGGCTTATTTAAAGCAGGCTTTAACTCATTGCAGTGCCGGCAGCGTTAATAATGAGCGTTATGAATTTTTAGGCGACTCGATTTTAAGTTTTATTATTGCCGCGGTATTGTTTGAGCGCTTTCCCGAGCAAACAGAAGGCCAGTTAAGCCGGTTGCGTGCATTTTTGGTTAAAGGAGAGACGCTTGCAGAGATTGCGACCGAAATAAATCTAGGTGATCATCTCTATCTGGGGCAAGGAGAGTTAAAAAGTGGCGGATTTCGTCGAGCTTCAATTCTTGCTGATGCGCTCGAGGCTGTCATTGCGGCTGTGTTTCTTGATGGCGGCGTGGAAGAGAGTAAAAAACTGGTCTTAAGGCTGTATAGTTCTCGTTTGGGAAGTGATCTGTTGAAGGATAGCTTAAAAGACCCAAAAACCCAGCTTCAAGAGTATTTGCAAGCTGAAAGAAAACCTTTGCCCGAATATTCCCTGGTGAAGGTTGAAGGAGAAGAACATGAACAGGTTTTTTATGTAATGTGTAAGGTAAGCGGCATCAAAAAAACAACAACAGGCTACGGCGCCAGCCGCCGTAAGGCCGAGCAGGATGCAGCAAGTCAACTATTGCAACAGTTAACCAATAATTAGTTGTAAATTCACGGATGTTACAAGCGTCAGGTATCCTCTGGTCAATTTTCCATGAGGTAGCTGATTATTACTTTTGTAATAATTCATGGTATAAGTACTAATGACCTGGTTCTAACCAAATTATTTTAAGGCGCATGAGCAACATAAAAGGGATACTTTTTGCAATACTTATGGTGGTAATTTTCGTCATTGCAATTGGCTGGTGGAAGTTTTTGGGCGCGAGAATAAATAATCTTCCCATGACGGCATCAATATCAGGGGCTGGGGAAGATAAACGTCCTGTTCCACTGCTTTCAGTAGTGGTAAAAAATCTGCAGATCCCCTGGGCCCTGGATTTTTTACCTGATGGTACAATGCTGTTTACGGAGCGACCGGGAAAGATCTATTCAGTAGATTTAAAGAAAAGTAATGAGCCTGTGGAAATAGCCTCGATTGAGGAGGCAGCTCCTATAGGTGAAGGCGGATTGCTTGGTCTTGCGGTCCATCCAGACTTCCAGCATAACCCTTTTGTTTACGTTTATTATACTTATCAATTGCATGATAATTACCTCAATAGAGTAGTTCGTTATCAATTGTCAGAGAATAAACTGCATGATCCCAGCCTTATAATTGATAAAATTCCAGGCGCCCCAACTCATAATGGAGGACGGATTCGTTTTGGTCCGGATAATTACCTGTATATTACAACAGGTGATGCTCAAATTCCGGATGCGGCGCAGGACATTAATTCTTTTGCTGGAAAGATACTAAGGATCAAAGATGACGGTTCAATTCCTGAAGATAATCCCTTTATAAATTCCCCTGTTTACTCTTATGGGCATAGAAATCCACAAGGAATTGCCTGGGATGAGCAAGGACAGCTTTGGGCCACCGAACATGGCCCCACGGCGCATGATGAAATTAACCTGATTAAGCCTGGTAGAAATTACGGCTGGCCAATAATCACAGGTAAAGGGTCTCAAAGCGGCATGGAGACACCGGCCATCGAAAGTGGTTATGTTACCTGGGCACCTGCAGGCGCGGAAATTCTTGACAATGTACTCTACTTTTGCGGCCTAAGAGGTAGAGCTTTGTATGGCTTTGATTTGAAAACAAAAAAGCTTAGTAAATACCTAAGTGGTAGCCTGGGAAGACTGCGAGAGATTAAATTAGCCCCTGGCGGACTATTTTATGTCGCGACTAATAATAGAGATGGAAGAGGCATTCCTAAAAAAGATGATGACATGATAGTCATTATCAATCCTGAAAAACTTAGGTAACATTGAGCAGTATTAAAGGTGAAAACCGTGCTTTAATCGACCGAGAATATTCCTGCCTACCGTTTGATAAGCGATAGTAAATAATAAATTGATAAATAAATAAAAATTGGTTTAACAAAAAAATTAATCATCAAAATAAAGCGTAAAAAAAGATCGCCAGAAAGCCATAGGGTTTTGATAACAAGAAAAATGCCAGGATTATCAGGTAATAAATATAACATTACAGTCACTTCATTAATCAGCCAAATACCAATCAAGGTGCAACAGACAGCGATAACATGCCTTGATAAATAGATAATATTAAGAAGAAAATGCACGGTTTACCTGGCTTATAATTTAAATTCCATTGATTCCATTTTAATTTTAGGGCTGTTTCCAGCATCTTGCCAGGGAAGGATCAACCTATCACCTATAATTAACAGTAGTTGGGAGTAAAAGGAAACTCCTATGGGATTGAATTTATATCATCAGAAAAGAAATTTTAACAATACTCCAGAACCAAAAGGTCAAATGCATCGGGGAAAGGATTATCGTTTTATTATTCAAAAGCATGCAGCGAGTCATCTTCATTATGATTTTCGATTGGAACTTGATGGGGTACTAAAAAGTTGGGCTGTGCCTAAGGGACCCTGTTTGGATCCTAAGGTCAAGCGCTTGGCTGTGCATGTGGAAGATCATCCTGTCGAGTATGGTTCTTTTGAGGGAATTATTCCAAAGGGACAATATGGCGGCGGTACAGTGATGCTTTGGGATCAAGGTAAATGGGAGCCATTGGATGAAGATCCAGGAAAAGCCTATGAGAAGGGTCATTTACGGATCCGGTTAAACGCGGAAAAATTAAATGGGCGATGGGATCTTATCCGCTTTAAGCAAGAGGACGACAAGTCCTGGTTTCTCATTAAATATAAGGATGAATTTGCAAAACCTTTGGCTGATTATGATATCACTCAGGAAGAGCCTGACAGTGTTTTAACTGGACAGTCAATTGAAGAGATTGCAGAAAATTATGACAATATTTGGCATAAAAAGGGTTTAAAGAAAGCAGTAGGGAAGAAAGTGGCGATAAGCAAATTACTTCCTTCTGATCTTAAACCTGCTTCTTTTCCCAGGAGGATTTCTCCTCAATTGACAACCCTGACAGATAAAGCACCCGGAGGGCCAGAGTGGTTACATGAAATTAAATTGGATGGCTATCGAATTATTGCCTCTAAAGAAGGGAAATCTATCCAATTAATGTCGCGAACCCATACCGACTGGACGGAAAATTTCCCTAATATTGTCAATAAACTAAAACAATTTCCGGTGAAGCGCATAATCTTCGATGGCGAAGTCGTTCTGTTAAATAAAAATCATCAATCTGATTTCCAACTTCTACAGAATGCTATTAAATCAGAAAAGGGACAAGCTTTCATTTATTATATTTTTGATCTTATTTACTATGACCAATATGATCTTAGAGGATTAACTTTAGTAGAGCGAAAGAAGATACTCAGAAATTTATTGCCAGATAACGACGCTGTATTACGTTATAGTGATCATATTATCAATCATGGTAACGAAGTGTTTAAGAAAGCCTGTGAACTGGCTTTGGAGGGGATTATTTCCAAAAATATACAGAGCACCTATCAGGGAAAACGGACTAAGTCCTGGGTTAAGGTGAAGTGTGGCAAACGCCAGGAGTTCGTAATTGGCGGTTACTTAAAACCAAGAGGGTCAAGACAATATTTCCGTTCTTTGATGCTTGGTGTTTTTAACAATCGGGGTGAGTTGGTATACAGTGGAAATGTTGGTACGGGATTTACTAACCAGACGTTGAAAGAAGTATTCAAACAATTGCAGGAAAATCGCAGTAATGAAAATCCTTTTCACAACAAACTTTCGGGAGTAAAGGATGCGCTATGGGTTAAACCAAAACTGGTTGCGGAAGTAGAGTTTACCGAATGGACAGCGGAAGGGAAATTAAGACATCCCAGCTTTAAAGGACTAAGGCGGGATAAGGCAGTGAAATTGATAAAAAAAGAAGAAGAGATGCCTGCTGAGGAATTAGCCAAGGAGAGTCCTGGCAAGATTATTTTGTCAAATCCTGATAAAGTTCTTTATGAAGAAGATAATATCACCAAACAAGATCTCTTTAATTATTACGAGACGATTTCGCCGTTTATTTTACCGTTTATTCGTAATCGTCCACTTACTCTGCTTCGATGTCCAAACGGTTATGAGGATTGCTTTTACCAAAAGCATTTTAATGAGTCTACCCGAAGTGAACTTTGTGCGATTACCATAAAAAATAAAGCAGGTGAGGCAGAAAAATATATTTATCTGAAAGAGGAAACGGGCTTATTGAGTCTTGTGCAAATGGGGGTTCTTGAAATACACCCTTGGGGGAGTACTGTTAATAATATTGAATGCCCCGATATGATGACCATCGATTTGGATCCAGCCCCTGATGTGCTCTGGAAAAAAGTCGTGGCAGCTGCCTTTGAAATAAAGAAATATCTTGAGGAATTTAGCCTGATCTGTTTTGTAAAAACTACCGGCGGCAAAGGACTTCATGTCGTTATCCCCATCCTTCCGGAATATAATTGGGATGAAGTTAAACACTTTACTCAGGTTTTTGTTCAATTTCTGCAGAAACGGGATCCGCATTCCTATACCACTAATATGGCAAAAACCAAGAGAAAGGGTAAAATATTTGTGGATTATTTGCGCAATCAACGAGGTGCTACGGCAATCAGTGCTTACTCTTCACGAGCCAGACTGCATGCACCTGTGGCAGTGCCTATTCACTGGTATGAGCTTACGGACGATATCAATGATACCTTTTACACTATCCAAACCTTGCCAATCCGTTTAAAAAATTTGAAAGAGGATCCCTGGGAAGGATTTTGGGAAATTAAACAATCCTTAAGGCTCAGGGAATTATAATTTTCTGACTATCTAGGCGCTGTCGACAATTGATCCCTACTGCCTACGTACCGCGCATAAAGCACGGTACGTAGGGGGCAATTAGACTATTGCTTAAATTTAAATCATTCGGCGCTCTAGAGGCTGTTGTCTAAGACTCCTCAGGCAAGGGATTGGTTCGCAGCATTTGTTCAAACCAGCGTTTACCACACCAGCAGACGGCTGCAAAATAGGGTAACCCACCAACAACCCACATAATTAAACCGGCCAACTGCTGATGTTCAAGGTTTCGATTAACGCCATAAATGGATTGATGAGCAAACGTCAATAAAGCGCCTAAAAATCCAGTGTGCATGAGGGTAAATAATAGCGCGAGAAAAGCGCGTGGTGCTCTGGATGGTGAGCAATGCAGGATTGACCACCAAAATAGACCGGCACTTAGCAGGAAACAGGCATGCTCTATAAAATGCCACCAGGGATTGTCCAGTGCAAGAAGATAAAGTTTCGGAGCATGCCAAAACCAGATAGCCAGTCCCTGGATGGCAGCGGTTAAGAGAGGATAATGGGCAATGATTAACAAAGGACTCCATAGCCAGATGATGGGGCGGCCTACTGCCTGGGCTAATTGCGGTAACGGCCGGGCTAATACCCATAAAGGAGGAATAACAACCAGCATGAACATATGTTGCAGCATGTGTACTGCCGTGTTGGTTTCAGCCCATTCATCAAAAGGCCCAAACACGGTAAAGGCCATAATTAAAGCGGCTGTTTGAAAAAAAGACCATCGCTGCCACCCTGGCCACAACTGATAGGCGCCGAAGCAATAGCTCAACCAGAATGAAAATAAAAGCAATGCCCCTAAAATGACAGGCAGTTGGGTTTTTTCACTGGCTGCAAAGGGATCATGGGCAAATACAATAGCGGGTAATAATAAGAAAGCCAAACTGATAAGCGCGCGTAATTTCATATTTATTTCTCATAGACAGGGTGGAAGAAACAAGGTCATCAATCCAATACTAAAAGTGGCTGCTGCTGCAATCAGGTTGACCCCAAGCCCTATCCAAATAATAAAACGACGCATCTTGCCGGGAGGATAAGGGGAATTTGTTGCACGCCAGCTCTTATAGGACAGATAGAGTAAAGAAGCGGTACTTATCAAGGTTGTTAAAAAAAGCAAACCATTTAACCAGGTTAACGATGATGCAGGTGGTGAGGAAACTGCGCAACCAACAGACAAAACAGTGTACATGAGCACAAACCACAAGCTCCAGATAATCAGACCGAAAACCAGTTGTAAAGGATGGGCTGGCGATAGCATCAGGCACCTCCCCATGACATCGGCAACAGGACAATTGCAGCATAAGTTAGCCAAAAGACAATAGCAGTATAAATCCACCATTGCTCAACCACTACCGGTTCATAGAGCGATTGCGTACCGATATAGCCATAAAAAACTCGCAAGGCAAGCTGAAAGGTGATGATAACGGCAATAACGCCATGAATTAGCTGATACAATAAAATTACTTCGATTACTGCATCATGAGCAATTTGGGTAGGATTAAGGGATGAATTGATGATTACCCATAGCAAGATAACGCAATGAATTAATCCAAGAAAACCAATGCCCCAAAGATTGGCTTGCAGATGGGCAACTTGACGAGCGCGGACTCGTTTCATTAAACGGTAAAGCCACAGGACATTAATTGACAGCAGTAATCCACTGTTTAACAGGAGAATCCTTGAAAATGGCATTTGCTGAGGGGTTTGCCAATAGGGTGCCGCAGTCCATAAATAAAACCAGCCAAACACTAATGACATATAGAAAGCGCCATTCGCCAACAGACTAACCGCCATTCCCCAGAATCCTGGTCCATCAAAAGTTCTCGAGTGTAATGGCAGATTATGGCTCCTGATTTTAGTTTCAGGTGCTGCTTTTTCATGCATACCGTTAATCCAGGCCCAACGGAGCAAAATAGTGAAGCAGACCAATGTAAAAATGGCCGCCCATAGATAATTTCGCACAATCAGTGACAAGCATAAAATCATGATGGCCAGCGAAGCAAAAAAGGGTAACCAGGAGTTGCCCGGTAAATGAATGATTTCACGTATTTTACCAGTCACAGGATCAGTACCCCAGGTTTCTCGACGCCCATGACTGGCAATTGCCAGATCATGCTCTCCTGCGGCTATAGTCTGCTGCAGGTTAGGCTTATCCCAAAGCGGGTGACGGGTTGGACAAGCAGGCAAGCTGATGAAGTTATAAGGCTGAGGAGGAGTGGCTGTAGCCCATTCCAGGGTATCGGCATTCCATGGGTTGGTTGATGCAGGACGACCAAAGCGAAAATGCAGGAGAATATCAAGAATAATCATCGCAATCCCGGCTGCCATGATAAAAGAGCCAACAGAAGAAATAAGATTTGGCCAATCCCAGCCCAGGCCTGTTTCATAAGTATAAATCCGTCGAGGCATACCAAGAAGACCAGTTAAATGCATAATTAAAAAAGTAATATTAAAGCCAATAAAGGTTAACCAGAATCCTAAGCTTGCCAATCGCTCCGAAGGCATGCGGCCAGAAAAGTGCGGCAACCAATAATAAAGGCCTGCCACCATGGGGAAAAACATGCCGCCAATTAACACATAATGAAAATGGGCAACGACAAATTGCGTATCATGGACTTGCCAGTTAAAGGGTACAAGTGCCAGCATGACGCCGGTTAATCCCCCAGCGACAAAGATGACTAAAAAACCAAAAACCCAAAGCATGGGAATGCGAAAAACAGGACGACCGGCAATAAGGGTTGCCAGCCAGGCAAATAATTGAATGCCAGTAGGAATAGCCACCAGCATGCTGGCAACGGAAAAGAAGGCTTGTGCCAGTTGGGGGATGCCTATGGTAAACATATGGTGTACCCATAAACCAAAACTGATAAAGCCCGTAACAATCACTGCAAGCACAATCCAGCGATAACCAACAATGGGTCGCCTGGCAAACACGGGGATTAGTGTGGAAATAATTCCTGCTGCCGGCAAAAACATAATATAAACATCAGGATGGCCGAAGAGCCAGAATAAATGCTGCCAAAGGATTGGATCGCCTCCGCGGCTTACATCAAAGAAAGGCAGGCCTGCTGCACGCTCCAATTCAAGCAGCACACTGCCAAGGATCAATGGCGGAAAACCAAAGATGATCATCCAGGCCATGACCAGGATATACCAACAGAAAAGCGGCATCTGATGTAGCGCCATATTGGCGGTGCGTGTACGAAGGATGGAAACCACCAATTCAATGCCGGTTGCCAGTGCTGAAATTTCAGCAAAAGTAATACCAATTAACCAGAAATCCGCATTTCTTCCCGGTGAATAAGCAGTGCTTGTTAAGGGGGTATACATGAACCAACCGGTATCGGGCGCAAGATTAAGTAACAAACTGATTATTAAAATGATGCCGCCGAACAAGTAACAAAAATAACCAAAGGCGCTTAGACGAGGAAAGACCAGATCGCGTGCGCCTATCATTTTGGGTATCAGGTAAAGAGCCAGCCCCTGGATGAAAGGAACAGCGAAAAGGAACATCATAATGGTGCCATGCATGGTAAAAAGCTGATTATAGATATCAGGTTTAATCAGCTGTTGCTCTGGAAGTGCCAGTTGAGTGCGCATTAGCATGGCAAGTAAGCCACCGAGAATAAAAAATATGCCTCCGGTTATCATGAAGCGGATGCCAACGGTGGTATGGTTAACAATAGTCAAAGCACGCCAACCGCGAGGATTACCCCAAACCTCGTAGAATTCAGTATGCATGCGGGCGTGATCGTTTGTGTTATTTTCATTGGCCATCTGGGTTCTCCGGCCTGATACCAGGGGAAAGAGGAATTTTGGGCATAAAGGAATGTTGTCGTTTTTTTTCAATCCATGCGCTGAAATCATCTGCCTTGTGTGCTTCGACTTTAAGAATCATCTGGGCGTGCAGCAAACCGCAGAATTCGGCGCATTGACCGCGAAAATGACCTGGTTTTGTAACCTGAAGGCGTAAAACATTAATCCGTCCTGGGATCATATCGATTTTCCCATTGATTCTGGGTATCCAGAACGAATGGATGACATCTTGACTGGTGGCATGGATATCAACAGGATGTCCTATGGGTAGATGCAGTTCGTTAATCAGGGTAATCCCGGCTTCCGGGTAGTGGATTTCCCACCACCATTGATGACCAATGACATCAATGCGCAGAGGTGGGTTTCCTGATAAGGGCAGGGGAAGCATGCGATAACCTGCCGGGGTGCCGAAGAGAAGTAGTATGATGATACTTATGGTTGGCAGGAGAATGCCGCCGCCGATAATTAACTGCCGCTGCAGGGGGATTATTCGTTTCTCATCCATTACTTCTGATTTGGGGCGGATTGCATAAAACCACAGGAGAATAATTCCCAGCAGTACCAGGCTAAAAAAAACAAACATCCCCCACCACAACCAATAAACAGCAAGTGCTGCAGGACCTGCAGGTGCCAGAGCAGATTGCGGCCCCTGACATCCTGACAATAAAAAAGAGAAGAAGATTGCAAAGCATGCAGTTAATGGTTTAAATGATCTATTGCGGGTTACACGGAATGCCTCAAAGGGGAACTCATGGCTCATGAACCAATTAACAGTCGCATGTCTATTGCTGGTCATCCGATTCATCCTATGCTGATTCATTTTCCTGTAGCGGCCTTGCTCGGTCTGGTTGCTACGGATGTTGCCTATATTTATAGCCATGATCTTTTTTGGGCAAGGGCAGGATTGTGGCTTGTCGGTGTTGGTACAGTAGGAGGAGCATTCTCCGGTATTATTGGCCTGATTGATTTGATTACTGTAGCACGTATCCGTAACCTGATCACTGCCTGGTGTCATGCAATTCTTGCAGTCATGATGCTCTCGGTGTCCTCGTTTAACTGGTTGCTTCGTCTTGATGATTTTGCAAGTCACATACTGCCAATAGGGGTATATACCTCGTTGCTGACTGCTTTGCTGATTTTCCTCACCAGTATCTTTGGTGGGCAGCTGGTGTATGAATATGGGGTGGGAGTGGACATTGAATCCTGAGTATTTAAAGACTGTGCTTGATTGATGGAAAAGGGTTGACATAGGTACTCCCTAGAATGGTTTGCCAAGTACCAGGCTGACAATGAGCACAATTAAACTGACTGTCATTAGATTTATCCCATAGCAAAGTAATTTCAGGAATTGTGGGGGGATTTTTTTTGCCTTGATTATAAGCAAGCCATTAAAAACATGACAAACTACCAAACCACTAACCAGGGTCAATTTGGCGAGAAGCCATAATGTGAGGGTGTTCATCTGTAAAAAAATGATTGTCCCTGAAACAATAGCGATTAAGGCGGCTGGTGTGAGGATAAGGGTGAATATTAAACGTGAAATGGCAATTTGCTCGTTGATTTCATCCTTTGTTTGGCTTGCTATTCCCGCAATTAATGTGGGCACATAGAGTAATGAACCACACCAACAAAGTAATGCTGCGATATGCAGAATCAGCGTCCAGGGCATGGGAACTATCCTTATTCCATCGATGAGGAGCAGGCTTTTACTGAAGATTCTAACCGAAAAATATTCAACCAACCTACCATAGTTACTGCTTTGAGGCAAATTTGTATTGAGGGTGCGATTAAAACTACGGTTTTTATTTGAAAGTTTTAGTGGTAGCCCGGATGGAATTTTAATCACCCCCTTTTGGTGCAGGCAAGCGTATTAAAGTCTAATTAATAAACATTTAGATAATTTGCAGGTTGAGCCAAGGTAACCATGCTTAAGTTTAGACTTAACAGCTTGATACTCATTTATACTAGGGAGTGCGTTTCAGGCTCATCTGTTTCTTGCTTACCAGCGTTTAACGCAGCAGCAAATTGATTGACTGCTTTCATTTCAGAAGGCATCTTAAAGAATAAAAAATTTGTTGCCAAACCTGATAAGCCACTGGCAGAGGCAACCATAACCGCAGCGGTACTTCCAGCAGCTATCCCGCTGAGAAAAGCGCCCGGACCACTCCAGATGCCTAATGCAAAGCCGATGCCAAACCCAATGATGGCTACTACTGCGGTAATGGCCGCTGCTGCCGCGAAAACAAAAACAGCCTGTGTGGCATTTGGATGTTTGCCTTCCAGGATCACCTGGCAGTCTTTAGTAAAATCATGGATTGCTTTTTCTCTATCTGTCTCTGGTTTTTTAAGCTTGTCAATAAGCTGGATTACCTTTTGCTCAACTTCCTTGTGTTTTTCCTGAGGGATTGTTTTAAAGAGGGCTTCTGCCGAGGAGTACAGAGGGGAGGTTGGGGGGATTTTATTCTTCCAGGCACAGGCATTTGAACCTTTACCAAGGTTGGGCTTATTGTCGTCAGATTTTTTTTTATTTTTAAGGTTATCTGATTTCTTTGAATTTTGGGGATGAAAATTTGTCCACAAATAATTAGCAAGCTCTGTAATGCCGATATTGTTTTTGGATGATGTGAGAAAACGGGATGTAAATTCCCCTTCAATTGAATTGAGAGCGTCTATATCTTTTTTATCTTCAAGCTTATCAGCTTTAGTGCCAACCAGCATAATAGACGGCTTGTTTATTTTTTCTTGGAGTTCTTTAATATCATCGGTAATCTTTTGCTGATTAATGCCGGAAGCTAAATCCACGCAATAAAGGACTACTATGTTTATGCTGCTAGTTATCGTCATTGTGAGGTCATAAACATTCCTCTCTCCGGAATCCCAAATACCGAAAAAAACATCTTCAAGTTTAACTTCCTCGGGGATTTTATGATAATCCGTCCCAATAGTATGCCGGTAATTTTCATCATAAGTATTTTCTGGTTCTTTTTTGAGTACTTTACCTAGCAGATGATTTTTAAGTTGTGTCGCTAGTTTGCTTTTACCGGCATTTTGATTGCCGAGCAGTAGAATGTTAGTTGGCATATTAAGTCCTTAGAAAATTTGCCGCATTCTATCTCATCCTGACTTTATAAGAAACATTTGTTAAATTTAATAAACTAAAAGCAATAATTTTAATAAGGAAATTAATCATGAAAAGAATATTAGTCACTGGCGCAAACCGTGGTATAGGGTTGGAATTCGTTAAGCAATTGAGCCAGCAGGGCATGGAGGTGATTGCGACCTGCCGCAATCCTCAACAAGCCTGGGAGTTACAGCAACTTGCCGGGGAGAGAAAATCGATTATCATCCATAAGCTTGATGTGACTGATGATAGTGAACTGCGGCAGTTAGCTAATAAATTAAAAACAACATATCTTGATTGGATCATTAATAATGCCGGGGTCAGCGGGCAGTCTGGAGTCACTGCAGGTAATATTGAACGTGATAACTTTTCACAGGTTTTTAACGTTAATTGTTTGAGTGCGCTAAAAGTTAGTGATATTTTTTTACCTTCATTGTTAAAGGGAAAGGACAAATTGATTGTAGCAATCAGTTCCCGTTTGGGGAGTATCAGCGATAATCAGTGGGGTAGAAGCTATGCCTATCGGACCAGTAAGGCTGCGCTAAATTGTGTGATGCGATCCTTTGCACTGGATGTGGCAAAGGAAGGGGTAAAGGTCATGCTTTTGCACCCCGGCTGGGTTAAAACGCGCCTGGGTGGACCCGATGCCAGACTGGCTGTAGAGACCAGCGTGAATGCCATGTTAAAAGTGATTGAAAAATATAAAGATAACAGCCATGCTGAAGTATTGCGAAGCTATAATGATGAGGTAATTGACTGGTAACCTTAATTGAAGACCATTCATCAATCTGAGGAAAAAAATGAATCAAAAAGTGTTTGTAAACCGTATCGTCAACATGAAAAAAATCAAATACATTGGTTTGGACATGGATCATACCCTTATTCGCTATCAGACAGAAAATTTCGAGTCCCTGGTTTACAAACTGGTGGTGGAAAAATTAATAAAAGATAAAAATTATCCGGTTGATGTAAGAAAATTTAAATTTAATTTTAACAATGCAATCCGCGGATTAATTATCGATAGCCAGAATGGTAACATTCTAAAGCTTAGTCGTTATGCTGCAATTCGCCAAAGTTATCATGGCACCAGGGAAATCAGTTTTGCCGAGCAAAATAAAATCTACCGCAGTATTTATGTTGATTTGAAAGATCCCAATTACATTGCGATAGACACTTCTTTCTCCATTGCGTTTTGTGTCTTGTATAGTCAGCTGATTGACCTTAAAGATGAACAGCCCCATGAGTTGCCGACTTATACCGGGATTGCCCTGGATGTGCTGAGTGCAGTTGATGAGGCGCATGCGGACGGCAGTTTGAAGGAGTATATTACCAAAAACATGGCTACTTATGTGCTAAGGGAAAAAGCAGTAGTCGATGGACTTAAGCGTTATATTCATCATGGTAAGAAATTATTTCTTCTTACCAATTCGGAATACTATTACACTAATCTTTTACTTGAATATGCCATTAATCCTTTCCTGGAGGAAGGGGAAAGCTGGCGGGATTTATTTGAATTTGTGATTACCTTAGCCCATAAACCCCGCTTCTTCTATGATAATTTAAGGTTCTTGGCAGTAAACCCGACAGATGGGGCAATGTCAAATACTTATGGAGCGATTGTCCCTGGGATTTATCAGGGAGGGAATGCGAGAAAATTCACTGAAGACCTGGCAATCAGCGGTGATGAGATCCTCTATGTGGGTGACCATATATACGGCGACATTCTTCGATTGAAAAAAGACTGTAATTGGCGAACAGCACTTATAGTTGAAGAGCTTGGCGAAGAGATAGAAGCACAGAAAAAGGCGTTGCCGGTTGAAAAGAAGATTGTTGAATTAATGAATATTAAAAAAATTCTCGAGCAAAGGAACATCGATCTTCACACTCGTAGTGTGGAAGAAATTACAACGGAATATGATGAACAAATTGCAGAAATCCAAAAGCAAATTTCTGCACTGGATAGTGAAATCACCAAATTGCTTCAGGAAGAACAAACCTTTTATAACCCACATTGGGGACGGGTTTTTCGTGCTGGTGCAGAGGAAAGTTATTTCGCTTATCAGGTTGATCGCTATGCTTGTATCTATATGGAGAGGTTTTCCGATTTATTAGAGCATTCTCCAATCACTTATTTTCGCGCCAATCGGCGGTTACTGGCTCATGATGTGGAGAACCTGTCCCAACCTTTATTATTTTAACCCCGGCTATTGGGGTGAGTCAGGGCGTGTCTTCATTGCAATTTTCGCTTCGCAAAACCAAATGAAAACAGGCCCTTGTTAATCCGGTTTTTTGAGATTATCCGTTTCCTGCTCAGCCAGTTCGGAGCTGAAAATACCAGGGTCTTCCCTGGAATAATCTGTGTAGCCAAGATGATCCTTGAAAAAACTGTCCAGCAATTGAGGAAAGATGCCGACATGATAATCAACTATTTTTTTATTTACCTCATGAACTGCACTTTCCAATTCATGATAAGACGTACAGTCTGACTCAATAATTTTTTGTAACTGTTCCGGGATGGTCGCATTAATAAATACGGCTGAACCGAAAAGACCGGAAGATACCCTGTTAATCGATGATAAAAAGCCAGGATTGGTACTCGACCCACGCATGACATTGACAATTTTCTGTAATTTTTTCTTGTCCGCAGTAATCCTTTCTTCATTTGATAACCCTGCTACCTTGCTGGAATAAACAGCGGTCAGGTTACTATAATTTTTAATGAAACCATAAAGGGTTGTTTTTAACATACTAATGGTGGAAGTTATGATATTTTGCGTATTCTCAACATCTTTCGTCCAGTCAGATTGATTATCCTTGGCATAACTGGCTGATAATTCTTCCAGTTGCTTTTGAAGCTGCGAAAAATAGGCTTTAGCAATATCAGGATTGAATTTCCTGAGAAACATCTTCTCTGCATCGTTTATGCCGGGACGCAACGTTTCAAAGAGCTTACGGCTAGTTGAGGTTTGGATATTGCTATCGATTGCCTCTAATGTTTGAATGATGCTGGTCATCAACTCCAATGATTCTTTTCTAAAATCAGTAATCGATTTTCCTGATTTATTAAAAAATAGTTGTTTTACACTTCGAGCGTCACTGACTGGTAGTAAAACAGGGGCATCACTATGAGCTTTTCTTGTCGGGACTTGCTCATCAGGGATTTTACTCTTTCCTTTGGCTTCACTTGCCTGTTGCAGCAAGACGGATTTTCTTTTCTCTATGGCGGATTGAATAGCCAATAATTCTTCATGAGGTGTTTCTTTCTCTATGTTTTTGAAAAGAAATTGAGTGTTGGCGGTTGGTTTGGAAAAATAGTCACCTATTTTTTCTACAGTTTCTGGTTTATCAACAATACTCAGTATATTAACCACTGTATCATAACAACATATACGAAGATCTTCTTCTTTCATAGAATATGTTTTTAAGTCATATTTTAACAAAGATAAGGCTTCAGTAGTTGTTTTGACAGCGTTAAACAAGTCATCATCAAGATTTTGCTGACCAGGTTTGTCAGCAACCAGCGGGGCAGGGGCTTTATCTGGTGCTTTATTTGTGCCAATCGAAAAAAAGAAAAATTTATCAAAAAACATTCCAGATTGTTTGTATTGATTCATCATTAAAGTGAAGAAAGTAACGAAAGACTCCTTACTGTAAAAGAAAAAAGTGCCGTAATTGGGTTCATAGTATTCAATCATATTTGTCTTTGGAACGATTCGAACACGTGTAGAATGCCCGCCTGGGCCAATGAACCCTATTTTGTACACGTAGTCTTTTTGCATTTTTGCCATTGCTTTTTCTGTATATTTTTTAAGCTCATCCATTTTCTTGACGGATAAATTCATCGCCTGCATATTCGTAAGTGCGCTCCAATTCACACTGATTAATGCCTGTGCATCCATGTGATATTGAGTATGCTCATGTGTAATGGGAAAATATTCCGGTGTCCCTGTTTTTTCAATTAGATCCCTTCCTTGTTTGACAAAACCATCACATTTGCCTTCATCATTTTTGAAACGTTCGAAAGGAATGTTGCTTTCTAATTTACCAACCAGGGGGTCTAAGGACTGAATCATTGGCAAGAAATAACCGCCTAATGCCTTACAATAAAGATAAATGTCCTTGTTATTCTCCAGGTAATAACTAATATCATAGTTGCTTAAGGAGTTTGATTGTTCAACAACTGCTTCGATATGGGGAGAAATTTTTTCAAGGAATTCCTTCATGTCCGTATTTGCAGTTTTCTTTTTTTCACTTATTTCTTTAAGTAATTTACTGGTTTTTTCATGGCATAGATGATGAGCATCTGCGGTATTATTGTTAATTCGTTGTATCAATTGGCTGGAGCTTAATGATGCATCCATGTTTTTTTGGAATTCATCATGTACGCCTTGTTCAATCGCTGTAATTTTTACTGTGAGATTACTTAGAAAGACCGCATCAGCTCCAGTAAATTTACTTGCTGACAATGTTTCATTGATTTCTTTTTTGGCAACGGAAAGATTGTATGGCATATTTTGCTCAGGTATTTTATTTTATACCATTATATTACAAAATATACATATTGTATGAAATTTGGATAATTTTTCTTTATTTGATGTCAAAAAAGAGCCTCCTCAGATAATAGCAAGGCTGCTTTCGCTGAGTCTTTTGGCTTTATTTTCAGGTGATGAGGATACGGACAGCAATTAAAAACAAGCTGTGGATTTCTCATCATCAGGCTGCAGTTACCAAATAATACACCTGTTTTTATTCACCATTGGGCTATCCTGAGGGATATTAAACGCTAATTGGAATTGAGGCATATTGGCCAAGGTTCCATTGACCCGATAAACCATAGGCGGGTGTGGATCAGTGGTTACCAGATTGCGTGCTTGTTCAGGACGGATATTGCTTGCCCAGACATGGGCTGCCCCCAGGAAAAATTGTTGATCGGGAGAAAAACCATCAATGGTTTTCGCCTCTTTATAAGCTTTTGAGGCGTGAAAAGCATGGTAGGCCAGGGTAAGGCCGCCTAAATCGGCTGTTGCCTCGCCTACCACAAGATTTCCTTGAACGGGTAAATCATCCACCTTGTACTGGGAGAATTGTTTTGCAATGCAAGTGGTTGCCGTCTGGAATTTTTTTAAATCTTGCGGAGTCCACCAGTTTTTTAAATTACCATAGCCGTCAAATAGCGCGCCCTTGTCGTCAAAGCCATGAGTGATTTCGTGGCCAATGACAAATCCAATGGCACCGTAATTCACCGCAGCAGGAGCGTTAGGATCAAAGAAAGGGGATTGAAGAATGCCAGCCGGAAGGTTAATGTTATTCATTGATGGATCATAATAAGCATTAATCGTTTGAGGAGTCATCCCCCATTCACTGCGGTCAACCGGTTTTCCAATCTTGTTAAGTTCACGTTTGATTAAAAATTCATTGGCACGAATGACATTGAGTACATAAGGACCTCTATCGATAACCAAGGTTGAATAATCCCACCATTTGTCAGGGTAGCCAACGCGTTCTTCCATCAGTGCCAATTTTGCAAGTGCTGCTTTGCGCGTGGCAGGTGTCATCCAGCTTAGGGTTTTTAAATCATTCTTTAAGGCTTGACGAATATTATGAAGGATCGCCAGAACCTCTTGTTTTGCAGCAGGAGAAAAATGTTGCTCTACATATAATTTACCAATTGCAAAGCCCAACGCTGCATTTTCGGTATTAATGACACGTTTCCATCGAGGCAGGAGCTTCTCAGCACCTCCTATGGCAGAAATCATTTGAAAATTCTGTTCTACAAAAGGTTGCGATAAATAGGGGGCAAAGGTATCGATTAAGCGCCAGCGCAGATAAACTTTCCACTCTTCCAGTGAGACAGTTTGCAATAATTCATTCATTTTTTTGAAAAAATCAGGCATTGCCAGGTTAATTGCTTTAATTTTTGGTTGCTTCACAGCAGCGAAATAGCGTGGCCAGGAAAAATCAGGTGTTACTGCTGCCAATTGTTTCATGTCCATTAAATGGTAAATAGCATAAGGATCACGTTGCTCGGTTTTTGTTAAAGAGGCTTTAGCCAAATCAGTTTCGATTTTCATGACCGTACGTGCTGCCTCAGCTGCCTGGGCAGGCTTATAGCCCAATAACTGGAACATTTTGCTGATGTGGGTGATATAAGCTGCCCGTATCTGTGCAAATTTTTTATTCTCGTTGAGGTAATAATCCCTGTCAGGTAAGCCAAGACCTCCCTGGACAGCAGCGCCAATCATCTTTCTACTGTCTTTAAAATCCTGCATGCTGAAAAAACCAAATACAGCATCCACACCAATCAATTGCAATTGCGTGATAACTGCCTGGAGATCATCGCGGTTCTTGATGGCATCAATACCAGCCAATTGAGGTTTCAACGGGTCAGCGCCAATCTGATTGATCAATGTTTCATTCATCCCGCTGAAGTAAAAATCACCCACCTTTTGCTCAATACTGCCTGGTTTGGCATTTTTATTATTGGCAGCCTCCATCAGCATTTTATGAACCGTAGCTTGCATTTTATCCTGCAAGACGTAAAAAGTGCCCCAGCTCGTATATTCTGGCGGGATAGGGTTTTCTTTTTGCCAGGCTCCGTTGGCATAGGCAAAAAAGTTTTGGCTGGGCTGAATGGTCTTGTCAAGCCAGTCCAGATGCAACGCGGAGGCATTCACCTGCTGAGCAGGTGTAAACAGAGGGCTCAGCAAGCCAAGGAATACTGTAAAAATTTTAGATAGACGCATATGGATAACTCCTTAAATATCGCTCTCAGAACATTGGTGAATGGTTTCAGTTTAAGCAACTTTTTCCTATTTTCCGAATTCCTGTGGCTTGATTACGGTTTCCATTTAGTTTTGACAGGTTGTTTGTCATTCCCGCAAAGGCGGGAATCCATTTTTAAAGTGCTCCGTGCTATATCCTGCATGGATCCCCGCCTTCGCGGGGATAACAAGAACAGAACAATTTGCACAAGACAACCTGTCAAAACCAAATGGAAACGGTACTAGATCCCGCAGTCAAGCTGCTCAAGTTCGTCAACAACAGCCAACCATTCTTCTTCTGTTATTGCCAGTTCTTGCTGCAATGCTTTTTGTTGCTTTAGCAACGTGTGTAATTGATCTTGTTGACCTTCTTCATAGAGTGCCAGATCACCTAACTTCATTTCAAGCTGCAGCAGGCGTTGATGAAACTGTTCTGTCATTTGTTCCAGTTTTTTCATGCGATTCTGCAAGCTTTTTTTCTCACGGTACTGGTTCGCATTGGCAGAGGCAGGAAGGGTTTCTTTTACTGATTCTCTATTTTGCAACCATTGATGGTAGTCTTCCAAATCACCTTTAAAAGGTTGCACCTGGTTTTGATAAACCAAATAAAAATCATCGACGGTGGTACGTAATAAATGCCTGTCATGGGAAATCAGAATCAGGGCTCCTTCATAGCTTTGCAAGGCAATTTCTATAGCTGCTCTCATACCAAGATCAAGATGGTTTGTTGGTTCGTCAAGCAATAAGAGATTGGGTTTTAGCCATACAAGCTTTGCCAGGGCAAGGCGCGCTTTTTCGCCTCCTGAGAAATAATGGATTGGCTTGGTGGCCATTTCGCCAATGAAATTAAAACCTCCCAAATAATCGCGGATGTTCTGTTCTCTGGTTTCTGGCGAAAGTGCCTGAATAATCTCAACAGGGCTTAAATGCGCTTCCAGTTCCTCCAGCTGATGCTGAGCATAGTAGCCAATTTCCAGGTGGGGTGAGCGATGGATTATCCCAGATAGCGGTGAAAGCGAACCGGTTAATGTCTTGATAAGTGTTGATTTACCTTCGCCATTAGGACCCAGTAACGCTATTCGATCGCCAGGTTTAATGATTAGATTCAAATTTTTTAGCACAGCAGTATGATTATAACCTGCAATCACCTGTTCACACCGCAGTAAAGGATTGCCAGCGCGTGGGCAAGGGTAAAAAGCAAAGGAAAAAGGGGAATCGACCTGAGCCTGGGCAATGAGTTCCATCCTGGCAATTGCATTCAGACGACTCTGAGCCTGCTTGGCCTTTGATGCTTTGGCACGAAAACGATTGACATAAGTCATTAAATGGCCAATTTTCTGTTGTTGCTTTTCATACATCATTTGTTGCAGAGCAAGCTGCTGCGCCCTTGTTTGCT
This sequence comes from Legionella sp. W10-070, assembly GCF_900640175.1. Classification (GTDB taxonomy): domain Bacteria; phylum Pseudomonadota; class Gammaproteobacteria; order Legionellales; family Legionellaceae; genus Tatlockia. Next base: position 115,141 of record NZ_CAAAJC010000001.1, on the reverse strand, counting down.
CAAATCGGCTGTAATTACCGCTGTACAAGGTCATTTTTTGTTGTTCAATATGCAGGATATGGCTGACAAATGCATCGAGAAATTCACGGTCATGGGAAATAAGGAGAATGCTTGCAGGACTTTGTTTTAACCACTTTTCCAGCCAGAAAATAGCTTCCATATCCAGGTGGTTAGTTGGTTCGTCAAGCAGTAACAAATCAGCCGGTTTCATCAGGCATCGTGCCAGGCTCAGCCGCATGCGCCAGCCACCAGAAAAACTATTGACCGGTTTTTTCTGTTCTTCGGTTTTAAATCCAAGGCCGGCCATGATAGAGGCTGCTTTTGCTGGTTTGCTATAACCGCCGCTTTGAGTGAGTAACTCATGACAGAGAAGGACTTCTTCATGTTCACCTTTTTGCTCAGCAGATAACAATCGTTTTTGCAATGCCAGGTAGTCCTCATCGCCAGCCAGAACAAAATCGAGGGCGGGTTCCTTGCTGTCAGGCAATTGTTGCGAAAGGTGACTGATACGTAGCTGAGGTTGTATCTGACAATCCCCTTTATCGGCAGCCAGGTTTCCTAAAATCAAGGCAAACAAGCTGGACTTGCCACAGCCGTTGTGTCCTACCAGACCAATTTTTTGTTTTTCATGCAGCGTAATGCTGGCGTTTTCCAGTAGTATTTTTGTACCGCGGGAAAGAGTAATTTGACGCAGAGTTAACATGGAGTAAAGCTGAAAATTTAAATTAACAATATAGTACCATAGGAGTAAATTTTTGTATTGGCAAGGATAGCCGTGCGATTAAAACCGCCGTTTTAATCGCACCCCTAGTCGAGCAGGAAAGCATGTACGATTAAATGTTTGTAATGAAGTGCTTAGGCTCTGCAAAAAAATTGGTTCACAGAGCCTAGACATCCAATTTAATCCGGCATGCAACTGCGCCCTGCGGTTTACCGCAGGATCCAGGAGTTTAACCGGTTATTTCCACATGACATTGCAATTTTTAGCACTGGCTGCTTTGAGCATGTTGATGAGAGGAAAGGCTCTATGGGCCAAGCTGATTTCAGGCTCGTATTCATGCTTGTTTTTTGGGGAAGGAGGGGGCGGAAGCTCCTTATCCTTATCAATGGCAGCCTGCAAATTCATCAGTGCTTGAGAAACATCCTTGGCAACGATAGCACCCGGGACAGTGCCGCTGTGTCCCATGAGTTTTAACAGCTGCTGAGCAATGTGGCCAAACATGACAATATTCTCATACGCGTCGCTATAAAAAGTGACTAACATAGTATTTCCTTATTGGACATTTCATGAAGATTTTACTATGTTCTGTGCACTTATCTACTATCTTGGCCAAAAAGCCTTGAATTTTTGCGCTCCGATGCTCACATGCCTTCTATGTATGCTCCGCTTCGGTGCTCGCCAATCAAGGCTTTTTGATCCAAGCTGGCGATAAGTGCACAGAACCTAAGGTTTGAGAAATTTTCCACCAGGATTGAGATTCTGATTGCCAGGAGTGCTTGGTGAGTATCAAATCAGACTGGGGGACTAAAAAATTTAATGGGACAGCCTGTTCGTTACTGGGAGCCGCTCGGTTTTGTAGAAAATAAGTGTATAATAATGACATTTTGTTGTCATAGAGTACGTTTAAAAGTGTAGCTTCCTGATTGATACCCTGTGTTCAAGTCACGGAATATTTCGATTAAATCGTTTTGTTTCCTATCCTTGCGGTGTTGTCCAGGAAAAACCACACATTTCGTCGTACCCATTGTTAGGTTGAAAAATGAAAAAGCAGGATTTTTACTTTGATCTGCCGCAAGAGTTAATTGCCCAGTATCCTCTTGCCAATCGCAGTGATTCGCGGCTATTGGTTTACAACCGTCAAGCCGATATAAGCAGCCATCACCATTTTAAAGAGATAAGCCAATTTTTTCAGGCAGGCGATTTACTTGTCATGAATAACAGTAAGGTTATTCCAGCCCGTTTGTATGGTACCAAAGCCAGTGGTGGCAAAGTGGAGTTACTGGTGGAGCGTTTGCAAAATGATAATTCATTCTTGGCGCATATTAAGGCCAGTAAGGCACCCAGGGCAGGAACGATGATTTATCTCGATCAAGATTGGCGACTTGAGGTGATTAATAAAATTGACGACTTGTATCATTGCCAGGTTCTGGGAGAGGCGGACGTTATGCTGCAGCAAATTGGCCATATTCCACTGCCCCCTTATATAACCCGTACTGATGAAGCTCTGGATTCAACCCGATACCAGACCGTTTATGCCCTGCATAAAGGTTCTGTGGCTGCACCGACTGCCGGTCTGCATTTTGATGAACAGGTCTTGCAACAGCTTGCAGAAAAGGGTGTTAAGTTTGCCTACTCCACTTTGCATGTGGGGGCGGGAACATTTCGTCCGGTACGTACTGATGAGATAAAAGAGCATAAAATGCATAGTGAGCAATTTACCATCAGTCAAGCGTTGGCTGATGCCGTCAATGAAACACGACAGGCAGGAAAACGTGTGATTGCAGTAGGCACAACTGCTTTAAGAAGCCTGGAGAGTGCGGCTGAGCAAGGTGTTTTAAAACCTTGTTCCGGAGATACGGATATCTTTATTTATCCTGGTTATCAATTCCAGATTTGTGATGGTTTAATCACTAATTTTCATCTGCCAGAATCAACGTTACTCATGTTAGTTTCAGCGTTCATAGGACATGCAAAAGCCATGGCATTGTACCAGGAAGCTATCTCTAAGCGGTACCGTTTTTTTAGTTATGGCGATGCCAGCTTACTGTTTTGATAAGGGTTGAATCATGATAGAACCGGGGAATTTTCCTATTTATATTCCAGTGCTCACCAGTGAAGCAGGAAGCTGTTTAACCTTTGCGAATTGGCAAGAAGCAGGGGTGAGTGCCGTTTCTTATCATTTGGATGCCTTGTTGTTGAAACCCGGTTTATTGTTTCTTGAATCTCTGGCTAATTTAAGAGCGTATTGCGGGTGGCCGGGAACGATTGTCCTGAATGCCATGTTTCTTTCTTTAGACAAAGAAGGGTTCTATGCCATACGTTCTCCTTATGATGGGAGTTTAGTGCGGGTTGCAAGAGGAAAAATTTTATCACTGATTAAGCAGTTACAACCGGATCTGGTCCTTTTACCACCGGACATTGAAAATGATTCTGTGATGATTCAATTAACGAGGGCAACGAAGCAATCTGTCCTGGCCAATAAAGATCTAAAGCCTTTGGGCATGGGTTGCTATATGCAACAGGTAGAATCAACCTCATGGGAAAAGCTCAGGGAAGAAACCGATGATTGTCATACGCCTGTTTATCTTGCAGGCGAACTGGATTTACCCTGTTTTTCGGCGTTAGCTGATTCTGCTGTAAGATACATGGAGTCTGATGTACCAGCAAGGAATGCCCTGGCTGGAAAGGTTTACTCGCGAGGAGAGAGTATTAATTTACTCGACAGGGAGATGGCTAACCAGCATATAAAAATTGATGATGAGTGTCTGTGTCCAGTCTGTCAGCAGCAGTTTAGTCGCGCTTACCTTCATCATTTACTGATTCAAACGCCGCTGCTCTGTCAGCGTTTTCTTATTCAGCATAATACCAGCTATTGCCTGAATAACCGATTAAAGTTGTTGCAAGCATGATGAATTACTCAAGAGTTCATTTACCTGAAGTAGAAATCTGGATATGATGTCAGCCACCTTTATCTGCTCCTGATGGCTTGGAGTGCCGACAGGCATAAAAACGATAGCATAACACTTTTCGTTTTATCCAGGAGACAGGCAGTACAAATGATTAAACAGCGAATTTAAGGAGAACGATATGAGTTTTTTTATAACTGATGCGCTAGCCGCAGCCCCCACCACTCAGGCAGCACCGACGGATGGTACTTTTATGCTGTTCATGTTAGTGGCTATGTTTGCGTTTTTCTATTTTATGATTATAAGGCCACAGAGCAGACGTACCAAGGAACATCGTGAAATGCTTGGCAAGCTGAAGAAGGGTGATGAAATTATCACTTCTGGCGGCATATTGGCGAAAGTTGTTCGCCTTGACGAACAATATATTAAAATTGCGCTTGCTGAGGGAGTTGAGGTAAACCTCCAGCGAAGTTCAGTTAGTGCCGTGCTACCTAAAGGTACTCTTAAATCCCTTTAAGATTGATCAGGGAAATTATATGCAAAACAAATATCCTTTATGGAAAAATATTGCGCTGATTATTGTTGTCATAATCGGCCTGATTTATGCGATACCTAATCTATATAGTGAAGATCCGGCGGTACAGATTTCTTCGCAGTCTCCTGCCAATATGGAGCAGCTGAAAGAAGAAGTCGACATGCTATTGAAAGAGGCCAAAATCAGCTATAACTCGGCTGCTCTTTCCGACGAGCGCCTGGAAATCCGGTTTGCTTCCACTGATACCCAGTTGTTAGCACGCGATGTCATAAAAAATGGTATAGGTTCACAATATACAGTCGCATTGAATCTTGCACCTGCTACCCCTGCCTGGTTTAGCCGCATAGGTGCTGAGCCGATGAAACAAGGGCTTGATTTACGCGGTGGCGTACATTTCCTTCTTGAAGTGGATGTTGATAGCGTTATCAGCCGTCGCTTTGAAGGACTAATGAAAAATATCGGTCAGGATTTACGCGAGGCAGGTATCCGTTATACAGGGATCCGCTATATCGCTGAAAAAGGCATCGATATCCGTTTTCGCAACGATGAAATTATGGAAGCTGCTTTGAAGGAAATAAGAGGTAAGTACCCTGATCTAATCATCAGCAAGTCAAATGCCACTTATTCCGCTCTAGTCGCATTATCGCCCACTGAATTAAACAATACCCGCCAGAATACCATTGACCAAACGATGGGTATTTTGCGCAATCGTGTCAATGAGTTGGGAGTCGGCGAAGCAGTTGTCCAGCAACAAGGTGCTACCCGAGTCGCAGTTGACCTTCCTGGGATTCAGGATGCGGCACGTGCCAAGCAAATTCTTGGTGGAACCGCTACCTTGCAATTTTATATGGTTGATCATGAAAATGATGCCCAGGTAGCCAAGCAAACCGGCGTTGTCCCTGTAAATAGCAAGTTATACATGATGGACGACCATCCTATTTTGCTCAAGCGCCAGGTTGTCTTGAGCGGGGACTCGATCACCAGCGCTGTCTCCAGTTTTGACCAGCAGACAGCTACTCCTGCTGTACAAGTTCAGTTAGGCGGTGGTGGTGAAAGCCTGTTTACCAAAGTTACCCGGGAAAATATTGGTAAGCGCATGGCAATTGTGTTTGTGGAAACCAAAACCACTACGCAGATGGTGAACGGTGTTGAACAGCGCAGAACGCAGCGGGAAGAACGGGTAATCAGTGCGCCAGTAATTCAATCTGCCCTGGGAAATAACTTTCAGATTACGGGTCTTTCAGATAGCAAAGAGGCTAGCAATTTAGCATTGCTGTTGCGTGCCGGTGCTTTACCTGCTGTTATTTATCCTGTGGAGGAGCGTACTGTAGGTCCTTCTCTAGGCAAGGAAAACATTCATCGAGGGATGGTTTCTCTGGCAGTTGGTTTGGGACTGATTCTGGTGCTGATGCTTGTTTACTATCGGTTTTTTGGTTTCGTTGCCAATATAGCACTTTTTTTGAACCTGATTCTGCTGAGCGCATTACTGTCGATCATTGGCACCACCCTGACATTACCCGGGATAGCCGGTTTTGTATTGACAGTAGGTATGGCGGTCGATGCCAATGTGCTTATTTATGAGAGGATTCGCGAAGAGTTGCGCAATGGCTTATCTCCCCAGGCTGCTGTTTATGCTGGTTATGATAAAGCATTCTCTACAATTGTGGATGCGAATATAACCACACTGATTGTCGGGGTTGTTCTTTTTGCTATTGGTACGGGTCCTGTGCGTGGTTTTGCGGTGATTTTATCATTAGGGCTGCTAACCTCTATGTTAACAAGTATTACTTATACTCGCGCCATTGTGAACTGGTATTATGGTGGCCGAAATGTTAAGAAACTTTCAATTGGTATTTAGTGAGGCATAGATGGAATTATTTAATCCAAATTCAAAAATAGACTTTATGGGGGCGCGGAAGTGGACTGCTTTATTGTCTGCCCTTATATTTGTGGTATCCATTGCTGCCTTGCTGATTAATGGTCTGAAATGGGGTCTTGACTTTACTGGGGGTACGCAAGTTGAAATTTCCTATCCTCATGCAGCGGATCTGGTCGCTATACGCGATAATTTGTATAAGGCTGGTTTTAAAGAAGCTCAGGTGGTTAGCTATGGAACATCCAAGGATGTTTTAATCAGCATCGCGCCTCATGAAGGCATGGATCAAACCTTACTGGTTGATCGGGTTATGCAACAGTTGCCAGGGGCAGAAAAGCAGCGTGTGGATTTTGTCGGCCCACAGGTTGGCCAGGAGTTAGCAACCAAGGGGGCTTTGGCTATTATTGTTTCCTTGCTGGCAACCATGATTTATATCGGTATGCGCTTTGAATATCGCCTGGCAGTGAGTTCTGCTGTAGCACTAATACATGATCCGGTGCTTATCCTTGGTATTTTTGCTTTCTTTGGTATTGAGTTCGATTTGAAAGCGTTGGCTGGTTTATTGGCGGTTATTGGTTATTCGCTCAATGATACCATTGTTGTATTTGACCGGGTTCGCGAGAATTTTGTCAAGATCCGACGTGCTACAGCATTGGAAATCATGAATATTTCCATTAATCAAACCTTATCCAGAACAATTATGACATCGGCGCTAACCTTGTGTGTGGTAGTTGCGTTGTTTGTCTATGGAGGAGAAACAATACGAGGTTTTTCGCTTGCGTTGATTGTAGGCATTGTGGTTGGTACCTATTCTTCTATTTATGTGGCAGGCGCACTTGCGGTAGCAATGGGGCTGGATAGAAAAGATTTCCTTCCCACGCAACGCAAGGAAATTGACGATAGGCCATAACTACCTCTTTTCAGCCGCCCGCGATATCTATCGCGGGTATGAGCTTTCGTTTTACGCAATTGTTTAGAACTATTGAAGTAGCGCGTCTATTTTTGCCGCACAGATAAAGTCGTTATGCGATAGTCCTTCCAGAGCGTGGGTCATAAAACGGACATGACAATAATTATAGCCGACTTCAAGATCTGGATGGTGGTTTTCAGTGTTGGCTATCCATGCAATAGCGTTGACAAAAGCCATTGTTTCATAAAAATCAGCGAAGCTGAATGAACGCTTAATTTCCTTATTATCGTTTTGAACAATCCATTTGTTGTGTAACTGCGGCATCAATTGCTTGATTTGCTCGGGAGTTAACGCTTTTCCTATTCCCTCACAGGATTCACAGTGTCTTTGACTTAAATCAGATTTCATTTTTAAAGGTTCCTTATTTTAGACAGGCAGGTTGCCAGTTTATCAAGAAAATATTCTATCTGGGCGGGATTACCGATTGTCACTCGCAAATGGTTGGGTAAACCATAAGGATGCAGTGGACGAACAATAATTCCCTGCTTTAATAATTCTTGATATATGGGCAGTGAATTTGTCTGGCAATCAAAGGTAATAAAATTACCACGCGAAGGGAGGAAATCCAGTTTCAAGCGCTCTAATCCATGCTTTATTTGCTGCATCCCCTTAACGTTAAGCTCGATGGCTTGTTTAATAAACTCCTCATCATCGAGAGCGGCATTGGCAGCATCAAGGGCTGCCTGATTAACGGCAAAGGGTGGTTGAACACGCAGTAGTAATTCTGTAATTGTTGGGCTGGCAATTGCATACCCCAATCTTAAGCTTGCCAGGCCGTAAGCTTTGGAAAAAGTACGGGTAATAATCAAATTGGGATATTGAGCAAGTAAACTGATGCTGTTCTTATCCTCGTAAGCATAGGCATATTCATAATAAGCTTCGTCGAGAACCACAATGGTTGTTGCTGGAACCTGTTTTAAAAGATGCTTGATTTTTTCTGGTTCAAGAAACAAACCAGTAGGGTTATTAGGGTTGGCAAGAAATAGAACGGCGATATTATCCTGGCTGGCTTTCACTATTGGATCTATATCCACTTGCCAGTCTGACTGCAAAGGGATGCTTATCACCGGGATGCCCAGGGTCTGAGCCTGAATGCGGTAGGAGATAAAGGCATAATCATGGGTGAGCATCGCTCGATTAGAATGCAGGGCAAAGGTGGTTAGTATCAGTGAAAATAATAAGTCTGAGCCGTTACCCAAGGTTAGCATGTTCTCACTAACCCCCAGTTTTTGGCTAAGTTTGCGTTGAACAGGGTGATTTGCAGGTGAGGGATAGGCAGCGAGTTGGGCAGGTGTCAATTGAGTCAACGCCTGGTGAACTCTCGGACTGCAGCCGAGAGGATTTTCGTTGCTGGCAAGCTTGATAATATCAGCGTCGTTAATCCCTTGTTCACGAGACAGTTCTTCAATCGATTTACCGGGAACATAAGGTTTTAAGGACTGGATGCCCGGATGGGGTAACCGATAGTAATCGCAGGACAATGGACGCTCCTTGTAATTTTCTAAGAGGGAAGTATTGATATTACCTAGGGAGCAATAACAATTCTACTATTCTTGCCGCAAATCCAGCTAATTTAGTTTTCTACTGTCTGGGTAAGGGAAGATCCTGCCATGTTTAATGGAGTATGAACTGCTGCGGTTGGCGTACTTAAAAATAAACTGCCTTTTAATGAAAATTTTTCTTGCATTTAAAGACAGTATCTACAACTTTCAAGGAAAACCCGCAGTTTTAATCACACCCGGCAAGGATATAATGATTGACAGTTGCCTGATTAGACATAAGAAAGTAAGCTATCTGCAAGCAGCCTCAGGAATGGAATAATGAGAATTTATCAAGGGTTTTCTTTAACTGAAGTATTGATCGCTTTATTGTTGATAAGTGGCACCTCCCTGGCCTTGCTTAAGCAGCAATCTCAGGTTAAACAGCTACTGCAAGACGTTTTACAACGGACTCTAGCCCTGATATTAGTTGATAATAACGCTGAACGCATTCTCGCACACCAGCCGCTTGGCAAGGTGCAAAATCCATTTGAGATAGAAAAAAAATCTGATAACCAGCATGTCCTTGTAAACATATCCTGGGGAATGAGTTTGTCAAAGGATGCAACCTGCTGTCGGCTACAAAGAAAGTTGCTGCCTTCATGATAAAGCAGTCTGGCTGGGGACTTGTTGAAATCATGGTAAGCCTGCTTTTAACGCTGCTGCTTTCAACCTTGTTGATACAACATTACTTCATAAGCAAAAGGCATTATAACAAAGCCCAAACTCTGCTGGAGCAATCCTTTGAGCTACAGTTAGTTAATGGACTGATTCGTGATAGCATCCGCAAAGCAGGTTTTACTCCCTGCCTTGGAATTGAATTACTCACCACAATTGATCGCCGGACGAATAGCACTAGTTTGAGCGCATTTTCAACAGGAGGAGAAAATCAGCAAATGCTGCAGATTAATCGCATGAGCGAACAGTTTGCTGTTGTTTCAGAGGTGATTGGTCCGCAGAAATTACTGGTGAGTTCTTTTTCTGATAAGCACGGTAAAGCCGGATATCCTGTTTTGATAGCTGATTGTTATCATGCTGAAGTTCAGCTGATTTCATCAGTTAGTCAGGTTAAAGGAAAGACGGTTATTGAGTTAAGCAAACCGCTTAAGTTTCAATACCACTCGCCTTTTTATTTAGGGGAGTGGCTGGAAGAGTCATTTTTTATCCGAAAGAATAAAGCAGGCAAACAAGCGCTGTACTATAAGCGAAACCATGCGGAAGAATTAACTTCTCTTGTGAACCATCTCTCCATAAACTGGCAATCGAAAAAGGGGCGAATTTTATTACAGGTACTCCTGGGGCTAGAGAATTCTGAACCTGTTTTTATTGAAACGATGATTCGGGCATGATGATGGGGACCGTCAGCCATTCGAGGGAGAGGGAGAGCAAACAGGAAGGAATCATTTTGATTACCACAATAATAATACTGGCTTTATCAACGATATTAATGTTAACCGGAATGCAAATTTTATCTTTATACTATAAAGCACTAAATCAAACCGTAGAAAAAGAAGATGTGGCGTATGGGCTTGAGGCTCAGGCAAACCAGTTGGCATTAAGAGATTGGCAAACGGGTACTGACCGCTGTCTGGTGAATGAAAAAACCCCCGATGAGATTGCCTGGTTATTAAAAAACAGGCAAGGCTGCGAACTGCTTTATGAAGGGCATCGCTATACTTATCTTGTTGAAGATTTAGGTCTCTTTCCTTGTCTGCAGACAATGATCAATGAGGTCGGTCATAGCACGCGACATTTGCGGATTAGCGTGTTGGGCGATAAGGGGGCTTTTTTGCAATTACGTGTGGCGCGTGCAGCTCCTTTAATCTCCTGTAGTGAAGATATTATTTATCTAAAACCAGGGGTTATTAGCTGGCGTTATGTAGACTCTTTCTACAACTCCAATGTTCTGATTTCTGCTTGAGATGTTTTACAGGGATTTTAAACCATTAACTGCCTATATATGTCATTCGCCAAAATCATGAGGCAGCGTAGCTGCCTCAAAAGAAAAAGATAAAGAGTTTAAGAAGGGGTAAAGGCCCGGACACACCTAACCCGAGCAAAGCTATCCTTACTGCCGCCGAACTGGATGCCATCGAAGAAGTCCTGGCCCCAGGCATCGATAGGATCGCCGGAAACTTCGCTAGAACTCGAGTACTCCAAATTGGCAAAACCGCCCAAATTATTTGTATGCAACGTGGTATATAAGTTGGGGTTGGTATTACCACAACCAGCATTCTGACCGAAACCTATAAATCGCCCCAACTCGCAAATCGCCGGCATGAACCAGTCAGTAAACCCCTGGTCATTCTTGTTTAGACAGGCTTGCGCGGCTGGATATTGCCCTGGAGGGTTTGCAAGGGAGTTGGTGTTGGCAAGTCCATCGGTGATACTATCCGCTGCTGTGTTATCGGTTATTGTCGACCACTGATAAGAACCTGGCTCATCCGTCAACGCCGCCACTTTCCCACCAATACTTCCGGTATTGGAAGTGGTGTCATCGACAGAAAACAAAAAACCGCCTTGATAGATACAGCCGTATCCTAGCAGCAAGACGTTAATATTGGTCGAGGGTGCATTATCGGCACTGACTGTGACGGTAGTTGGCACAGGCTCAGTTCCTGGTGAGGAGGTACAGGCATTAGCACTGTTATCGGGGCTGGCTGTACCACCCGGGGTGATGGTAATATCGCAGGTAGCTCCTGCATTAAGCGTGCCGGTACAGCCATCATTGGTAATCGAGGTGCCGGCAGGAAATCCGGATGTGTTCACCTGGACGTTGTTTGCTGGAATTGAGCCGGTATTTTCTATACGGATGATGCGTGGATTGCCGACCAGTGCAGGGTCAGACAAAGGAAAAGGACTGTTAATTGACAGTGCCAGGTTTTGGGTGAGAGGAGACAGCGTTGTCTGATTAAAGGTCACTTCTACGGTATGATTAGCCTGGATATTGTTCAACTGAAAGGAGGTTCCGCCATTTTGCACCACATTGCCATCCAGCAGCCACTGATTGACCCCGAAGCCGGTATTGGGAGTTGCCGTAAACATCAGGCTGCTGCCGGCATTGACTACTTGTGGTGTTGAGGGCGAAATGGAGCCGTTCGCACCCGCCGATGGCGTGACGGTAAATTGCTGAACAGGGGGCTGCTCCATCAGGCGAATACGCAGGATATTGGCGGAACCTGGCTGGTAACACTGTAAGTCACTACCTTGCTGACATAAAACAGGGCCACCGAACACATCTCCCTGCAAGGCTGAACCATTCACGTTGAGTGTCAGCGTACAGACCCCTTTGGGCGCTAGTTGACAGGATCCGCTTTGACTTATGCCGGCAATCGGTTTCATCACCAGAGTCTTTGGCCTTGAAGACTGATTATGCACGGTGTAGATAACTTGCGCGTTATCCTCTTTAGTTAGGGCAATCTCGGTCACTGTTTGCGGTACAAACGTCCATAAGGGACTGGCCGCCTGCACGCCCGAAAGCATCAGACAGGAGAAAAAGGCTGTCAGTATTGAATTCTTAAAAAAATGTTTTTCCTTTTTTTGCATTGTATCAGTCCTTATGCCACATAAGTAGATTTAATAAAACGTAACTGGTGTAGAGTGATTGAGACTTAATCCTGAGGGGTTGGCCTAAGGCATGAATCGGTTCGACTTTACCCCAGTCAGACAATTCATAACCGACTACAATCTTCCAATGTTTGTTAACTATGTTTCGGAACCCAGCGTTTAAATGAAGACCTCTTTTATGTTATTTGTAAATTAGCATTAGGCAGGTATCAAAATCAAGAACGCATCAAATATTAATATCCTGGGAAATGAGCTTGATTTCATGTTCATCGTGGCGGGCAATAATCAGCGTATATTCGGGCACTTCAAGCCAGGTTGTGGTGTCTTCTGTTAAAGGTTCAGACGCAATAATAATGCTTGATTTGATATCGCTTCCTTTCATTTTATATTCATCGTCATAATATCCGTAACTTTCACCATAGGTATACCAAAGCGAGTGGTAGCCTGAATGGGCAGAAGGGCCTTCGTCCAGAGAAGACCAGCCATAATCCAGGACAAATCGTGTGGCAGCAATAAATTCGCCGTTAGTGATAAACAAATTGACCGGGGAGTTTATTTTAATATTTTTTTTATAACGGACACGCTGCAATATTCTCAACGTTTCAGTTAGGGCTTTGGCAATTTCTTCCGTTTCATAATTACCCATCGGGTGGGGCAACTGCGAGAGGAATACGGCATAAATCCATTCGCTATCAGTTGTTCCGGTTATATCTTTCCTGTACTCAGGACTAATATACTCCAGTAAATCATAACGCATAATGGCAAAATTACTCAAAGAACCGTTATGCGCCAGGGCGACATTGGACTGCTGGAAAACAAAGGGATGTACGTTTTGATTGGAGATAACTTGTCTGTCATGGTAAGAAACCCCTCGCAAATGTGCCAGTAGACAGTGCGGTGATATTTTTGAGGCGAGATTTTTGAGATTTTCATCATAAAAAGGCAATTGCGGGGTTTTATACAGGTATGGGAGTAGCGAATTATGGGAGGTACTATCCCAGGCTGCAATGCCAAATCCGGCCAGATTCAACAAATGGGACATGTATTTGGGGTGGTAACTTTGCTTGATAAACGAGTTATCCGGATTATAAAGCAATTCTTCTACTAAAATCGGTTTACCAAGATAGGATAATATTCTGCACATAATTATTTACCTGTTATATGCTTCGATATGTAATCTTATATCCAGCTTATCAATGGATTTTTCTAAAGCCACCAGCGAGTTACAAATTAAGTTAAATAATTTGTACCACAGTGCCGGCATGTTTTGCTGAAAACAGGTCAACGTTTCTCCTGATAGCCTTAACAAAATAGCTTGCTCGCAGCTGATAAAGGTAATGGCATAAGATGAGTTAATATCAACGCAGGCCACCCCGGAAAACAAGGTTTTGGGTCCGATAACAGATAGTTTGGCAAGTTTGTTATCGTGAACAATGCTTGACTGTACTGCACCTTGAACGACAATATAACAGGAAGCTTTTTTTTCATCCTCGTCGATGAGTTTGCAATTTTTGGAAACCTCCAGTAATTCCATCTGTTTAAATAACTCAGCGATTTCCTCTTTATCAAATAATTGCGATAGTTGTTTTGCCAGAAGCTCTTTACTGATACCGCTTTCTTCAAAGGTCAGCTGTCGAGGCTGGTTAAAAGTTTGAGCAACTTTGCCAAAGAAAGACAGGCTCGCCATATCCGAATCCGTCATATAATCTGCGACCTTGTCATGCACCCGTTTTAAGCGGCCACAGACTTGATGACTGATAGCGACTAAAATCTTATGTTTAATCTCAGGAAAATAGGCGGATAACAAATCAAAATAAGTTTTGCCAATAACCAGACAGCGTACTTCTGTGTTTGCAACAACCGAGGTGGGGCAAGGTCCTTCTTCAATAAAACAAATTTCGCCCAAAAAACAGCCAGGGCCAAATGTTTCAATGTCGGTAACCCCTTGCCCGAGTATTCTTGCAATGACATTGACATGACCCTCAATAAGAATGAAAATTTCCTCTGTTATCTTTCCCTGTTTCAGGATCATGTCCCCGGGAGAAAAATTAATGACTCTGCTATGCTTCAGCAAGACGTCCAATTCATATTGATCAAGGTAGTTACCCAGCGTGCTGCTTTCCAGTTCGCCAAGCAATGACTTCATCGTATTATTATCAGTCATTGTAAAAATGATGTTGTCCATCCCTCATGATCTCCGCCTGATTTTATTTTCAAAAAATTAAAAATACACTTTGAGTGTAGTCAGAAATTTAATAAATTTCTGACTACTTAAGCATGAATGGTCGATATTCCCCGTTTTTTATGGGAAAATAGTTCATCTTTTTTTCATAATGATTTAATTGTTTCTTAATTTAAGGCTGATAGACTGCTATTTTCTAAATTAGGGGGCTTAGTAATGCTGGCGTTTTATAAAGAGCAGCTACAAAAACAGGAGATACTTAAAATTTTTCTCGATATTTATCCGGAAGAAAACAATAAAAGTTTACAGACAGTATTCAACTTGGTTGAAGGGCAGCTTGAAAGATTAAACAAGCTTATCGATCCAATGAATCATCCTCTGGAAGACCCATCAGCGTTATTAAAAAATTATCAGCAGGTTTATAACGAGCAACGATTATATTTGGCTGCTGCGATTGGCAAAGATGCAATTGACAGCCATCTTCCCACTCTTACTTTACCAGAAAAGAAAATAGAAAACTTCCAGCCTTATAATCCATTTACTGAGCCAACCTCTTCTGCAAGATTAACGCAACCAGGTAGTTATTCATCCACATTTTTTGTTCCTTTATCGGCAGGGTCATCTCCAGAAGAGGGTTCTCCCGTAGAGGGAATTTTAGCCAGGTTAGAATCTGACAACCTGACACAGCAAAGTTCCTCTAGAAAAAGAAAACAAGAAAACAAGCTGGGATTAACCGATAAACATGAAGCGGAAAAATTAAGGTTGGAAACACTTGAGCAGAA
Organism: Legionella sp. W10-070; assembly: GCF_900640175.1. GTDB lineage: Bacteria > Pseudomonadota > Gammaproteobacteria > Legionellales > Legionellaceae > Tatlockia. The sequence continues at coordinate 100,064 of NZ_CAAAJC010000001.1, read as the reverse complement.
AAGTAAGGAAACTAAACTTACATCGGAAGAGAGCAAGGAAAGACGCCGCCTTAAAAACCTTTTCTCAGCTAGTGAATCAAGAAAAAGACAGAAAGACAAACTGTCATCATTGGCGGTTCGAAATAAAAAACTAGAGTCAGAGAACCAGGATTTACGGGAAGAGGTTCTGCGTTTACAAGCAGAAAACCGCAGGTTGCAGGAAGATCTAAAAAGTAAATCGCTTGGCTATGGCGGTTTCTGGCAAGCGCCAAGTGCTTCTGAAGATTCGCCACAATCCGTTTTTTTGGATAGTATATTTCCATGTTTTTAACTAAATGATTATTAACCTGGCATATTACACGCCAGGTTCCTTTTTTTGGTGCGATTGAAAGTGCGGTTTTTCCTTGAAAATTGTAGCCTGGATAGAGCGCCATTAATTACCACCAACCGCACTTTCAATCACATTCCTTTATACCTGTAGGGAAGATAATTGGGCGTCCAGATATGACGCTGTATGTGCTCCATTATCTCTTTATCACTAAGAGGCGAAGAAAGGCCGGAATTAACCGCTTCTTTGGCAACAGCAAGAGCAACCTGATAGGAAACTTCGCGAACTTGAGTCAATGGCGGTAAAAGATTGGCCTTAGGATTATTTTTTGCGGGCGAACAGGCAGCGAGTGCTTTTGCCGCGGCCATGAACATTTTGTCACTGACCCGCTTGGCTTTGATTGAAATCAGTCCAAGCCCCATGCCAGGAAAAATATAAACATTGTTAGTTTGGTCCACGCGAAACAATTGCCCCTCTTTAACAATGCTGCCAAAAGGGCTGCCGGTACCTATTACAGCACGGTTATCAGTCCATAACATCAAATCAGTTGGAACTGCTTCACTATGAGAAATGGGATTGGAAAGTGGCATAATAATCGGTTGTTCAACATGGGCAGCCATTTCTCGGATCAGCTCCTCATTAAACAAGCCTGCCTGTCCGGATACTCCCAGTAAAGCATTAGGATGTAAGTTTCTAATGACGTCTTTCAGGCTGATAGTATTATTATTCTCACAATGCCAGCCTGCAACCAGATCGCTTGATTTTAATAGCTTCTGTTGGAAAGGGAATAAACCTTTCATCCCCTCCATAAGAAGACCATTGCGATCAACCATATAGATTTTGCTTCGGGCTTCATTTTCAGAAAGTCCATCTTCCACCATGGCTTGCACGATAAGTTCTGCTATGCCGCAGCCGGCAGATCCTGCCCCTGCAATGACAATACGCTGATCTTTTAAGTGAATACCGGTAACCTGTACAGCAGATAGAAGGGTACCTGTGGCAATAGCTGCGGTACCCTGGACATCATCATTAAAGGTGCATAACTGATCGCGGTATCTGTCCAGGAGTCGGGTTGCATTTTGTAAGGCAAAATCCTCCCATTGCAAAAGGATATGGGGAAAACGTTTCTTTATTGCCTTAATAAAATCGTCAATAAAGTTGTCATAGTCCTGATCACGGATCCGCTCATGACGCCAGCCTATATACAGAGGATCCCGCCTTAGTTCTTCATTATTAGTTCCGGTATCCAGCAATACGGGGAGGGTTGCTGAAGGATGGATCCCTGAGCAGGCACAATAGAGTGCCAATTTGCCAATAGGAATTCCCATGCCACCGGCTCCCTGATCCCCTAATCCTAAAATGCGTTCCCCATCCGATACGACAATGGCTTTGACTTTATCAAAGCGATGGTTTTCCAATATCTTATCAATCCGCTCACGGTGAGGGTAAGCAATAAAGACACCGCGCGGCCGTCGATAAATATGGCTGAATTTCAAGCAGGCATCGCCTACGACGGGAGTGTAGACGATAGGCATTATCTCGGTAATATGCTCGCAAAGCAGGCTGTAATAAAGCGTTTCGTTTGAATCCTGAAGGTCGCGCAGGTAGATATATTTCTCCAGGTCAGAGCCTTTACTCTTAAATGCAGCATAGGAACGTGCTCGCTGCTCGACAATATTACTTTCTTCTGGAGGCAATAAACCAAACAAGCCAAATTCAGCACGCTCTTTATTTGTAAAACCAGTACCTTTATTGAGGATAGGGTTGGAAATAAGCGCGTAATCTTTGACGTTCACTTCAAGGTAAGGCTGTCCTTCATCATCCAGTTTGCGAGTATAATCCATCATTTTCTCCAAGTCCGGTTTGGCATCCGGGTTTTAAAAATTAATAGGCTTTAACCGGTGAAACAAAACCTTGTGGCTTTAATGCTAATAGCGAACAATCAATTTTCTGTAAGATATTTTCTGCCGTATTACCGATAATAAACCCGGAGATGCCTGTACGTGCTACCGTACCCATTACCAGAATATCAATTTCTTTATCTGTAATGAATGAAGGAATAAGTTCCTGGGGGTCGCCTTTTAACTGGTTGATATGATACTTTTCGCCAATAGATGCTTCTTCAATCAGTTGATTTAATATCCTCGCATAAGAGGCTTTTTCATTGGCAATAATCTTGTCTAACTCTTCCCTGGATGTTTTTACCCAGACATTGTCACGCAGGTAACTTTCAAAAATAAAGTTCCAGCAAGAGATAATATGCAGCGGTTCGGCGTGATTTTGCATGAGGGAATAGGAAAGCTCTAATAAATTGACTGCCAGATCATGGGCTGCAGGCTCATCTGCATTGGGATCAATAGCTACTCCTACGCGAGCTTCTTCCTGTGAATGTTTAAAAGGCCGGTACAGCAAGACAGGGGATGGGCATTTTCGCAGTAGCTCCATATCGAGAGCCTTAAAACCCTTTTGATTATCAACGGACTCTATTTCTTTAATCAGCAGATCATGTTTTTGTCTAATAATATGGCGAATAATACGAATGTCAGGTGTACTGCCGGATTCGACTTCAATTTTAATGTCCAGTTTTTTCTTACTATAATTGAGTTCAGCTTTCGCTGCTTTGATAGCTTTATTGATTCTGTCAATTAGTGATTCCTCATAAGAGGCTTGATATTCCTGGAGATTGTCAGGAAAGGGCGGACAAACTATCAGTATACTTAGTTGAGCTTGATTGTTATGGCTCAGTTTGATGGCTTGCTTTAATGATTCTTGTTCATCCTTAATTCCATGACTTACAAATAAGATATTATGAAAACGCTGCATGCTTATCCTCCTTGAGCAAATCTTTAGTGTTTAATTATAGTCTGGCTTTCATTTCGGTGTTTGGACTTGAGGCTTTCTTTAAGACCAGAAAGCCTGCCAGGCCGGAGATAAAAGATCCGATAACCACACCAATCTTAACAAGCGGTATCAAGTTTAAGGGAAACGCCAGGGAACCAATAAACAGGCTCATGGTGAACCCCACTCCACAAATTAATGCAATGCCATAGATTTGGCCGAGGTTAATATTATCTGTTCTTAATAAATGCCTGAACTTGACAAAATAACTGAGCGGCAAAAATATTCCTATCTGTTTACCCAGGAATAATCCCAAGGCCGTTCCCATCACAATCGGGTGAGCCAGCATGGGCAAGTCAATATCTATAAAGCTGACTCCGGCATTAGCGAAAGCAAATACGGGAAGAATCAGGAAAATGACCCAGGGATGGAGACTCTCCTCCAGACGGGTAAGCATTGACTCTTCCTCGTCATCAGGAATTGTCATGGCTATTACTATACCCGCAAGGGTGGCATGAACACCTGATTTTAGTACGGCAACCCATAACCCGACACCGACTACTATAAACAGGGAGAGCCGACGGCATTTGAAGTAATTCAGACCTATCAGGATCAAGGTAAATATGAGTGCCGAACTTAGTGACAGTATTGATAATTTTTTCGTATAAAATATGGCAATAATGACGATGGCTGCAATATCATCAAAAATTGCGATTGCGGTTAAAAGGATTTTCAGAGAGATAGGTATGCGCGAGCCTAATATCGAGATAATCCCCAAGGTAAAGGCTATATCAGTAGCGGTAGGTATTGCCCAGCCTCGTAAATAGGCTGGATTGTGAAAATTAAACAGGGTAAATATCAAGGCAGGGAAGATTAAACCGCTTAATGCAGTGATTGCAGGGACAATGATGTTGGTTCTGTTACTTAAAATACCCCGCTTGATTTCGCGTTTAATCTCAAGTCCTATCAGCATAAAGTAAACAGCCATCAAACCATCGTTTATCCAAAGTACCATCGGCTTGTTAATCAGGAAGTCGCCAATTTGAACACTTACACCCATCTGTAGCAGATGATCATAGAAAAAGCGGTAGGGAGAATTGGCTACCCCAATGGCGATTACAGCGGCAATAAACAATAAAATACCGCCAATGGTTTCCAGGTTATAAAATGAATCTGATTTGCTCATATGAAATTTGATTGTCCCTGCACAAGGAAGTTACTGCACCTAAGGCATTTAAGATACCTCTAGTCTACTTGTGGTTTCCAGCAATGGGAAGCGTTATTCCGGCTGGATAGGAGAAAACAGCATGTATCTATCGCAACTTTAAAACAAATTAACTGACACCGAATTTCTTCGTTACCATGCAACCAGAGGTATTAAGGTTACCAGTGGCTTGGAGAGAAGCTTTAATTTGGCGAAAATGAATTTGTATTTTCAAGTTCAGGGTTGGATTTAAAAGCCGTGGATATAATGTTTTCACAGGAACCGATACTTTTCATTAACCCACTGGCAAAAGTAGCTTGTTTCATTGCTGGAAATGCTAACACGTCTTTAATTGCGTTTTGAATTTCCTCTATAGAATCAGCAGAGCCAATAGCTTGCTTTAATGTGTTAGCCTGTCGAACCTTGAATTCTGTCATTCTTTTGTTTCTAAATATTAGGGTCATGAAATTTGCTGAGAATTTACCAGAATAGTTTATTGAGCCTCTGGACTTGATATAATTATCAAGTTCTTTTTGACAGCTTTCTTTAATATTGTTTAGGGTTATCGAACGCTGTTTTAATAATATCTTCCTCCCTTCCCTCCCTTCCCTCCCTTCCCTCCCTTCCCTAACTTCCTCAGGGGTACTTGCAACTTTTGTAACCCTGTCTAAGTTTTGAATTGCGTTGACAACATGGTTGCTCATTATCATGTCGTATTGAGCATCCCCTTTTTTGCTCGCGAAAAATGCGGAAGAAAGGGAGCGTTTGCTGGAAGCGCCTAATCTTTTATGAATATCCAGTCATATCTTCAAAATACGATTTTTCTTCGGAGTAGAAAAGTCAGGTGCGAATGATTATATTGTAGGTTTGGTGTCTTTAAACAAGGACTGTTCTTAATGATTCGAGAACGGCTGGCAGCGTTTCAATATTGGCCTCATCTGGTTACAACGGCAATTATCCTGCTGGCTTTCTCAGGCTATCGTTACTTTGCTTATTATTATACACGCTCAGATGATGCCTATGTTTCTGCCAATATAGTCAACATGGCTTCGCTTGTGGCAGGGCCTGTCAGCAAAATTTATGTCCATGAAAACCAAAACGTGAAGGAAGGGGATAAATTAATTGAAATTGATCCAAGACCCTATAAATACGCCATGGAAAAGAGACTGGCTGACCTTAATATTGCCCGGATCAATTATGAAAACGACAAGCTTGCTATTGAGGTTGCCAGGGAAAGGTTAAAGCAAAGGCAATCCTTGGTCGCCTTAAGCAGGGATCATTACCAGCGTTATGACAAGCTGGTCAAGCAAGGGGCTATCCCTGAAATTCAGCTGATTAACATCGAAGCGAAGATTAAGGAACAAGAGGCGATTGTACTTGCTGCGGCTCAGGAATTGCGTATTGCAGAACAAAAATTCGATAATAATCAAGTGATAGCGGCCAAAGCGAAGTATGATAAGGCGCGGTATCTGTATGAACATACTACCGTTGTTGCACCGGCAGAGGGTTATATTACCAACTTTAATCTGCGGCGGGGGCAATACATCAAGGTTGGCCAGGGTTTATTTGCTCTTGTTGAGACAAAGCGCTGGTGGGTCGTTACTCGCTATCGGGAAACGGCCATCAGATTAATTAAACCTGGTGATAAAGCAAGGATTACCCTGGATATGTATCCTGGCAAGGTTTTTCATGGTCATGTGAACAGTATTGGCTGGGGAATTAACCGTGTACAGGCAGGGGATGTAGCGCCTTCAACGCTGGCATACCTTGAGGCGACAGAAGACTGGATTAAGATAGCGCAACGTTTTCCGGTGCGGATTTATATTGATGATATCAGCCCGGATTATCCTCTGCGAATAGGGGCAAGTGCTACAACGACAACGTATTCTGAGAGGTAGGAAATTTTTAAAATTATCATATCCAATACCCTGGAAAACAGGGCAGCCTTGCGTACTGCCATTGCAGCCGTATCTGCCATCCTGATTTCGTTTTCACTCCACCTTGATAAGCCTTATTGGGCTGGGATGACAGTCGTGATTCTCGCTAATATTTATGTCGGGAGTATCATTGATAAAGCAATCCTGAGAATCGTGGGTACGGTAATTGGGGTCTGGGTCGGCTTCTTTTTGGCAGGCATGGTAGCCAATAGTTTTTTGCTTTATCTTTTGGCTAATTTGATTCTTATTACAGTGGCTGTTTACTATTACAACTTTAGCCCTCACGCTTATGCCTACTTGCTGGGAGCGCTGGGGGCTTTTATTGTTATTGCACAGTTGGCAATTAACCCCGGGGATGCATTCTATGTTGCAATCTGGCGGCCTGTAGAGATCGGGATTGGGGTTTTGGTTTCTGCCGCAGCGGCATTTTGTCTTTTCCCCAATAATATACGCGATAACCTTAATCAGGAAGTTTCGCTAATTTTTGATTTGTTAAGTAATCTTTTTGAACAATTAAATCAGATGATCCTTACAGGAGAACCATCTTCTTCCCAGATTGCAGCTGATAATCTCCAGCTTAAAAAAAAATTAAAAAAATCCACTGAAATGATTGGTTTCATGCGGCGTGAGCTGGGCATAAAACGAGAGAAAATAGACCAGTTCAGGCTGTTGCTTGATTTATTTTATAATCTGACGCGAACGGTCACCTATTTTATTTCATCTTATGAAAGGCCAGAACAATGGAGCTTGCTCCTGCAGCAACAGGTACATGAGGTTTTTCTGGCGATTCACTCTGATCTGAATTCTTTGAAAGAGGCATTTTATTCAGATACCCCAGGGACTGGTGTTTTGCAGACATCAGTAGCTGTGGAGGTATTAAACGAGATGATAAAAACCAAATCAATTGCTCCGTTTGAAGAATTGAAGCCTTGTCTTGAGCTTATGCCGATACTGCAACAGACTAACGCTATCCTGATTGGTCTGGGTGCTGTTTTACTCAGTCATCAGCTATCCTTCAGGAAGGAGAAAAAATTCATCAGCGGACAACAACAGGCAAGCAAGGATCCTGATGTTATCAAACATAGTATCAAGGCAGGTTTGGCTGCAGTTCTTGCTCTTGTTTTTTGGCTTGTAAGTGATTGGCCTGGGGGGTTAAACGGGATTGTCAGCAGTGTAATTATTTCTATCAGAAAGAATCTGTTTGAAATGAAAAACATCAGTCTGCATCGCTTTCTCGGCTGTATTTCAGGGGGAAGTATCGCGTTGTTTCCTTTGGTATTTTTCGCTCTGAACCTATATGCGTTGATTGTTATTCTTTTTTTTGCGGTTTGGTTTTTCAGTTATTGTTCATTTAAATACACCAGGTACAGTTACATTGGTTTACAGGCCAATATTGCTTTGATCATTGCCCTGGCGCAGGCGGGCGGGGCACCGACTGACCTGGTGCCTCCCCTGGAGAGGCTTGGAGGCATTATTATTGGCATTGCTGCCAGCTTTTTGGTGGGTAATATCCTCTGGCGTTCTCACCCGTTAACACTTCTGGTTAAAAATATAAGAAAAATAATGGATTATCTTAAACATAATATGGAAGCATTATTGCTGGAAAATAAAAAATTATACGATTTAACGGATTTATTCTGGTTAACCCGTGGCTTATTGGAATCGATGACAGACGAGCAACTGTCCTCCAAAAATGCGCTACGATTTGGCAGGGCAAAGAAAAGGTTTTCCCAATTAATTTTCATCCAATCAACGTTAGATCATATTTACCAAAGCATAGACATAGAGAAGGCTCATGATTCAGCGATAAATTTTGATATTAATCTTTATTATTTAGAGGAGAGATTAGTCGCTCTCTATAGAGAAAAAAATTTACAGAACCAACAAATTATTCAGCAACAAATGGAAGATGGATTAGAAAAAATAGATCTGACCACCGTTTATCAAAATGCCTCAGATAACACAATAAATTTCATAGACTACATTAAGGCATTGAAGCAATTAATGTTATTGCGCGCCAACTTTTAAATGTTCAGCGAGTCCCTTGAGAATGGTTTGCTGCCAGGTCTTATCTGTGTGATAATTTGCCCTTTGCATAAGACTTGGGTGAACTATGGAAGATAATAAACAAAAAGCGTTAAGTGCTGCTCTCGCTCAAATTGAACGTCAGTTTGGTAAAGGCTCAGTGATGCGGATGGGAGACAGCCAGGCAGTGCGGGACATTGAAGCCATTTCCACGGGATCTTTAGGGCTGGATATTGCCTTGGGCATTGGCGGATTACCCAAAGGACGTGTTGTTGAAATTTATGGTCCTGAATCTTCAGGGAAAACAACGTTAACATTACAGGTTATCGCGGAATGTCAGAAGAAAGGCGGCACGGCAGCATTCGTTGATGCTGAGCATGCGCTTGATCCGAGTTATGCTGCCAAACTGGGTGTCAATGTCGATGAATTATTAGTATCTCAACCAGATACGGGAGAGCAGGCTTTGGAAATCACAGACATGCTGGTTCGTTCTGCTGCTGTGGATGTGATTATTGTCGACTCTGTTGCTGCATTAACACCCAAGGCTGAAATCGAAGGTGAAATGGGGGATACCCATGTCGGCTTGCAAGCAAGGTTAATGTCTCAGGCTTTGCGTAAATTGACCGCAAATATTAAACGTTCTAATACCCTGGTTATTTTTATTAACCAAATCCGGATGAAAATTGGCGTTATGTTCGGAAATCCCGAAACGACTACAGGGGGAAATGCGCTTAAATTCTATGCTTCGGTGCGTCTCGATATACGTCGGACAGGCTCAATTAAAAAGGGTGATGAAATTCTTGGCAGTGAAACCCGTGTAAAAGTAGTTAAGAATAAAGTGGCACCGCCGTTTAAAACCACTGATTTTGATATCCTGTATAATGAGGGTATTTCCCGGGAAAGCGAAATTATTAATCTGGGCACACAATTGGGACTTATTGAAAAGTCTGGTGCCTGGTATAGCTATAAGCAGGAGAAAATTGGTCAAGGCAAAGATAATGTGCGCTTATACTTGAAAGATAACCCTCAAATTGCTGCGACATTGGAGCAGCAGATAAGAGCTGAGCTGTTAGCAGATAAGTTAGATAAGTTAGATAAGTTAGATAAGTTAGATAAGTTAGATAAGTTGCCTGCTTCAACTGATGTTGAGGAAATACTTGAGGGTATTGATGGCTAAAGCATTGGACTGTGCAATGCGCCTGCTTTCCAGGCGCGAGCATGGAGCCAGGGAGTTAGCTGAAAAATTGGCTCGGAAAGGCTATGGTCAGCTGGAGATTGATGAGGTGCTTGCTGAGTGTCAGCGCCTTGGACTACAGGATGATGAGCGCTTTACTGAGTCAGTTTGCAGGGCGCGGGTTCGTCAGGGATATGGCCCTTTAAAGATCATTCATGAATTACAGGCCAAGCAGATTGCTCGTGAATTAATTGATAAGATCCTTGAGCAAGAAAAGGATAACTGGCTTAATCATGCTTTGGCTGTATGGGAAAAAAAATACAAAAATAAAGGGGTGTTGTCCTTTGTGGAGCTAGGGAAGCGGCAGCGCTTTTTAGCATACCGTGGGTTTCCTGCCGATATTATCGCAAAACTTATAAAAGAATAAGTAATTTGGCGGGTATGTAAATAACGTGGGTTGGATAAAATTTAAACATAAATCATGAGAAGTTCAGAAATTAGACAGGCATTTGTTAATTACTTTGCTGAAAGAGGGCATCAGGTTGTTGAGTCCAGTTCTCTTATACCCGGAAATGATCGAACCTTGCTGTTTACCAATGCGGGTATGGTGCAGTTTAAAGATACTTTTCTAGGGCTTGAGCCACGGCCTTACAGTCGGGCAGTCAGTGCGCAGCGTTGTGTTCGCGCAGGCGGAAAGCACAATGATTTGGAAAATGTAGGGTATACGGCAAGACATCACACTTTTTTTGAAATGTTAGGGAATTTCAGCTTTGGTGATTATTTCAAGCGTGAGGCAATACAGTATGCCTGGGAATTTTTGACAACCGTATTAAAACTACCCGAAGAACGACTATGGGTTACTGTTTATAAAGATGATGAGGAAGCGGCAAATATCTGGTTGAATGAGATAGGTGTTTCAAATCAGCGATTTTCACGTTGTGGGGAAAAGGATAATTTTTGGTCGATGGGGGATACAGGACCTTGCGGCCCCTGTACGGAAATTTTTTACGATCATGGGCCGAGCATTGCTGGTGGCCCTCCAGGTAGCCCCGATGAAGAGGGGGACAGGTATATTGAAATCTGGAACCTGGTGTTTATGCAGTATAATCGTGATAAGGATGGTCATTTGCACCCCCTTCCCAAGCCGTCAGTTGATACAGGTATGGGACTTGAACGTATCAGTGCTGTAGTCCAGGGAGTACATAATAATTACGACATTGATAGTTTCCAGCATTTGATTCGTTCCTTGTGCAAAATGACACCAGCGGCTGATTCTGGACATGCCTCCTTAAAAGTAATTGCGGATCATATTCGTGCCTGTTCTTTTTTGATTGCAGATGGGGTTATGCCTGGGAATGAAGGTCGTGGCTATGTTTTACGGCGAATTATTCGCAGGGCAGTACGTCATGGAAATAAACTGGGTATAGATACACCTTTCTTCTACAAATTGCTGGATCCCCTTATTGAAGTAATGGCTGATGTTTATCCTGAATTAGTCAGCAACAGAGAACAGATAGAGCGAATTTTACTTCAAGAAGAGAATCAGTTTAGCCGTACGCTTGAGCAGGGTTTGCGATTATTACAAGAGCAGATTCAAGCCATGAAGGGCAAGGAAATCACCGGAGAGGTTGCTTTTAAACTTTATGACACTTATGGTTTTCCGCTGGATTTAACGGCTGATATCGCGCGTGAACAAGGCCTTTCCATTGATATGGTTGGATTTAACCAATGTATGCAGCAGCAACGTGAGTCTTCGCAATCCACCAGTCAATTTACAGCTGATTATTCGGCATCCTTGCAATTGACCGAACCCTCTGTATTCCATGGTTATGAAAAGAACGCTTTGCAATCAAGAATTTCAGTGATTCTTCATGACAATGTGAAAGTCGAGCAATTAGCCGCTCCCTCCAAAGGAGCCATCGTTCTTGAATATACCCCCTTTTATGCTGAAAGCGGGGGGCAAGTTGGCGATCGGGGGCAACTGGTTGCAGGGGACGCAGTATTTGAAGTAGAGGATACGCAGCGCATTGGCCAGGCGATTGTGCATTATGGACAAGTATTAAAAGGTAAGCTGGCAGTCAACCAGACTATTAATGCGCAGGTAGATGCTGACAGACGAAGTGCTATCCGTTTAAACCATACAGCTACTCATTTATTGCATGCCGCATTGAAAACTGTTGTAGGATCTCATGTTCAGCAGAAAGGTTCTTTGGTTGATGCTGAGCGGGCACGCTTTGATTTTTCGCATTTTGAGGCATTAACCTCCGGGCAATTGCATCAATTGGAAACATTGGTTAATGACCGAATTCGCGCTAACGATGTAGTCATGACAGAGCTTATGAGCATCGAGGAAGCAAAGCGAAGTGGTGCTGTTGCCTTATTTGGCGAAAAATACAGTGATTCCGTTCGTGTGCTGTCTATGGGTGATTTTTCCAAGGAGTTGTGTGGAGGTACCCATGCTTCTCGTACAGGTGATATCGGGTTGTTCAAAATTATCGCTGAATATGGAATAGCCAGTGGCGTTAGACGAATAGAGATGGTAACAGGTGCTTATGCCCTGAACTGGGTTACCCAGCAGTTGGATAAATTAGATACAATCGCTGCAAAATTGAAGACCACGTCCTCCCATGTGGATGAAAAGTTGTCACAATTTTTGCATGATGCAAAGAAGCAGGAAAAGGAATTAGAACGGTTACAGGCAAAATTAGCTGCAAAATCAGGAGCCGATCTGCTTTCTGAAGTACAAAAAATAGGCGAAGTTAATTTGTTGATTAAACAAATGGATAATATAGACAGTCAGGCATTAAGGACAACGTTAGATCAGTTAAAGGCCAATTTGGATAATGCAGTAATTGTATTGTTTGCAGTGAAAGAGGATAAAATGAACGTTGTTGCCGGAGTGAGCAGGAATCTGTTAGGCCAGGTGCCTGATGCTGCAGTATTGGTTAAGCATTTGTGTGGTAAAGGTGGCGGCAGAGACGATATGGCCCAAGGTGGAGGACGTGTTCCAAGCGATCTGGAGACAAAGATTTCGCAGATTAAAGCAATGATTATTGAGCACGCAGGTTAACAAGAACAAGACGGGGCGCTGAAATGGCATTGTTAGTGCAAAAATTCGGGGGAACGTCGCTTGCTACGCTTGAGCATATCAACCATGCGGCGGATATTGTAGCGAAGGCAAAGCAGGCAGGGCATAAGGTAGTTGTCATTGTCTCTGCAATGAGCGGTGAAACAGATAAGCTTATAGGCTTGGCAAACAGCATCAGTGAATGCCCGGATGAGCGGGAATATGCAGCACTTGTTGCAACTGGAGAACAGGTGTCTATGGCCTTAATGGCAATGGCACTAATTAATCGGGGTATTCAAGCCCGCTCTTATACCGGTGGACAGGCAAGAATTCAGACTTGCAATCAATTTAAAAAAGCACGTATTCAGGCAATTGATACCCGGCCAATACTGACTGATTTGGAGGAAGACAGGGTAGTTGTAATTGCTGGTTTCCAGGGAACTGACAAAGATGGAAACATTACCACTCTAGGTCGGGGTGGTTCGGATACCACTGCAGTTGCTATTGCTGCTGCATTGAATGCGGATGAATGTCAAATTTATACCGACGTCGATGGCGTTTACACCACTGATCCCAGAGTAGTGCCCGATGCCAAACGCCTGGAGCAAATTACTTTTGAGGAAATGCTTGAGTTATCCAGCTTAGGTGCCAAGGTTTTACAGATTCGCGCGGTGGAATTTGCCGGCAAATATAATATTCCGCTGCGTGTTCTATCCTCATCACAAGAGGGGCCTGGTACTTTAATCACTTATCAACAAAGAAACAACATGGAAGCACCATTAGTAACAGGTATTGCTTTCAGCCGCAATGAAGCGAAAATAACATTGGCTGGTGTCCCGGATGCCCCCGGACTGGCTTCAGAAATCATGGCTAAAATTAGCTCAATCGGGGTGAATGTTGATATGATAGTCCAGCATTTGTCAGCGTGTAATAAAACTGATTTCACATTTACTGTTCATCGTGATGAATATAAGTCTACATTAAAACAATTAAATAAGGTTGTAAAAGAGTTAGGGGCTCAAGAGATAATAGGGGTGACTGATCTGGCTAAATTATCGGTAGTTGGTTCAGGACTTAAAAGTCATCCAGAGGTTGCCTCAATTATGTTTAAGACACTGGCAGCCAAAGAAATTAATATTCAATTGATTGCAACTTCGGAGATTAAGATTTCAGTGTTGATTGATGCCAATTTGTTGGATAAGGGTATCTGTGCTTTGCATGGTGTTTTCCGATTAGAGGAAGATAGTTATGATGAGTCCCGTCCTCTTTCTGTAGGGACTGAGCAGGGGGGACTGCCTCACTTGGTGAATGCTAATAATTAATTGCTATCTTGGCTATCCTATGAATGCATTTTTACAGGGGCAAGGATGAGTTTCCTCAGTGAATTTAAACAATTTGCCATGCGTGGCAATGTGATGGATCTTGCTGTTGCAGTAATTATTGGTGCAGCTTTTGGTAAAATTGTCTCCTCATTAGTGGATGGTATTATAATGCCTATCCTGGGACTATTAATGGGAGGCATTGATATCACTGATAAATCGCTCAAAATTGGCGAGGCAGTTGTCAAGTGGGGAGCTTTTTTACAAACGATTATTGATTTTACTATTATTGCCTTTGCTATTTTTTTAGCCATAAAATTTATTAATATCTTACAAAATAAACGGGATAAGGAACCGGAAAAGCTCACCAAAGAAGAATCGATATTAATTGAAATCAGAGAATTATTACGCGCTGATATAAACAACAGGAATAAAGAGTAAAGCAGCTGTCGCCTCACATATTTATGTGGAGAAGCAATTTGCACATCATATTGCATGGCTACTGCAACTTCACTCAAGTTAACGCTTCTAACAGTACTGGAGTTTGGACAAACCTCGATCTACTACGAGCCCGTGACCGTGGGCGAGCCCGCCCGAACCCGGTTAATCTGATTTTTGAGCCAATTTGGTCAGCATCATAATGATTCGAATCAGTAATTCGCGGCCTTTCTGATAGTTGTCTTCATGTATAATATCTAATCGTTTAGCGACATCAAGTATTGCGGCAGTTTCTGTGCCTGATCGTTTTGCCATACGATAAAACCTACTTTTTTCATTGGTGGAAAACTCACCCGCACCTTCTGATAGACATCCAGTTTTTCAAAATCAAAATGGTTCATGGTTGGATTTCCTTATGATATGTGTTGGACTGTTGGATTGACTTCCTTAAAGGCATAAAAACAGCTATACAAAGCAAAATTTTCTGCTCAGAAAAAAATAAATTGCAGTATGGATGCTGCCTTATGCTGGAAGAGATTGTACCTATTTTTAAAAATTTCCGCGATAGAGTTTATCGCTTTTTTCCCTCGAGACGAGACGCAGCGGCTCAACAACGTGGGTTTCATTTGTTTGCAGTAGATTGCACACCAGAGCCTCGCATTTTCTCACCGACTTTGGAAGACAGAAGTTATGTGTATGCGCCCAACGCTGTTTGTGGAAATAAACCAGTGACTATTGGCCATAAATACAGCATTGCGGCTTACTTGCCTGAAAAGCCGGATGCGAAGACACCACCATGGTTAATCCCTCTGGCATGCACACGTACTGATACCACTCAACATGCTGAATTGGTTGGGATGGAGCAAATTTCTGCCTGTATAAAATCAAGAAGCGTGTTCACAAATCAGCTCTCTGTTTCACTGGGCGATACAGCATACAACAGTCCATTGTGTTTAGGCATTGCAAAAAACAATGTAAATCAGGTGCATGTTAGTCGCTCAAGAAATAACAAGAAGTTTTTTTATCCATATACCCCAGGCGAGATAACAGATATTAAAAAACGTGGACGCCCAAAAGCCTATGGTGATATTCATCAACTAAATGACCCAGCAACGTGGCGCGCCCCAGATGAATCCATTGAGTTTTCACAGATGAGTGCTAGAGGAAAAGTACACATCATAAAAATTGACTGCTGGAATGAGGTCATTATGAAGGGAAAAAAGGGTAGCAAACTATCTGATTACCCTTTGCGATTATTTGGGGGATATTCAAATAAAACGAACACGTCATCCCATCGTTAAAAAGTGGAAAAATACAACTGTAACAGAGAAAATGATCGCATAATCAGAGAAGTTGTGCTAAAAAATAAGGCAGCTCGGGTTCGGGCGGGCTCGGGCTCGCCCACGGTCACGGGCTGTATTAGATCGAGGTTTGTCCAAACTCCAGTAACAGTAAGCAAGGCTCTCGCATATATGCACCTTTTTTAGACGAAAATATTATATGAAATACATTTGGAGTCAGTGAGTTATTTCTTATCTATCTTCGGATTTCTATTTTTTTGTCCCGTACAAAGCGACCGCACTTCATCAACATAACCCTTAATTTTATCTTAATGTTCATCGCTTATAGTATCAATAGCAGTAGCTTAAACGTTATGGCAATAGAATGGGCAGAAAAATAGAGACCACAGAAGAAGCATTACAAAACCCAAAAGCTTTGGAACAACCTAAACATACTGATGAAAGATTTATGAGGTCTGAAGAAAAGACATTCTACCTTCGTCAGCACTCCATGTCGGGTGGTTTTTTTATTTTGTTTTCCGCTCTCATGAGAAACATTAAAACAGTGCTGGGAGTTGATACCCGCTTTGAATCTTTAATTAAAAGCCAAACGCTGAAATTTTCCTGAAGACCCTAATGAATACAAAGCTTAAGTGGTTTAAGGTCCAACTTTATGGAACATGTGAGAGAGTTCTCTGCTTCAAACCGGCACCAAAAAGGGCGGTTTGTAATCGAAATCGCTATTTAGTAAATCATTCAAGCATAAATATTTAGGGCAATTCCATGAAATACAAAATTCAAAGCACTCCAGCATTAGATTATATGAATCAAGCTGATTATTGCGATTGTCAAGATATCAAATTGGAAACCCCAATGTTCAGTGAAAAAGCTAAATTGGTCTATGCTTCCAAGGCAACTTCACATACAATCCGTTCAAAACAAGATTTAGAATCACTTTCATTTCTTCATAATAACTCACCTGGAATGATGCTTATTAAAATAGGAGGCGGCATCTTCCATTATTTTATAATTCAAAAAGAATACATAAATAATCAGAGTTTTTTTCGTATATTTCAAGCCTACGATCAAGGATACACTCTTCAAGACTGGCTTAATAATGAAAGAGAGTGGAACACTCCAGCAAAAAAACAGTTTGGCAATGGCCAATGGTTAGACTCAGAGAAAATAAAAGATTTTATCCAAAACATGGAAAGAATTATTTCCGATAAGGATTCAGAAGCTTATTTTCAGAACTTTGGTGTAAGAGAAGCGATTGAGAGCGATGTTTTTATAGTTGCAAGTACATTTGCGAAGCATGCCTACTCCAAGGAATCAATTTCTATGGAAGTTATTCAAGAGCAGAATCAGTCAGTAGCTACAATTACCCCTCTTGGCATGAATACCAACATATATGATGAAAATGATCATTTAGCCCAAGATCTTGGTTTGATTGATAATGTAAATTCACTTGAGCATACGTTTGCCAGATATGCTGAGGAAGCATGGGAAGGTATGAAAAATTATCTTACAAGGAAAGGAAGATTTGACAAAGGCGGTGCACTTATCCCCTATGAGCCGTTAAATTTTGATCGGACTTCAAACGCTACTTTAAACAAGTATTTTGAATGGGGTCAATTAGGAATGGTTTTGAGAGAAGGGCAGAGTGCTTCGGATGCTATCTTAACAATTTTGAGCGAAGAAGTAGATTTAGAAGATTGTCAATGGGCCAATGATCTATATACTTATTACGCTGTTCTTAAAATAATTGGCCATGAAAAATTTGACCGCTTGTTTGCAACCAAGAATGATGAGGAAGCGCTTTTGGGTGCATTGCGATTTGGATTTAGCGAGTCGGGTCACGCCTCTGAAGCAAATTTTTTCTATTACCGCAACCCTGAATTAATCCGTTCAGGCAGCAGCATCGCTTTTTTCTCCGGAAAAAATCTTCATCATTACTCAAGCGCACATGCGATTTTAATTGAAGATGAGAAGGGAACGTTAAGATGTTTAGCCTTTGATTTGAATTTCAAGCCAGATTATAGGGATTTCGCCAATCATCTGAAACGAGCAGCGCTGCTGGAAAGTGATCGCACCAAGTATGGCCAGATGTCTGAGGATGAGCTGAATCAGCTTATTTTAAAGGAACAGCGTGATATAAATACACGTGCTTATCATGCAAAAGAAGAAAATCGAATATTTGATGTCAATTTTATGGCTTTATTGCTTAAGACGGATATTAAAGATTTCCCCCGAATCAAGCGCAATATTAATGGTTATTGGACTAAATGGCGCAGTACTCAACAATTGAGAGAAGAGCCTGTTCAGTTTACCCAACTTCCCACTTCCCCATCTGAAGCAAATCCAGAATATGAGCCTGAATTTGTTCACGGATATTCACGTGATGGAAAGGAATATGCCGATATAAAAAACGAAGTGATAGACCTTTTTAAGAACCATTTGAATAAAGACCCTTCTTATATTTCACTTTCAAGGATCGACATAAGTGCCGAGAAATTTAATATATTGAAAAAATTCCAAAACTTTCTCAGTGAGGACGGTATCGAGTTGGTTTCTTACCACCATAATGGTATCGATTCTTACGTGCTTTACTTAAGTGCGCACAAGAAAAAATTACAACCATGGGTTAAATCAATTGAAGAAACAATTGAAACAATTGAAACACAATTGCATACAAAAATAGTAGAAGAGGCTCGTATTCAAGGGGAACAAAAAAATAGTTTATTTAGTGAGTTAAGAGAAAAATCAAAAGATAGTAATACCCCTATACTAGAGTGGACGGAGTTATTACAAAAAACTTTATCAAGTTTATATTATGCAGATTTTGGTGAATTTGATGAACTGTACGAAATAAGCCTCTCTTTTATGAAATCGAAAGGCTTAGAGCCAGCTTCATTTAAAACGAGGAATTACCGTCATTTAGGTGATTTCAAGAAAGCATTAACCGAATATGTAAATAATACAGTAACTACGAAAAAAGAGGACAATCGGGAAACGATTCCTTCTAATCAAGAGAGTACAAGCCAAGGAATTACAACAGGAAAAGAAAAAATCAATACACCACTTGATATCGGTATCGATGTATCTGGAACGAATATCAATGACCAAAAACCAATACTTGGTGACACTTTTAAAACTCAATCAATGGATGAAGTTCGGGGTAATGAGTTAAAAGTCGCTTCATCTACAGATAAAAAGGTATTATTCATTGGTTATGACGGTACTTTAACACACATTAGCGACATGGGAGGAAGAACAGCGGGAGACAGTAACACAATTCTGAGATCTAAAACCCAGGCATTCTTAAGAAAATGTATTCAGGAAGGAATTCAAATCGTTATTGTAAGCAAAAGTGACAAAGCCACCATCGAAAGAGACCTGCAAACAAAGCAAGAGCATTATGAACATGATGTACTCACCAAACATGAATTAAAAAAAATTGCCATTTATGACAATAACAAAATCGAAAGTTTTAGTAATACCGGGGATAAAGGGCCGTTAATTCAATATTTACTTACAAATCATCAAAGTCCTTATTATCATACGAAAACAGCTTATTTTTTGGATGATGATAGATGTCAATTAGATAATGTCAAACAGTTTGTTGCCAATGCTGGCGAAATTATAACCGAAAACAACAGAATAAAAGAATGGACAAATCAGTATGTCCCCAACCTCTACTTCCCTCATACACAATTAAATAGTAAACATGAGGTCAATGCTGGTTTTGAGCGCATTTTTTCAGAAAGTATACGTGTTACAGAAGCTTTGGAAAAAAGCAAAACTGGAATAACCTTTGAAACCCAACTTGGGATATGTCTTAAAAATAAACTACACGCCTATCTGCTTATCAGACAAAAACAAAAAAACAGCGAATCTTCCTTCATTAATTTTTTTAGAAATATAGGCCGTTTTTCATATAATGATAAAGTGTCTGCTGCAGAGAAATTGCTAAATTATTTAAACGGAGATAAAACTCAACTATTTGAAGATAAAGATATAGAGGCCCTTCAGGAAGGACGTTTGAGTGGAATTGTAAATTCAATGAAAAATTGGATGGTAGCTTTACCATCTCAATTTGAAGAATACGAAACCCGTTGTAGGCAAAATTGGATAGCGACCAAAAATTTACTGAGATAGGGCTTATGGGACTATATATGCCCAATTCAAAGTTAGTTGAAGGCTTTTTGATATTAACCCGAGGAAAAATACCGAAAAACCTTGTGTGCGAAGTTAAGCATTATAATAATTTGATTGCGATCTACGATAAGATGAACACTTTCCTTAAGAAGAACTTTAAAATACCAGGTCGGGCAATCATTGCTTTATGTAGCTTAATCTAACGGGAATTCCATTGGTGAAAAATAGAAAGAATTGTTTAATTGCATTATTGTTGTTATTTATATTCACTACGACAGGTTTTGCACAGAAACGAGAAATAGCGCTCACTATTGATGACTTGCCTTTCGTTGGAGAAGGGAAGAATTTTCATTTAAATATGATCATTGACGCTTTGAAAGCAAATGAAATTCCAGCAACGGGGTTTGTTATTGCCGGACAAGTAGGGACAGATAATTGGCAGGTGCTGCGCAAGTTCCATGAGGCAGGTTTTGGATTGGGGAATCATACTTATTCCCATCTGAACTTAAATAAAGTAACTGGCGAGGATTACATTCAGGAAATAGAAGTGGCCGACAAAATTCTTTTGCCTGTCCTGACTGAGCCTAAATACTTTCGTTACCCCTATCTTGCGATGGGCCAGGGGAATAAAAAAGATAAAATAATGCATTATCTTTCAGCAAAAAATTATCAGGTTGCACCGATTACCATAGACAGCAGGGATTTTGTATTTAACCAGCTGCTACTTTCTGTAGCAGAAAAAGAAAGAAGGGATTTTCTAAATGTGCTTAAGCCTTGCTATATTAATTTTATCTGGCAGCAGACCTTAAAGGCGGAAGAACATAATCGGCGTGCACATAAGCCTAATCAGGGGCAGATTCTATTAATTCATGCCAATCTGTTAAATGCTTATATGTTGCCGGATATCATCAATCTTTACCGGCAAAACGGGTATACTTTTGTCAGTTTGGCAGACGCTTTAAACACTTCTGATGAAAGCTCAACGACGTTAGCAAAAAAGCGCAGACATAAAAGCGATTCTATCATCAAGAATTTTTTTGCATGGGATTAGAGGCTGTGTACCTATCTTTATTATCCACTTTTTCGCTTGTCAAAAATTAATCGAAGATAGAGATTCTTAATGTTGCTTCAGGTGATTTCTTTCGCAATCATAATTTCATGTACTACACTAATAAAAAGCTATTTTGATAAGGAAAATCATGAGTGAGCTATTGAATCTGCTGGCTGTCATCGTTGTCTTCGGTGTGGCTATGTGGTTGATTAATGTGTTAATCCCTATGCCCTATGCGATTAAAACTCTGCTGAATCTAGTAGTCCTGGTTATTTTGATTATCTATGTCCTGCAGTTTTTTGGACTTATCCATACGGTATTACCACCTATAAGGCTTTTTCGTTAGCCTGGTATCTGGTAAATAATAAACGTAGATACTGTCTTTAAATGCAAGAAAAATTTTCATTAAAAGGCAGTATCTACGTTTACTATCGAAGCTCGAGATATGTACAATAATGCAGGCTTCACTGTGGGATTTCGACATAAAAAATTTGTTCTGAATTAAATCGTTCGGTGCTCAAGGTGTTTTTAAAGTTATTTCCAGAAGTTAAAAAAGCAATAAAATCTAGAATTTCATTCTTTTGTAAATAAAGAAAGGCATGCGGGTAATTATTGCCATAATAAAGCGCCAGAAGAAAGGGTAATAAATAAGGCGCTTTCCAGTTTTCAATGCTTGCCAGCAAGCATTGGCACAAGATTTAGGTGAAGCGGCGTAAAAGATTCCGGGAATGCCATAAGTCTGATTAGTATCAATAAACCCAAGTCTTGCAATTGTAATTGTCAAATTACCTCCGGCAGCCTGCTGTAAACCTTGCAAATAAACTTCAATCGCTGCTTTGCTGCTGCCATAGAGACTGTTTTTAGCCCGTCCGCGGCAAGCGGCAACAGAGCTTAAAAAAATCAGTCGATGCTTTGCTTGTGGCTTTTGCAGATAAGCATTAATGAGTTGTACGGTACTGAGAATATTTGTATCAACCAGCTCTTCTATGGCATTGGTAGTTAATTCACTATTTTGATAGATGACACTATGAGCGATAAACAGATCCACCTCATGTGGATTTTGTACTAAAAAGGATAAAAGTGCAGTCCAATCGGTTGTAAAATCCACAGGTAGAAAATCGCAATCCACATGGTGGCGAAGGCGAATATCAGCGGCGATTATCTCAAGCTGTTGAATATTGCGACCGACAAGTACCACATGAGCACCTGCCTGGGCAGCCAGATGAGAAAATTCCTCTGCGATGATCGAAGTCGCCCCCAGAATGAACCAGGTTCTTTTAGTCATGAATCAATCCTAATCGTCTTCCCAGATCAGAGCGTAAAGGGCTTTGATAATCAGTTAATAATTGAGTAAATTGAACATGGTAAGGGTATTGGCGGGTAAATTGTCTGGCGGTAAGCAGGAGATCCTTGGCTAAATAGATTTTCCCGCCTTTATTGGTAATTAATTCATTCATTGCAGAAATGGCATCCCTTGCTTGTTGATTATTAACAAAATCAATTGCCAAGGTAAAACCTGGCTGAGTAAATGACAATAGGCCATAGCCAGATTGGGTAAAATATTTCAATACAGCCAGGGTTGGGGTGGCTCGGGCGCGATGGATTAGTGAGAGTAACTGTTCAATGGTGGCAAGCGCATCCGTCTGGTTAAACAGGGCTTGAAACTGCAGCAGTCCCTTTTTTCCGTATAGCCGATTCCAGTGACGTATGGAATCAAGCGGATTATTAAAACATTGAAGAGACGTGACCTGCTCTTTATTGTCCGAGTTATGGAACTTATAGCGATTGAACCATCGCATATTCCAGCCATTGACAAGGCGAAAAGGTAAGTTTGGAACAGTGAAACGATAGCATGATTTAGCGCGGGTTGGGGCGTCAACATGGTTGGCTAGCGACAGTAAGGCACGAGGCTTATTTAACAAATCCAGCCAGGCCACCTGATAATCATATTGAAGCCCATGAGTTTGCATTCGTTCTAGTAAGGATTCCAGGTTAACGTGTTTTTCGCTGTGACCGGAAACAAAATGCGATGCCCGGCGCATGCTGATAGCGACTTGCTTAATAATACCTGTTAAGCCAAGACCTGCAATGGTAGCGTAGAATAATTCGCTGTTTTCTTTGGGGCTGCAATGTAAGGATTGTTCTCCTAATTGCAGCTCTATCCATTGAACATGTTGCCCAAAACTGCCTTCCCGGTGGTTATTTTTGCCATGAACATCATTGGCAATACCACCTGCTACTGTTGCGCGTAAAGTGCCTGGTATCACCGGCGGAATATGATGTGGGCTTACCAAAAAGAGTTCGGCAAAAGTGACGCCCCCCTGGCAAACCAGGACGCCAGTTGATTCATCAAATGACAAAAAATGATTTAAACGACTGGTATCAATAATTACACCCTGATCGTTAACACAGCAATCCCCATAGCTTGAGCCATTGCCTCGAGCCAATAACCCCCGCATTTTTGATTTGGAAAAGCTAAAAGTGCTTCTAAGTTGATTTTCGTTATCGGGGCGAAGACAAGTCGAACGGGTTTCTATTGCCTTACTGAAATTTGAAAAAGTTCTCTTTATTCCAAGCATTGACTAATATCCATGATTTGTAGGGGGCTATTTCCTGGCTGAGGCTCTATGAAGAGCATGGTTATCGTGCTCAAGACACGATAAATTCGAGGCACTAAAATCCTGAATCAGAGGGGTGATGTACCATCTTAACCTGAAACGGAGTGGGATAAGCATTATACTTATCATTTGCTCCGATTCTTACTCTATTGGGAGATAAATTATAAGATAATTATTGCAGAAAATTTAAATACTGCAAATGCCCTTAAAACTTATCGTTACCCATGATAGTCTTTTGTCAGCAACGAAGAAAAATCCTGTCAAATAATTGACTATGGACAGACAAATATGACAAATTAATATATCCTATTGATAAATTAAATATTTCTAACTGGCACGCCATTTGCTTAAGTTGTTTTTTCAGTTTAGCTGAGAAATAGCCGTTTAGAGAACTTACAGGAAAGTTATGGCTGAAAAAGAAGTTTTATCGCAAGAAGAAATTGATGCATTACTTAATACAGTTGAGGAAGAGCCTCCACAGGAGCCAGTAAATCCAGATCCATTAGAAGAACAATTCAAACGTTCTGAAGATGATGTGCAAGTGCTCAATTTTTCAAGTCAGGAAAGGGTTGTTCGTGGTGAATTGCCAGTACTTGACAAAATTCATGATAGAGCCACCCGTTTTTTTGCCAATGATATCTACCAGCTTATGGCGCGAGACTTACAGATTAAACAGGAAGCCCTGGCGGTTTTTAAGCACAGGGAGTTCATGAGCAGCCTGCCAAACCCGACATTAATGACTATCCGTCGATTTAAGCCATTGCGTGGAAAAGCGTTGGTTTTATTTGACAGTACTTTTGTATATGACCTGGTAGATTACTATTTTGGGGGCAGTTCACAGTTTCTTGCCAAACAAAGCAGAACAGATTTTACTGCTACAGAGCTTCGGGTTATGGAAATCATTACCGGAAAGCTGGTCCGCAACATCGAACAGGCCTGGGCGCCTATTATTAAACTGGATGTTATTAAGGTTGGAGATGAAACTAACCCCCAGCTGGTTCATATAGGTGAACCAAATGAGCTGCTGCTGGTGAGTCGTTTTAACGTTGATTTTGGTAAAGAATCAGGTACTTTTTCTTTTGTTATCCCCTATTCTATGGTTGAACCTATCAAACAGCAGTTGGAGCTGGGTGCAGCAAGGCCAGATGACGAAATCGACCCGAATTGGGTGATGTCTTTAAAAGAGGAATTGATGGATGTGGAATTGACAGTCAGTTCTTCTATGGCGCAGGCACAGAGCACATTAGGCAAGATTATGGAGTGGCAGGTTGGTGATTTTATTCCTGTGGAAATGAATGAAGTGGTTACCCTGGATATTGAAGGAACACCTGGTTTTACCGCAACCATAGGCAGTAATAATGATAAAAGAGCGGTAAAAATAATAAAAAAAATAAGTTATAGGGGAAATTAATGAGTGAGAAAAAAAAATCAGAATCGGCGAGTAACACGCCTGAAGCTGCTTCCACTACAAAACAGGCTGCTACTCCGCAAGATACTGCCCTTGAAGAGACTCTCTTACCGGATACTGACGTAGATAAAATGGAATTAATTCTGGATATTCCTGTTGCTATTACCGTGGAAATCGGCCGTACAAAAATGACCATTCGCAATCTTTTACAACTTAATCAGGGCGGTATTGTTGCACTTGATCGTCTGGCAGGAGAGCCTTTGGATGTACTGGTTAACGACACATTAGTGGCGCATGGGGAAGTTGTCGTTGTTAATGACAAGTTTGGTGTCCGGTTGACTGATATTGTTAGTAAAGCAGAAAGGATTAAGCGTTTACGATGAGGCTTGGATTTTATTTATTTTTCGGTTTGTTTCCTCTAACCACCTGGGCTGACCTTGCCACCAAAAATTCTTCTTCCTTAAGTCATGAAGAATTGCTCCGTGTTATAGGTGGTTTATTACTTGTCATTGCCCTTATTATTTTTTTGTCATGGCTATTAAGACGGTTAAATGGTATTGGCCTTGGCATGTCAGCCGGGTTTAAAGTAATTTCAACGATGAGCTTGGGAACTAAAGAAAAACTGATGATCGTAAATGCCGGTAACCGTTTTTTACTGATAGGCGTTACTCCAAATGCAATTAATACCTTGTATGATTTTGGCGAAGAGTTACCAGCAGACTTTTCACAGCCCGATGCAAAAGCCTCATTTGCACAAATTTTGAAAAAAGCCATCAGGAAGTCTTAACGAATGAAAAAAGGTTTACTTTTCGCCTGGGCTGTATTGTTGTTTTTACTACCCTGGGCTGTAGAAGCAGCAACAACCTCATTGCCAGCGGTTACAGTCTCATCAATGCCTAATGGCGGGCAAGCGTATAGCGTTAATTTACAAATCCTTATTTTTATGACGCTATTAAGTGTATTGCCAGGATTGTTAATGGCAATGACCGCTTTTACACGGATCATTATTGTGCTATCCATTTTACGTCAGGCAATTGGCATGGCACAGACTCCTACCAATCAAATACTTATCGGTGTTGCCCTTTTCCTGACATTTTTTGTCATGTCGCCGGTTTTCAATCAGATAAATCAGCAGGCACTTCAACCTTATCTGGCTGATCAAATCGATTTTCCCCAGGCAATGCAAAAGGCTCAACAGCCTTTACGCAATTTCATGCTTAATCAGACGCGTAAAAACGACTTATATCTTTTTGAAAAATTCAGTGATAAAACCTATTCCACATTGAATGATGTCCCTATGGTGGTCTTGATTCCGGCGTTTATTACCAGTGAGTTGAAAACAGCGTTTCAGATTGGTTTTATTTTATTCCTGCCCTTTTTAATTATTGATTTGATAGTAGCCAGTGTCCTTATGGCGATGGGGATGATGATGCTATCCCCACTGATCATTTCTTTGCCATTTAAAATTATGTTGTTCGTGATGGTTGATGGTTGGACTTTAGTGTTGGGATCACTTGCTTCCAGTTTTGCGACCTAGGAGAAATAATGACACCGGAAATAGTAGTCTCAGTATTTAGAGAGGGCGTCTATGTGATGATTCTCATGCTTACTGTATTGATTGTCCCTGGGCTTATCGTGGGTTTACTGGTTGCTATGTTTCAGGCTGCAACTCAAATTAACGAAATGAGTTTGAGTTTTATCCCTAAACTGTTTATTACATTTTTAGTGTTAGCGCTTGCCGGGCCGTGGTTGTTAAAAACCATCATGAATTATACCGATTCGTTAATCAGTAATATTCCTTATTTAATAGGTTAGGTATGGACATTGATTATCAGGATCTGATTAGACTCTTCAGTAAATTAATCTGGCCACTGCCTCGGATAAGTGGTTTGTTTCTCACCATGCCACTTATATCCTCAGTGCTCCTTTCAGCAAGAATACGCGTGGTGTTTGCTATGTCATTGGCGTTTCTCTTTTCATGGACAATCCCTGATAGCCTTTCTTTATTAAATTTTAATGGTCAGTATCTGGTTGTTGTTGTTTATGAGTTGCTGCTCGGAATTTTGATGGGGTTTGTTACTCAATTAGCGTTCCAGGTTTTTATCCTTGGGGGTCAGATTATTGCTATGCAGGCAGGGCTTGGTTTTGCTGTTATGGTTGATCCGGCAAGCAAAGCGAGTGTTCCTTTGGTCAGTCAGTTCTATTTAATGATGGTTAGTTTAATATTCCTTTCTTTAAATGGCCACCTTGCTATTTTGGAGGCATTATTAGGCAGTTTTCGTGTAATGCCAGTAGGAAATGCCGATATTGGTCTTACTGCATTAGGCTCGGTTCTTAATTTCTCTGGATGGATGTTTAAGGAAGCTGTTCTGGTGGCTTTGCCTGCTATTTTATCGTTGCTGATTGTCAATCTGGCATTCGGTGTAATGACCCGGGTTGCTCCACAGTTGAATATTTTTTCGATTGGATTTCCTATTACGCTTTTAATGGGGATGGTAATAATACGCATCAGTTTACCAGGCGTATCGTCACAGATTAAGGACAGTCTGGATCAGGCGATGCTTCTTGTTCGGGGGCTTTTACATTAATGGCTGAAGAAGAACAATCACAGGAAAAAACCGAACAGCCTTCGCCCAAGCGTCTTAAAGAGGCGAGGGAAAAAGGACAGGTTGGCCGCTCAAAAGATTTTAACGCCACCCTGATTTTAGTATTTTCTGGTGCTGGTATTTTTCTCTTTGGACATTACATGGCACAACAACTGATGCAAATGATGCGTCAGGCATTTGACTTTAATAGCGCTACATTAAGAACGACAGTTTTTTTAATAGAACGATTCTATTCTTTGATCCAGGCCGGTTTTTTTGCCGTCTTGCCTCTTTTGTTGATGATATTGGTGCTTTCTATAGGTGCCCCATTAATAATAGGAGGATGGGTTTTTAGTACAGAATCCTTACAACCCAAGTTTAGCCGTTTAAGCTTATTGAAGGGACTGAAGCGAATGGTTTCGCTTAAGGGCCTTGTCGAAATGTCTAAAGCGCTGGCCAAATTTCTGCTGGTTGCTGCGATTGCTGTGGCCGTTTTACGATGGCAGATTTCTTCATTGCTCGCTTTGGCTGATTTTTCTCTGGCACATGCAATAAACCGCGGTTTGGGAATAGTTGTCCAGTCCTTCTTATTTATCAGTGCCAGCCTTATCCTCATTGCTGCTGTGGATGTGCCGTTTCAACGTCATGAGCATAACAAGCAATTGAAAATGACCAAGCAGGAGCTGAAGGATGAGTATAAGGAAACAGAAGGTAAGCCAGAGGTGAAGAGTCATATTCGCCGTACTCAACAGGAAATGGCCAGAAAAAGGATGATGACTGAGGTGCCCAAGGCGGACGTGGTGCTTACTAACCCGACTCACTATGCTGTGGCGCTTAGCTATAAGCAGCATGGTAACCGGGCTCCGGTGGTTATTGCTAAAGGCAAAGATCTGGTGGCATTACAAATTAATCGAGTGGCAATGGCCAATAAGGTTCCGCTGTTAACTGCTCCTTCCTTAACGCGTGCGATTTACTTCTCAACCCAGTTGAACGCCGAAATTCCTCGAGGGTTGTATGTCGCTGTTGCCCAGGTCCTGGCTTATATTTTTCATCTTCAAGATAAACAGAACTATGATAAGAACCCTGATTTTGTACAAGATTTGCCTATACCCAATGAATTAAGGCGTGATGCTGAGGAGAGCATGTGATGAATGCAATATTACAAACGATTCGCCAGTGGATGCAACAGGGGTTGGGAACCCCTCTCATGCTAATCATCATGTTGAGTATGATGATGCTTCCCTTGCCTGCTTTTTTTCTGGACATGTTGTTTACCTTTAACATTGCTTTGTCATTGATGGTTTTACTGGCAGTAATTTATAGTGATCGCCCTCTTGATTTTGCGGTATTTCCAACGGTTATCTTAATAGCAACCTTGCTCCGGTTAGCGCTTAATGTGGCTTCTACCAGGATTGTTTTATTAAATGGACATACTGGAACTGATGCTGCAGGACAGGTCATTAAATCATTTGGGGAGGTAGTCATTGGCGGTAATTACGCGGTAGGTTTGGTCGTTTTCATTATTCTGGTGGTAATTAACTTTGTGGTTGTTACTAAAGGAGCAGGGCGTGTTTCAGAAGTCAGTGCCCGCTTTACGCTGGATTCCCTGCCTGGAAAGCAAATGGCTATTGATGCTGATCTTAATGCCGGCTTAATCACTCAGCAGCAAGCGATTGATCGTCGTGCGGAAGTCGCTCAAGAAGCTGATTTTTATGGTTCTATGGATGGTGCCAGTAAGTTCGTTCGTGGAGATGCGATTGCCGGTATTATAATTTTGCTGATTAACATCATTGGTGGTCTTGCGATTGGTATGATGCAACATGATATGAGCTTTGCTGATGCCCTGCATAACTATATTTTACTAACTATTGGGGATGGGCTTGTAGCGCAGGTTCCCTCGCTTGTTTTATCGACTGCGGCTGCCATCATAGTGACAAGAGTATCAAAATCGCAGGATATGGGTAATGCGGTGGTTACCCAGGTGTTTGGCAATCCACGATCGTTAATTATAGCTGCTTCAATCATAGGCATCATTGGTCTGATTCCTGGTATGCCTCATGTTGCGTTTTTGATTTTGGCGGTAGGATTGGGGGGCATTGCCTATCTTCTGATCAGGCAATATAAGTTGAAGGACAAGATAGAAAAAGCCGTTGATCCTGACGTTAATAGCAATACCGGATTATTATCCGAGTTATCCTGGGATGATGTAAATCCTGTTGATGTGATTGGTCTTGAAGTGGGTTACCGATTGATACCCTTGGTCGATAATTCACAGGGTGGATTATTATTGTCCCGTATCAAAGGTGTTCGTAAGAAAATGTCCCAGGAACTTGGGTTTCTTATACCGACTGTGCATATACGAGATAACCTTGATCTGCAACCCAATCATTATCGTATTAGCCTTGCGGGGGTTGTCATGGCTGAAGCAGCGATTTTCAATGATAAGTGGCTGGCAATCAATCCCGGACAGGTGTTTGGTGAACTGGAGGGGCATTCTGCCAAGGATCCTGCTTTTGGCCTGGACGCAGTCTGGATCCATGAAAATCAAAAAGAGATGGCGCATACCTATGGCTATACGGTGGTTGATGCCTCTACCGTGATTGCAACGCATCTCAGTCAAATTCTTGAACAGAATAGTCATCAACTGTTGGGTTATGAGGAGACTCAGCAACTACTGGATAAACTGGCAGGCGCTTCGCCAAAACTGGTGAAGGAGCTCGTTCCAGATGCGTTATCGCTGGGGGCAGTGAACAAGGTGCTCCAGGGGTTGCTTGTCGAGCGTATTCCTTTATCGGATATCAGGACTATTGTTGAGACTTTGGCGGAGGCTGCACCTAAGTCTAAAGACACTGATTACCTAATCAGCCAGGTTAGGATCGCCTTGTCTCGTCTAATAACTCAAAGGATCAGTGGCTTAAACGAGGAATTGCCAATTATTACCTTAAAGCCTGAGTTGGAACAATTATTGCAAAACACAATTCAGAATAATGGCGGACATGGGGTCAGCTTTGAGCCGGGAATGGCAGATAAAATACAACAGTCGCTAACCAATTTTGCGACAGAACAACAAGCCAAACAAGAACTGGCTGTATTGGTGGTGCAACCCGGGATAAGAGCAGTTCTGGCACGATTTGTGCGTAATATTTCAAGTAATTTACATGTTTTATCTTATCAGGAAATTCCTGATAACAAACAAATACGAATTATCGGTACAGTTGGTTAACAGGATGGAGGCTTGATGAAATTAAAACGCTTTGTTGCTCCAGATACTCGCAGTGCAATGCAACAAATTAAAGCGGCTTTTGGTCCAGATGCGGTAATTTTATCCAGTAGTCGGGTAGATAACGGGGTGGAAATAGTAGCTGCGGTTGATTTTGATGAGACAGTACTTACTGCTTCTGCAGCGATAGCCAGCGCAGAGCCAGCCAGCCAGGTGGTAAATAACCAGTCTTTTTCACCGCTGGACGACATGCGTCAGGAAATTCAGACACTGCGTGGAATGCTGGAGAGTCAGATACGTGGTTATCCTGTTACTGGTAAGCAACCTCTACACACGTTATTAATGCAAAAATTGCTTGCAA
The DNA here is from genome assembly GCF_900640175.1 of Legionella sp. W10-070. GTDB lineage: Bacteria > Pseudomonadota > Gammaproteobacteria > Legionellales > Legionellaceae > Tatlockia. Next base: position 69,074 of record NZ_CAAAJC010000001.1, on the reverse strand, counting down.
CAGGCGTCAGTCAGGCGACCGCGTCCAGCCTGGTTTCTCCTGTTAACCCTGGCCTTAATCAACATCATGCCTGGCAACAGGTGTTAGGTCATTTTTCTGACACCCTGCCTATTCGTAATTTGCAGCCTATAGAAGAAGGCGGGGTATATGCTTTTGTTGGCCCTACTGGCGTGGGGAAAACGACGACACTTGCGAAACTTGCGGCACGTTTTGCATTGCGTTTCGGGGCAGAGAATTTGGGTTTGGTCACCATGGATACCTACCGGATTGCTGCCCATGAGCAATTAATGCTCTATGGTAAAATTTTAGGCGTCCGGGTGTGCATTGCCCAGGATGATGTATCATTGACAAGGGTGATGCGGCAACTTAATGATAAAAAACTAATTCTTATCGATACTGCAGGAATGAATCCCGCAGATAATCGGGTGGCAATGCAAATGGATTTAATAAGCTCGCGCCTTCACTCTATATCGACAATTCTGGTTCTACAGGCAACCAGTCACTATCATGTTTTGATTAATGCAATCAAACGCTACGGGCTTGATCGGATTGAGCAGTGCATTATTACCAAATTAGATGAAGCACTAGCACTTGGCGGAGTGCTGAGTGCGCTTGCTGAAACAGGGCTTGAAGCAAGCTACCTGACTCATGGGCAGCGAGTTCCTGAAGACATTAAAATGGCGACTCGTCACCAATTGATAGAGCAGTTTACCAGCCAGGAAAAGTCTATAAACAGCTGTGAAAGCAACCACTACCCGGAGGTTGCAGGGGGTGTATATGTGGAAGACTAAGAAGAGTGACGAGCCAGATGATCAGGCTGCAGGACTTCGTAATCTGTCCCGTTCAAAACCAGTGCAGGTAATTGCCATAACTGCTGGAAAAGGGGGAGTGGGGAAAAGTAATATTTCTGTAAATCTGGCGATAGGATTGGCAAGAAAAAATAAAAAAGTTCTATTGCTCGATGCTGATCTGGGTTTGGCAAATGTTGATATTATGTTGGGGTTGCATGCCAAGTATAACCTTTCCCATGTTGTTCAGGGGATCTGCCCACTGAGTGAAATTATACTTCAGGGGCCTGGTGGTGTCAGTATTATACCGGCATCTTCAGGTACTGAATATATGTCACAACTTAGTCCTTCAGAGCATGCCGGCATTATTGACTCTTTTAATGAGCTTACTGATGATGTTGACTATATGATTATAGATACGGCAGCCGGTATTTCCGATACGGTATTAAGTTTTGCCCGCTCTTCTCAGGAATTGATTGTCATTGTTTGTGACGAACCAACCTCCTTGACGGATGCTTATGCTTTCATCAAAGTGATGGCCAAGCGTTATGATTGGAGTCATTTTCACATATTGGCCAATATGGTACGTAATATTAAAGATGGGCGGGAACTTTTTAATAAACTATACCGCGTCACGGAACATTTCCTGGACGTGAGTCTGGATTATATTGGCGCAATCCCATTTGATGAGCGAGTACATGAAGCAGTAAAGAAACAAAAACCTGTATTGCTGGCCCATCCAGAATCAAATGCTGCAAAATCGTTCTTACACCTGGTTGAAAGAGTAGAGGATTGGCCACCAAAATGTGCTTTGGGCGGCAATACCAGTTTTTTTCTTGAGCGTTTGGTAGCAGGGGAACACTAATAATTAACAAATGGCAGGTTGTGTGTAACCAGGCATAAGTTAACTTGTAAGTAAGGAATATGGCACATTCAATGGGCTTGATATCTTGAGGCTTGATATCCCGGGTTGTATTCGCTATGCGATGAAATTGTATAAACCAGAGCATAGTTTGGATAAGGCTAAAGATTAAGGAGAGATCGTGGATGCTTTGGCTGCATACGGCAAAGTAAATGAGCAAACCCAGGAAATGCTAATCAGAAACCATGCGCTAATGGTAAAGCGCATAGCCCATCATTTGCTGGGGAGACTACCTAGCTCTGTGCAACTTGATGATTTGATACAGGCTGGTATGTTAGGGTTATTAGAGGCAGTAAGGCATTATGATGCTACGAAAGGGGCCTCATTTGAAACGTACGCAGGTATTCGTATTCGAGGGCATATGCTGGATGAGGTGCGCCGTAATGATTGGGTGCCCCGCTCGGTATACCGGAACGCCCGTATGATTTCTGAGGCTGTTAAAAAAGTGGAGAATCGTTTTGGACGTGATGCAAAAGATCAGGAGGTAGCCAAAGAACTTGACCTAAGTCTTGATGAATATCATGAAATGCTTAAAGATTCTGCAGGCAGTCAACTCTATGGATTTGATGATATAGGGGTAACAGATGATGTATTAAAGGTTGATACAGGCAATGAGTCAACAGAGCCCCATGCAAATGCCTTACGGGATGATATGGTGAATCAGCTTGCCCAGGTTATTGAAAGTTTGCCAGAAAGGGAGCGTCTAGTATTATCTTTGTATTATGAGCAGGATTTAAATTTAAAAGAAATTGGTGAAGTGCTAGGGGTAAGTGAATCAAGAGTATCGCAGATTCACAGTCAGGCGACTCTTCGCATTAAATCCAGATTACCGGAGTGATAATACCTATGGATGGCTTAACATTACTTGGTTTAATTACGGCTTTTTCGGCAGTGATAATAGGACAGATATTTGAAGGCGGAGAGATTCACTCCTTACTTAACCTGCCTGCACTACTTATTGTATTGGGTGGAACTGTCGGGGCAGTAATGATACAAACACCGTTTCGGACTTTCAAACATGCTTTTAGGGTACTGCCCTGGATCTTTCGACCTCCTTATCAACCTTTCGATAAAAGTCGTGAACAACTCATTGATTTGTCTCGAAGAGCACGGCAATTTGGGTTACTATCTCTAGAAGAGCATCTGGAACGGGAAAAACATCCGCTAATGCGACAAGGATTGGAATTATTAGTGGTTGGTATGGATAAACAAGCAATCAGGCAAGTATTGGAGGCAGAGGTTCAGCGTTCTGAGGATCAGGATTTACGTGCTGCTTATGTGTTTGAAAGTATGGGAGGATATAGTCCAACTATCGGTATCCTGGGAGCGGTTTTGGGTCTGATTCAGGTTATGCGTAATTTGGCTGATCCCAGTGAATTGGGGGCAGGAATTGCAGTAGCATTTGTGGCAACTATTTACGGAGTAGGATTCGCCAATCTAATGTTTTTACCGATAGCAAATAAAATTAAAAGCTGTATTGCCAACCAAATTCATCATGATGAGATGATTGTGGAAGGGTTAGTCTCCATGGCAAGTGGAGAAAGCCCCAATATGCTAAACTTGAAGTTAAATAATTACGGACAGCACCATAAGAATGCGCGGAAGAAAAAATAAAAATGATAGTCATGAAGATACGCATCGCTGGGTAGTCTCTTATGCAGATTTCATCACGTTGTTATTTGCATTCTTTGTTGTAATGTATGCTATCTCTTCGGTAAATGTCTCGAAGTACAAGTCGCTTGCCCAGGGAATGCATACTGCATTTGCCAGGAAGGATGATAAAAAACCGGTGGCTGAAATCTCCAGTCTTAAGACGCCTAACAGCCCTGCGGCCAGCCAGCAATCTAAAGATCCATTTAATGAATTGGTACAAGCATTAGCGAACCTTCAGGACGCCGACTATCGAATGTATCCACAAGACGGTTGGGTAGAGTTGGATATGAAAGCTGGAGGGCTGTTTGATAGCGGTAGTGCTGAGTTAAGGCCGGTTGCTCTTGTTAAGCTTATGAAAATAGCCGATGTTCTTAAACAACAGCCTTACCCTATTGCGTTGGAAGGATACACTGATAATATTCCAATTTATACTTCTCAATATCCCTCTAATTGGGAATTATCTTCAGCAAGAGCCGCTGCTGTCGCAAGGATTTTAACTGCCTTTGGGGTTGAGCAGACTCGCATTACGGTAACAGGCTTTGGAGAGCAATACCCGGTTGCAGAAAATGACACAAAAGAGGGACGAGCTAAAAATCGACGCGTTAATTTGATTATTGCCAAGGATAAATCAATACCGCGTTTGTTAAATCCGGCGCTTATGATAAAAAATGAAAATTTAATTCCTGATAACAAGCAAGCAGAGGAAGAATATTCTGTTAGGCCGCCTGAGATAGATACAATGGATACTGTTAACTCAAGCAGTAAGGACATACAATGATTATTGCTTTACTTATGGCATTACTCTGTTTGTTAATTTTTAGCATTATTCGCTATTATCGCTCGATTGAAGAGGTAAAACAGCAAATTCAGGCGATATCACAAGAAATCAAACAATTACATCGAAATCATACGGTTTTAGTGAATGCTGATTTGGCATTTGCCAAACAGATGACAGAGATTGACCGTCAACTTGTCAGCATGGATAATCAGATTCAAGCCTTGGAGAATAAGCGGGACAATGATGGCGGTTATCAACATGCATTGTGTATTCTTGAAATGGGTGGTGAAAAAGAGGAAATTATAAATAGTTGTCATTTATCTAATGCAGAAGCAGAGCTACTTATGAATCTACATGCCTATCGGACGGCTATAAAAGCACATCCCCTGAAACAGGATCGAGAGCTTTTACAAAATAGCCAGGAAGATAACGCAATCCAATAGGCGGGCTAGCTGGCTGATTTAAGTTTCAGACATCCGCTAAATTTCCTTTGGTTTCCAGCCAGATTTTGCGATCAGCGGCTCGTTTTTTGGCTAACATCATGTCCATTAGTGCAAAGGTAGCTTCTTCGTCCTCAAGCGTAAGTTGTATCAGGCGTCTGGTATCTGGATCCATCGTGGTTTCTCTTAATTGTATAGGATTCATCTCACCCAGCCCTTTAAAGCGTTGGACGTTTACTTTCGCCTTACTCGTTTGGTTCAATTGGCTCACAATGGTTTGTCTTTCTTCGTCATCCAATGCATAGTGAACGGCTTTTCCTGCATCGATACGATACAGTGGTGGCATGGCGACAAAAACATGGCCTGCCTGAACCAAGGGCTTGAAATGACGTAAAAATAATGCACATAAAAGGGTTGCAATGTGAGCGCCATCTGAATCGGCGTCAGCAAGAATACAAAGTTTACCATAGCGCAAACCGGAAAGATCGTCAGAGCCGGGATCCACACCAATAGCGACTGCAATGTCATGAATCTCTTGAGAAGCCAGGATTTCAGCTGACTCAACTTCCCATGAATTGAGGATTTTGCCGCGTAAAGGTAAGATGGCCTGGTAATCTTTATTGCGTGCCTGTTTAGCAGAGCCGCCTGCAGAATCCCCTTCAACCAGGAACAATTCCGCCTGACTCAGATCCTGTTGCAGACAATCAGCTAGTTTACCGGGTAATGCCGGACCTTGGCTAACCCGTTTTCGTGCAACCTGTTTGGCCTGGCGCAAGCGTTTTTGTGCCCGTTCAATAGCCAGACTAGCAATTATTTCACCCTGGCTACGATGGTGGTTAAGCCAGAGCGCAAAGGCATCCTTAACAATTGCGCTTACAAAATTTGCTATTTGCCTTGAACTTAGGCGCTCCTTGGTCTGTCCGGCAAACTGAGGTTCTTTCATTTTAACCGACAAGACATACTGGCAGGGCTCCCAGAGATCATCGGCGGTCAGTTTTACACCACGTGGCAGTAAGTTACGCAGCTCACAAAAAGCGCTCAACGCCTCATGGAGACCGCTGCGTAAGCCATTAACATGGGTACCGCCCTGGGCGGTAGGAATTAAATTGACATAACTTTCACTCAAACCGTTATTGACAGTTGTTGACCAGGCTAAGGCCCAATCAACTGTTGCTTCCTCATTGGCAAATTCGCCTGTGAAAGGTTCTTCGGGAAAATAATCAGAGGGTAATGATTGGCGCAGGTAGTCAGCTAAACCTTTTTCATAACACCAGCTTACTTGTTCATTCGTTAGCTTGTTAATGAAGGTCATAGACAATCCGGGGCAGAGTACCGCTTTGGCTCGCAGGACATGGGTTAGCTGCTTGATGGAGAATTTGGTGGTATCAAAATATTTGGCATTAGGCCAGAAGCGTATGATAGTGCCCGTATCTCGTTTTCTAGTTGTGCCAACTTCATGTAGCTCCTGCAACTTATCGCCGTTGGCAAATGCCATATTATAGATAACACCATTGCGCTTGATAGTAACGTTAACACGTTCGGAAAGGGCATTAACGACAGAAACACCTACACCGTGTAAACCGCCTGAGAAGCTGTAATTTTTATCGGAAAATTTACCCCCTGCATGGAGACGGGTCATGATAACTTCTACACCGCTTAACCCGAGATGGGGGTGAAGATCTACTGGCATACCTCGCCCATTGTCTTCAACTTCCACTGAGCCATCTTCATGTAAACTAACAATAATCTGGGTTGCAAATCCGGCAATAACTTCATCCACACTATTATCAATGACTTCCTGAGCCAGGTGATTGGGCCTGGTGGTATCGGTATACATTCCCGGGCGGCGTTGAACTGGTTCAAGGCCGGTCAATACTTCTATCGCTTCAGCGGTGTAGTTCTCGGACATGGGTGCTTATTACCTAATTTAAAATAAACATAGTTTAGCATGAAAAAAGGTTTTTCCAGGTTATTCAACCACAATATCAGGAAACTTGCCCATATAATTTAAGGGTTTTTTTGAAAGTTCAATAGCGGCACGCATCGCAGTGTTCATGAAAGATGCGGCTAATTTATCATGGTGAACTGCTGTTGGTTTCCCCTCATCGGATTGACTGCGGATCTGACTATCCAGGGGAAGTTGGCCAAGCAGATTTACCTGGAAGGATTCACTTAGTTTTTGACCACCTCCTGTACCGAAAATAGCTTCTTGATGGCCACATTGGCTACAAACATGCAAGGACATGTTTTCTACTACTCCCAGTAGGTCAATGTTGGTTTTTTCAAACATCCGGATTGCTTTTTGTGCATCTAACGTAGCCACGTTTTGAGGTGTGGTGACGACAATGGCTGATGTTAACGGGATTTTTTGCACCAGGCTAAGTTGAATATCTCCCGTCCCCGGAGGCAAGTCAATAAACAGGTAATCCAGCTCATCCCATAAGGTAATATCAAGCATTTGTAGCAGGGATTTGGCAAGCATTGGGCCTCGCCAGATCAATGCTTCATTACTGTCAGTGAGGTAGCCTATCGACATGGCTTGTATTCCATGTGCCGAGACAGGCAGGTAACGGTCGTTACTTATTTGAACGCCTGCTGTATCGCCCAGCATTAAGGGAATACTGGGACCATAGATATCAGCATCCAGAAGGCCTACTTTTGCGCCCGCACGTGCAAGCGCTGTTGCCAGGTTGACGGCAACGGTCGATTTCCCTACGCCGCCTTTACCAGATGCTACCGCAATGGTATTTTTTACACCGCGCAATCCTTTGCCAATCAGTTGGGTGCGATGGGCGTTGATAAAACATTCGAAGGAGATTTGAATACGGTGCTTTGGAAAAGCGTTTTGCATCGACGCTGCTAATAAAGGCAATAAGGATTGTTCCAGTGGTTTTGTCGGGAATCCGGCACTCAGTTTTATTTTAATCTCATTGTCTTTAAGGGTAATCTCTGGTTTTAAGCCCATCTCGGTTGCAGTCAACCCCTGGACTTTATCTTTAATACTGGATAACAATTTAGAGAGGCTGTCTTCTAGGTTCATATCAGTAAATCCACTTATTTAAAGCTGGATCATACCTTAGCTATCGTTGTTCTTAAACAACGAAGATGAATCTTCAGGCAACCTGATTCACAGATGGCTGTCAAGTTGCCTGACGTTCATAGGTGCGATTAAAGCTGCGGTTTCCTTGAAAGTTGTGGCCTGGATGGAGCGCCAGCGATCCGGAGGCAGAGCTTGATAATAAACCCATACCCCGATTTCGCTGGCGCCATTAATTAATACCAACCGCACTTTAAATCACACCCGACGTCAAGATATATGAGAAGAACTCAGGCTGCTTTCTTGGGAAGACTCTTTAATCTGTTTCATTGCTTCCTGCAGTGCAGGATTTTTAGAAATCAGTTCGCCGTCTTTATTAATCCAGCCTAATTCAGTGATCACCTGTCGGGTTCGTTGCCCACTCCCAGATAAAGCATGTCTCAAAATGGTTTCCAGATCAGCTGTTGCGTAGGAAATGTTTGAATACCTGAACCAACCCAGTTTGCCTTGTTTGTCATCTCTCAGCTTCTGTCCATAAGTTTCGCGAAATATTGCCAGAAGTGATTCATGGGGGGCGACAAAATGGTACTTCTGACTGTACTTATCATAAAATTTTTGCCCTAAAATCGCATGCATGTCGGCAGAAGGGTGCACATCATCCCAAAACAGGTAACCGTCTGCCGGGGAAGTCCCATTGGCCTTTATGTTAAAATCGTTTGATTCTGTGTAGGGTATGTGTTTTTTGGCAGGATCAAGTTGAAATTTTTCCGGGTGATTATAAGCTTCTGTGAAAATTGCATTAATATCAAACACGTCAATAGCACAATCCCTATAGGTTGCACTTAATTGCTCTATCCCTTTTTGTAGCTGCTGATTAAAGTACATGGCAACTTTATGGGCATTGTTTTGTTCTTCTTTCCCCTGTCTTTGGAAGCGGGGAGTCAATGATAAGTCAGGTAAGTTAAAGAGCGCGAAATGACGATAACCGCTTTTAATTAATTCCTCTACGTTGCGAAGCCTGGCCTGTACTGCCTTCTCAGCTTCTTCATTAGTAGGTTTGCTATTGACTGTAATCAGGTCATTGGCACCTGACCATTCGACTATCAGCGTCCGCTTTTTATGTTCTTCTGAAATGATTCGAGCATTGTCGTCTTCCAGGAGCAATTGGCGTTTTTTATCCAGGGTGGATAAAATCTCTTCTTCTGCAAGAAGCTTAGGGTTGGGAATTACTCTTTGGGAGTAATCATAAGCGGTCAACCCGCCCTCATTGTAATTTCTGACAAAATCCTGCCCCTTGAAGTTTACATGCCGGTTATTACCAAGATCAAAATTATTATAAAGAAGTCCTTCAACTTCTGGTGCGCTAGTAATGACATCGTCAGCGATATCGGTTGCGGTTTTCCCATGCCGTTTAAGTTCTCTGATAATAGCCTCATCGGCTACTTCATTACTGAAATTATCATCCCAGACATAACCATTGGTAAAACGTCCTTTAGGTGATTTACCTTTTAAACCGCTTAAGCCATCCATTGGAATTAGTCCAAATAACTTGCGATGATCCATGGTGCCTCTATCAGAAAGACTATCACCCATCGTAATAATGTGCTCAATTCGATCAGGCATGGCATTCCCCGGTTAACTTTTATTAGTGTATTATATGGCCAGATGATTAAGAAAAGATTAGGGTGTGTCCTCATTTGGTTTTACGAAGCGAAAATTGAGCTAATTTGTAGCCGGGAAACTAAATGAGGACAGACCCTAATAGATTAAGTTACGCTAAATCAGATTGAAGTGCAATTGGCAGTCACCCAAGCCGGTTTCTTCATAATAAGTTGGGTTAACCCAGAACAGGCGACGGTTTTAAAATGTGGCCTGTTAAAGGACTTACCCCAGGCCAGGAAAAAGGAGGGATGGCCTAGTTTTTTCTAATAAATGGTGGCCCTGTTTGGGGGAGAGGATCACTTCATCGGATGCCCATAGCAGTATGCTGGTATAGAGAATCATCAGTTTGATAGGACATCAGATGATAGCCTATTGGGTCACTGATTAACCAATGCCATTACTTCGTTTGCTTTTGAGCGCGCAGTGGGTCTACGTCCTTTGTATCTCCCTTCTCGCTTGGCGCGCTCGATACCTTCTAGCTGCCGCTCACGGCGAAGGTTGGTTTAAAATTAGGCAAAAACACCGAGCATATCTAAAAAAATTCCCTGATGCATTAGTGGTATTTACAGGCTGCTGCTTTCTAAGTTTTATCGCGGAAGATGATACGTCCTTTTGTCAAATCATAAGGTGTTAATTCAACTTTTACTTTATCACCGGTTAATATGCGGATGTAATTTTTACGCATGCGTCCTGAGATATGGGCAGTTACAATATGACCATTTTCCAGTTCCACACGAAACATAGTATTTGGCAGGGTATCGATTACGGTACCAAGCATCTCAATATGATCTTCTTTTGCCATGGGTCCTCATTAAAATATCAGAAATAAAGCGCAAATAGTGCACTAAATTATAGAAAATGGCAATCATACAGTTTTCTGTATTGATGCCTAATGCTTAATTAATATTGGACAGCATCAGTCCATCGACCTTGACGAGCAGGATATCGTAAGGTTTCTCGTAGAAGTTCCAGAAATTCACTACGATTAATAACCACAGCTCCCAGACTCTGTAAGTGAGCAGTTGGTAATTGACAATCAATAAAATCAAATTCCCAGGCTTTCAAAGTCTGACATAGATAATACATTGCTAATTTTGAACTGTCACGTTCACGGTGAAACATTGACTCGCCAAAAAATGCGCGGCCAAGACTAATCCCATACAAGCCCCCAACCAATTCATTCTTTTGCCAGATTTCAAAGGAGTGGGCATACCCCATAGTATGCAGTATGGTGTATGCTTTGCGCATATTTTCCGTAATCCAGGTGTTGTTTAGTCTGCCAGGACTTGAAGCGCAGGCATTAATTACCTCGGGAAAAGCAGTATCTATAGTAAAGGAATGGGGTTTTTTTAATGATTGTTTAAGGCTGCGGGAGATTTTAAAAGCTTCCGGTTTTAAGATTAGACGAGGATTAGGAGACCACCAAAGCATAGGACATCCAGGCTCAAACCAGGGAAAAATGCCTTGTTTATAAGCTGCTAACAGGCGTTCCGGTGATAAATCGCCACCGATGGCAAGCAAGCCTTGCTCATCACTGTTTTCCGGGTTGGGAAAATCGATGCTGTTGCTTGCCAGAATCATTAAAGGCGGCATGTTTAGCCTGCATCATCCAAATATTTTTCAGCGTCTAAGGCCGCCATACAGCCAAAGCCTGCAGAAGTAATGGCTTGCCTGTAAACATGATCTGCAACATCACCACAGGCAAAAACACCGGGAATTGAGGTTGCAGTAGCCATTCCATCCAGTCCTGAACGAATCGTCAGATAACCCTCTTTCATTGCCAGCTGATCTTTAAACAAGCCGGTATTGGGATCATGGCCAATAGCAATAAAAACACCATCAAGATTAAGCTCTTGTGCGCGCCCATCAAGAACATTACGTACACGAACACCTGTGACTTTCATGTCATTCCCTAATACCTCTTCCAGGGTATGGTGCCATAGCAACTTAACGTTGCCGCTATGTGCTTTTTCCAATAGTTTATCTTGCAAAATTTTCTCAGCACGTAACGTGTCCCGTCGATGGATAAGCGTAACGGAGGAGGCAATATTCGATAAGTAAAGGGCTTCTTCAACAGCGGTATTACCACCGCCTACTACACAAACGGCTTTGTTGCGATAGAAAAAGCCGTCACAAGTGGCGCAGGCTGAGACGCCACGTCCTTGATATGCTTTTTCTGACTCAAGTCCCAGATAGCGTGCAGAAGCACCTGTGGCAATAATCAGTGCATCGCAGGTATAGGTTTCACTATCGCCTTGCAATACAAAAGGGCGCGTTTGTAAATCAGCTTTGATGATATGATCAAAAATGATTTGCGTCTCGAAACGTTCCGCATGTTTTTGCATGCGTTCCATTAATGCAGGGCCTTGTAGCCCTTCAATATCACCTGGCCAATTATCCACCTCTGTGGTGGTGGTCAGCTGGCCTCCGGGTTGCATGCCGGTTATCAGAACGGGGCTTAAGTTTGCACGGGCAGCATAGACTGCGGCTGTATATCCTGCGGGGCCTGAACCAAGAATTATCAGGCGATGGTGATTGCTTTCGCTTATCATCTCTGCCTTCCTCATTTATTATGTTAAGATGGCAGATATTATGACATAATAATAGACATTGAAATAGTTATGGGAAAACAGCAATCATCTAGCCAAAGCAGCAATCGCAAGCAAGCCATGCCCCATTTTTTAACAAGACGTCTTAATGAGGGTAGTTGTATCTTTGTCTTAGCCCTTGCTTTATTTGTACTTCTTTCCCTAATCACTTATGACCCGGCTGATCCAGGTTGGCTGCAAGTGAGCAAGCGCAATGTAGATGTAGTTAATGCGGGTGGACAGGTAGGTGCCTATATAGCTGATGTGCTTTATTTTATCTTTGGCTATTTTTCCTTTCTGATCCCTTTATCGTTTACCTACATTGCCTGGTTTATTCTAAAAGATTATCGCATTTTTCAAAGTATTAATAAGCCAGCTACGTTATTGCGTGGCAGTGGCTTTATTTTCACCATGATTGGTGGCTGCTCTTTACTGAGTCTTCAATTACCTGACGGTCTTGATGCCAGGCATGGCGCAGGGGGGATTCTCGGGAGTTTCGTTGCGGATGGTTTCGACTATGCCCTTAATATGCAAGGGGCAATCTTGTTGTTGTTTGCTGTTTTGCTTGTTGGGATAACCTTGTTGACTGGACTTTCCTGGATTAGATTAATAGAGCTAATCGGTTACTATATTTCCTGGTCTGCAAGCAGGGTTTTTCCTGCCTTCCTTATCGGTTTGCGCATGGTGAGAGCAAAAATAAGACAATTTAAAGAAAAAAGAGAACGTGAGCCTGTCGTTAAGCCCCCTAAAAATAGATTACTTGCCAGAAAAAAAGAAGAGTCTGCACCAGTTCTAACGCCTTCTTTAGGAACTGTTAAAGTAACATCTGATTTAAATTCTGTAACTGTTATCCCGGCACTCAATACTGACCAACCGTCAATCCCTGCAGAAAAACCTGTACCTGTAAAAGAAGTGCCTCGAGTCCCCAAAGCCTCTGTTGGGGTTACTGGCAGTTTGCCTGCCCTTAGCCTGTTAGATAAAGCCCAGCAAGGTAAAACTATGGGCGGTCATACTCATCAGGCATTGGAAGCTTTATCGCGTGAAGTTGAGCAACATTTATTAGATTTTGGTATTCAGGCTGATGTAGTGGCAGTTCATCCTGGGCCTGTGATTACCCGTTTTGAATTGCAGCTGGCTGCCGGTATTAAAGTCAGTAAACTTTCATCTTTAGCTAAAGACTTAGCTCGCTCATTATCTGTAACCAGTGTGCGAGTGGTTGAGGTTATTCCTGGTAAAACGGTTGTCGGGCTTGAGTTACCTAATCAGTATCGTGATATGGTACGTTTGTCGGAAGTATTATCGGCTGATGTTTATCAACAAGCGCATTCTCCATTAACCCTGGCTCTGGGGGTGGATATCGCAGGTCATCCAATGGTGGTGGACTTGGCTAAAATGCCTCACTTACTGGTTGCTGGAACGACAGGCTCAGGAAAATCAGTGGGCATTAATGCCATGATTCTAAGCCTTCTTTTTAAATCAACTCCCGAACAGGTGCGTTTAATTATGGTTGATCCCAAGATGCTTGAGCTATCTGTTTACGATGGCATACCGCATCTGTTAACACCTGTGGTTACCGATATGAAGGAAGCTGCCAGCGCCTTGCGATGGTGTGTGGGAGAGATGGAAAGACGTTATCGTTTAATGGCTGCGCTGGGCGTTCGCAACCTTGCAGGTTTTAATGCGAAATTAATTGAGGCACAAGCCAAAGGCGAACCTTTAACTGACCCTTTATGGAAACCAGTCAATTCAATGGATGAGACTGCACCTATATTACAACCCTTACCTTATGTTGTGGTGATTATTGATGAGTTGGCGGATATGATGATGGTGGTGGGCAAGAAGGTTGAACAGTTAATTGCCCGTATTGCCCAAAAAGCCCGTGCAGCAGGAATACACTTGATTCTGGCGACTCAAAGGCCTTCTGTTGATGTTCTAACCGGATTAATAAAATCAAATATTCCCACAAGAATTTCCTTTCAGGTTTCTTCAAAAATTGATTCACGCACAATCCTTGATCAGCAAGGTGCCGATCAATTGCTGGGTCATGGGGATATGCTTTATTTGGCTCCGGGAAGTGGTGCCCCCTTGCGCGTTCATGGGGCTTTTGTTGATGATAAAGAGGTACACCGAATAGCGGATGATTGGCGTGCTCGAGGAGAACCGGAGTACATAGATGCTATCACCCAGACAGGCGACAGTCTGGAAGGTGGTTTTGGAGAAGAAGGACAAGAGACTGAGGAGGCTGATCCGTTGTATGATCAGGCCGTTGAGTTTGTTATCCAAACACGAAAAGCGAGTATATCCTCAGTACAACGACGCCTCAAAATCGGATATAACCGTGCTGCACGCTTAGTGGAAGAAATGGAACGCACAGGAATTGTTGGTCCTCTTGAGGGAGGATTCAGGGATGTGCTGGTCTCTACTGTAACTGAGGATTAAGATGAAAAAAATAGTGTTTCTGCTAATATTAATATTATTTGGTACAACTGCATTTTCCGAATCAGCTGGTGAGGTTTTACAGGCCAAGTTAAATGGCATCCGCAGTTTAACTGCCAATTTTACCCAAACGGTAAAGGCTAAGGCGAGAGAGTTGTCTCGTTCTTCGGGTACTATGGCACTTGAGCGTCCAGGCCGTTTTCGCTGGCAAACTAAAGATCCAATGGAGCAACTGGTTGTCGCTGATGGCGACCAATTATGGGTTTACGATGTGGATTTAGAACAGGTAACCGTGAAAAGGCAGGAAAAAGGGGTAGGTGGTACGGCAGCCTTATTTTTGAGTGGCTATGATGATACAGTGACCCGTGATTTTGATGTAACAGCAACAACAAAAGGAAAGATGCAAATTTATGATTTGCAATCGAAATCAAAAAAGGCAAATTTCCAGCGCGTTAAATTAATTTTTGCTGGCGCCACCCTCAACGGTATGGAGATGTTTGATCAACTGGGCCAACATACAATTGTCAGTTTAAAGAATGTAAAAACCAATCCCAGGTTATCTGCTGTATTATTTAAGTTCAAACCACCCAAAGGGGTAGATGTAGTCAAACAATGAGTTATTACGATGCAACCAAAAATCCCACTTGCTGAATTATTAAGACCAAAACATTGGGATGAGGTAATTGGTCAGGATCACTTGCTAGGGCCAGGTAAACCATTAAGGTTAGCTTTTGAGACCGGCGTGCCCCATTCAATGATTTTGTGGGGTCCCCCGGGTGTAGGAAAAACAACCCTGGCAAGGTTAAGTGCAAATGCTTTCGACTGCGAATGGATAGCACTTTCTGCGGTTTTTTCGGGCGTTAAGGACATTCGTGCGGCAGTTGATCAGGCCAGACACTATTTAGAGCAAGATCGACAGACCTTGTTATTTATTGATGAAATTCATCGATTTAATAAGTCGCAGCAAGATGCGTTGTTACCATTTACCGAGTCAGGACTTGTTACTATTATCGGAGCAACGACTGAAAATCCTTCTTTTGAGGTAAATTCAGCATTACTTTCAAGAGCACAAGTCTATGTTTTAAACCCCCTGGGTGAATCTGATCTTAAACAGTTGTTTCAACGTGTGCAGCAAAAAATATTCTCTGGTCTGCAATTTGATGGTCAGGTTGTAAGCCATTTGGTCGCTTATGCTGATGGGGATGCTCGACGTTTGCTTAACCTGTTAGAGCAGATCAAGACAGCAGTCGAAGCTCAAAACGTGACAGAAGTTACAGTAGATTTAATCCAAAATGCTTTAAGTCCCGCTAATCGACGCTTTGATAAAGGGGGTGAAAATTTTTATGATCAAATTTCTGCTTTGCATAAGTCAGTTCGA
This sequence comes from Legionella sp. W10-070, assembly GCF_900640175.1. Taxonomy (GTDB): domain Bacteria; phylum Pseudomonadota; class Gammaproteobacteria; order Legionellales; family Legionellaceae; genus Tatlockia. Next base: position 53,392 of record NZ_CAAAJC010000001.1, on the reverse strand, counting down.
GGGTCGCATCCTGATGCGGCACTTTATTGGTTATGCCGTATGCTGGATGGTGGTGTGGAGCCTCTTTATTTAGCTCGTCGCATCATAAGGATGGCTTGGGAAGATATAGGTTTGGCTGATCCGCGGGCGATGCAGTTAGCTAATGATGCTGCTGCCAGCTATGAACGTTTGGGTTCTCCTGAGGGAGAGTTAGCATTGGCTCAAGCGGTAATATATATGGCAGCTGCCCCTAAGAGTAACGCCGGGTATAAGGCTTATAACCAGGCAATGGCTTTTGTTAAGCAGGATAAATCAAGAGAAGTCCCGCTACATCTTCGTAATGCGCCTACCCGGTTAATGAAGCAATTGGGTTACGGGCATGAGTACCGTTATGCACACAATGAGTCACATGCTTATGCGGCGGGTGAGCGTTATTTGCCCGAAGGGATGGGGGAGCCGGGGTGGTATAAACCGGTTTCAAGGGGATTGGAAATAAAAATTGCTGACAAGCTGGCTTTTCTAAAAAAACTTGATATGGAAGCAGGAAAAAAGCAGGGATGAAGATTTAACACACGCCTGGTTATTTTTTTTGAATCGGTTAATTTTTTTCATGAACCTGTGCGATTGCCTGTCTTGCGGTGAAGGAAAGCAAGGAAGGGAGGTAAAATGGAAAGAATAATGATCCCGTAAATAACAAAGGCAAAATTGTCTTTGATTATTGGAAGAGAGCCAAAGAAGTACCCCAGAAAGAGAAGGCTTCCTATCCAAAGAAAAGCACTGGCTACATTATAAAGAAAAAAATGAGAGCGGTTCATATAACCAACACCAGCAATAAACGGTGCAAAAGTACGGATTATGGGAATAAACCGAGCCAAAATAATAGTTTTCCCTCCGTGCTTCTCATAAAAAGCATGGGTCTCGTCCAAATATTTTCTATTTAGTAATCTGGAACTCTCATTAGAGAATACCTGGGGGCCTAACATTCTCCCAATAAAATAATTAAGTTGGTTGCCGACAATGGAGGCGATGAGGAGTAACAGAAACAAACTGATGATATTTAAAGGGGTGCCTGGCTGTGCAGCGATGCTGCCACTGGCAAAAAGCAGAGAATCACCCGGAAGAAAAGGGGTTATGACAAAGCCTGTTTCACAGAAAATCACTGCAAATAATGCTAAATAGGTCCAGGTGCCATAGCTGGAAACAAAGGAAAAGAGGTAGGTATCGATATGCAGAATGTAATGAATTAGATGCTGTAAATGTTCCATTCTTCTTGGCTCAAATGTTAATAGGGGCAGGGTACCGACTATTTAAATGTAAAACTCCAAATTTCGCGGTTTACTTTGAACTCTGTGGTTTCCTCACATCCGCTACCTGCGGGAAGCTTTGTTCAAATTAAATTATATGCTAACAGATTTTTCGATACCAGGCATTTCCGATTATGCTCACCATTAATAAAAAATCCATACAACTAGCCTATTCTCTTGGCAACAAAGCGTAATTGTATGATTTTTTTATGTTTTTATTTTTATTTAAATTTGTTAAAGTTTTACTAGGTCGATAATAATCAGTAGTCAACATGCAAGATAAAGAAGAGCAGTTATTATGTGAAACTCAGGCATGCCCTGCTTTGCCTGAGCAAGATATTCTGGCTTGCCTGCCCTGTGGTCTTCTAGTGCTTAATACTAAAGGGTATATTGTCTGGCTAAACAATGCTGCTGAAGATTTATTGGGAGCCAACATACAAGGATCTGCCTGGCGAGACGTGATCCAACAGGTTTTTGCACCGCGTGAGGATGATGGGCATGAGGTTTCTCTGGTCGATGGCCGCAGGGTACGTGTAGCAATTTCTTCCCTGGACAGTTTGCCTGGCCAGCTGGTTACTCTAATCGACCTCACTGCGACAAGGGATTATGAACAAGCAAAGGCAAACCAGCATCGTTTAATAGCGATTGGCAGGATGACTGCTCAATTGGCACATCAGATAAGAACACCTCTGTCGTCAGCCATTCTTTATACAGAGCATCTGGCAGCACAATCTTTTGATGATAATCGCTGTCTGCAGTGGATCACACGTTTGCAGGAGTGTCATGCCAGTATCGAACAGCAAATTCAGGATTTGCTGCTGTTTACCAGAGGTGAAAGCATTGAGCCTGGATTAATTAACATGGACGACTGGTGCAAACAATTGATAGAAAGGGCACAACCTTTAATTCAAGCGCAATCTGTAGAGTTCGTGGTCTCCAATTCTTTAGAGGACAGTGAAGTTTCGCTGCATGCTGAATCCTTAATGGGTGCAATATTAAATTTAATTATCAATGCATTACAAGCCAGAGCAAGCCATATTAACTTATCAATTCAGAGAATTGATAAGAACAACCTGCGATTTAAGGTTACTGATAATGGTACAGGCATGACAGAAGAGGTTAAATCACAGGCTTTCGCCCCTTTTTTTACTACAAAAGCACAAGGAACAGGATTAGGGCTTCCGGTTGTCAATGCGGTTGTCAAGGCGCATGGTGGGGAGGTGAAAATAGATTCTTTATTAGGACAGGGTAGTTGTGTAACGATTAATATTCCAAGATGATTTTTAGGAAAATGAGATACATCTTATAGCTTGCTGTTTTATTTTCCATGATAATGGTGCTTTAACAAGGATTTTACTTATGAGTGATGTTTTAATTGTTGAAGATGATCCCGTTTTACGTGAGGCGCTGACAGAAACAATGCATTTGGCTGGCCATTCTTATTTGGCAGCAAAAGATGGCCGGGAGGCACTGGCGATGCTTGATCGCCATAATCCGGCCATTGTTTTAAGTGATATTCGTATGGATAAATTAGATGGTCAGCAATTGCTCGCAGAAATTCAGCGCCGTAATCCTGGTGTCCCCGTTATCTTGATGACAGCCTATGGTTCTGTAGAAGATGCAGTCACTGCGATGCGAAACGGCGCTGTTGATTACTTGCAAAAGCCATTTAGCGCCCATGCCTTAACTGAGAAGATTAACCGCTATATCAAGCCTCTTTTTGAAGAGGATAGTCAGCCGGTGGCCCAAGACCCTAAAAGCCAGGCTTTATTGTCAATGGCGCTAAGGGTTGCCCAGTCAGACGTTGGGGTAATGATTAGCGGTGAGAGTGGCACGGGAAAGGAAGTACTGGCCCATTTTATTCATGATCATTCGCCCCGCAAGCAACACCCTTTTATAGCAATTAATTGTGCTGCTATTCCTGAACAAATGCTGGAAGCTACTTTATTTGGTTATGAAAAAGGGGCTTTTACCGGAGCTTATAAATCAACACCTGGAAAATTTGAGCAGGCTCAGGGAGGTACTTTGCTTCTTGATGAAGTCAGTGAAATGAGTCTGGCTCTTCAGGCTAAGTTACTACGTGTCTTACAAGAGAAAGAAGTAGAGCGGATTGGCGCAAATAAATTGATTCAACTTGATGTAAGGGTATTGGCGACAAGCAATAGAAAACTGTTGGATGAAGTAAGTGCCGGACGATTTCGTGAAGATTTGTACTACCGGCTTAATGTTTTTCCGCTTCACTGGTTGCCCTTGCGGGAAAGAATTTGCGATATTATTCCGTTAGCGAATTATTTAATTCGACGGCATTGCCAAAATAATCCTGTAATACCTGTATTAAGTGAAGAAGCCAAACAAGTGCTTTTGGAGTATAGTTGGCCTGGTAATGCGCGGGAATTGGATAATGTTGTTCAACGTGCTTTGGTGTTGCAGACTCAGGGAATGATAGAGTCCTCTCACCTGCAGTTAACAAACACAATGGATGAAAGGATTGCTGAAGGCAAGCCAGAAGGAAAAAGCTTGCAAAATCATGAATTTGAACTAATACAGCAAACCTTAAAAGAACATGATGGTAATCGTCAGCAGGTTGCCGCTGTTTTAGGGGTAAGTGAACGTACCTTGCGCTATAAATTAGCAAAAATGCGTGAAGAAGGGTATGCGGTTTAGTGGGGGTAAATTTCTGGAACCCGGCTATCAATGAAAGAGAAATTCGATAGTAAATTATTTTCGATAGTAAATTATTATGGAGAGAGAAGGATGAGTGAGATTAATACAGTCTCGTTACTAAATCAGCTACGGATACTTGCCTCTAAAGCTGAAGGAGGAAGTGGTGTTGAGGCAAGCATGACCCAGGCTCCCTTTGGTGATGTCTTACAGAAGGCATTAGGAGATGTCAATCAGCTCCAGCAAACATCAGATAACCTTAAGAGCCGTTATGAAATGGGGGATAGCAAGGTAGGTGTTGGTGAGGTAATGGTCGCTGCTCAAAAATCAAATTTGGCTTTTGAAGCAACATTACGCGTCAGGAATAAAGTAGTTCAAGCCTATCAAGACATTATGAATATGCCAATTTGATAGTCAGGTAAAGCAGATCCACCTTTTGTTAGAGAGGAGTACATCATGGCATTGGCCGACAATGCTTCAACTGCGGCTGCAAGGTTTGCAAGCTTGTCTATTCCCAGGCAGCTGGGGTTGCTGTTTGGATTGGCAGCTAGCGTTGCTATTGGTGTAGGTGTGGTTTTATGGTCACGTGAACCAAGTTATATGCCTGTATATAATGAAGTAAGCACACGGGATGCAGCAGATATTGTCGATTTATTACAGCGCAATGGGATACCGTTTAAAGTAGAACAGAATAAAGGCACCATATTAGTGGCCACAGATGAAGTGCAGAATGCCCGCTTGAAACTGGCTGCTGAGGGATTGCCTCGTGGGAGCGGTTCAGGCTATGAGTTATTTGCTGACAAAGGGGCATTGAATAGTAGCCAGTTTATGGAAAGCGCCCGCTATAAACAAGCTCTTGAAACAGAGTTAGCGCGTACTATCAGTCAATTTCATGATGTGAAATCAGCACGTGTCCATTTGGCTATCCCCAGGGAATCAGCTTTTGTAAGAGACAATCGCCAACCAAGCGCCTCAGTTTTTATTGATATTTATCCCGGTGTGGAAGTAAAGAAACAAACCATTGCTTCTATTATTAATCTGGTGGCTTCAAGTATCCCCAGTCTCTCCGCCAGCCGAGTTACGGTAGTTGATCAAAATGGTCAATTATTAAGTGAGGGCGCCGGACAAAACCTGTTTAGCGAGACAGAACGTTTTATGGAATATCGCCAGACGCTGGAACAGCAATATGTCCAGCGAATTCAGGATATATTGACGCCTTTTTTAGGGTTTGGGCGGGTAAAAGCCAAGGTTTCAGCTGATATGGATTTTACTTCCTTTGAACAAACACAGGAGTTATTTGATCCTAACTCTTCTGTATTGCGCAGTGAGCAAACGATGGAAGAAAAGCGCAAGCTGAATAATACTGCCAGTGGAGTGCCGGGTGCTCTGTCTAATGCGCCGCCTGCGAATGCAGGATTACAGCAAAACAGGAATAACAATGATAATTCAACAACCAATGAAGAGGATACCCAGGCAAGTGATTTTAAAGCCCAAAGCACCAAGAATTTTGAACTGGACAAGACTATCAGCCATACCAGGAATCAGCCAGGAGCGATTAAACGATTAACTGTTGCTGTATTAGTGGATGATAAACCTGTCCTGGATGAAAAAACTAATAAAATGGAAATGAAACCATTGACGGAGGCGGAAATAGACCAAATCAAAGTATTGGTTGCTGATGCGATAGGACTCAATGCCAAGCGTGGTGATAGTCTGAATGTAGTCAATAGCCATTTTGTCAAGCCAGATCCTATTCCTGAGCTACCTGAACCTCATTTTTGGCAAAAAGACGCATTTTGGTCAATAATAAAACAGGCGGGTGCTGCGTTGTTTATCCTGTCATTGGTTTTTGGTCTTTTCAGGCCTTTGTTCAAGGCGTTGGCGGGTGTAAATAAGGACGAGCTGGCAGAGGCTGAGCTGCCTGAGTTGGCTCCTCCTGAGCAACAAGAGTTATTGCCGCATGCAAATGATTATGAGTCGCAATTGGCTTTACTGCGTCAGGTAGTAGATAAAGAGCCAAAGCGTGTAGCACAAGTGGTAAAAACCTGGGTTGAGCGGGGATAAGAATGGATGGAATTGAGCGGGCAGCTATCTTACTATTAGGCATGGGTGAAGAAAATGCCGCTGAAGTGCTTAAACACCTTGAACCAAGACAGGTTCAGAAAGTTGGTATGGCTATTTCAACCATGAGTAGTGTGAGTAAGGCGAAGATGCAAGGTGTGTTGGGTGAGTTTTTAAACGCCATTGAAGATCAAACCAGTCTGACAGTCGATGCGGAAAACTATCTTCGCACAATACTGATAAATGCATTGGGGGAGGAAAACGCGATCCCGTTTATTGACCGGATACTGGTTTCAGACAAGGATAGCGGACTTAACCGACTTAAATGGCTGGATGCCCGTTTAATTGCTGATGTTATCCGAAATGAGCATCCCCAGATTATTGCGACTATATTAATTCATCTGGATAGTGAGCAGTCTGCGGAAGTGGTTGGTTATTTTCCTTCTGAAAAAAGAGCAGAGGTCTTGTTGCGGATGTGTACTATTGATACGGTTAAACCAGAAGCGATTTCTGAGCTTGGCCATGTGATAGAGAGGCAACTCAGCGGTCAGAAAGGGGGTAAGGCTGCTTCTGCAGGTGGTATTAAAAGTGTCGCTGATGTTATTAACTTTTTGGAAGGCTCAGTCGAGAATGATGTCCTTGAGAAAATAGAGCAGTGGGATACTGAGCTTTGTGAAAAAATTAAAGACAAGATGTTTGTGTTTGAAAATTTGGTGGATATGGATAATCGGAGTGTGCAGACCTTACTGAGGGATGTTACTACAGAACAGCTGATGCTGGCGTTAAAAGGGACTACAGAACCTGTGAAGGAAAAGATTTTTGGTAACATGTCTAAACGGGCTGCCGATCTGTTAAGGGATGATTTAGAGATGCAGGGACCTGTGAAAGTGAGTGAGGTAGAAAAAGCGCAGCGCGAAATTTTAGCAATTGCCAGAAGCCTTGCTGAAGAGGGTAAAATTGCCCTTGGTACCAAAGGTGGTGATGAAATGATCTAGGTTCTGTGCACTTATCTACTATCTTGGCCAAGAAGCCTTGATTTTCTGCGCTCCGATGCTCACATACTTCTATGTATGCTCCGCTTCGGTGCTCGCCAATCAAGGCTTTTTGACTAAAGCTAGCGATAAGTGCACAGAACCTAGCAGTAAATTTATTAAGGATGCAGTATGGATGATAGTTTTCAGCCCTGGTATGAAGAAAAAGATCAACAGGCTTTTAACCTATGGGAATTTAAAGTACCAGAGACGGAGTCCATTATTGAAGAAGTTGATCCCCAGGAAGAATTTGCCAGGGAATGCGACAGGCTAAGGGAAGAGGCAGAAAAGGCAGGTTATCAGGAAGGGATGAAGCAAGCTGCTGAAGAACTGCAATTGAAGCGGCAGGAATTAGCCAATTGGCTTAATTTAATAAGGCAACCGGTAGCGTTGTTGGATAAGAATTTAAGCCATGAATTAGTGCAGACCATTGCTTGGGTCTGTCAGGCTTGTATCGGCATAGAGCTTTCGATCCATCCTGACAAATTATCTTTATTTATCGAAGAAATCAAAAAAGAACTCCCTTCATTACAAGGCGATAAGCAACTTGTTATGAATCCAAGCGATATAGAGTGGTTAAACAATGAACTTGAAGAGCAGCAATTAACTGAGCTGCGTAGCCTTTTCGTGACGGATGAAACGTTAGAACGGGGTGATTTTTATCTAAGAAGCGAGCATAATGAATTAGATGGGCGATTGAAAACCCGCTTGCAGAAAATACTCCAGATCCATTTTTTTCAGGACGAAGAAATCGATAAACCAGATATGCTGAATCAAGATGATTTATGAATCGCGGTTAACTCAATTTTTGAAGCAGCTAAGAGCAAAACCTGAGTCAGGATTAGTTCATTGTGGCCGCATTAGCCGTGCAATAGGATTAACACTTCAGGCGCGTGGTTTTCAACAACCCGTTGGTGCGCGATGTTGGGTCACAATTAGTAAGACAGAGCGTGTTGAAGCTGAAGTAGTCGGTTTTGATAATAAAAATGCTTATCTTATGTCGATAGGCCATACGCATGGAATTGGGCCAGGTATGTTGATTGTGCCGAGTGGCCGAGTAGCTCAAGTGGGCGTTGGTCCTCATTTATTAGGCAGAATATTGAGTGGATCTGGCATGCCTATCGATGAGAAAGAATCGCTAGAAACAGTAGATCATTATCCTTTAATTAGCCAGCCTGTTAATCCATTAAAAAGAGCTTCTATTGATGTGCCTTTAGATGTGGGTGTTAGAGCGATTAATGGTTTACTAACTGTTGGCCGAGGACAACGGCTGGGTCTGTTTGCCGGAAGCGGCGTAGGAAAATCTGTGCTGCTTAGCATGATGACCCGATTTACCGCAGCGGATTTAGTTGTCGTGGGTTTGATTGGGGAGCGAGGACGGGAGGTTAAGGAGTTTATTGAATCCAATCTGGGTGAAGCAGGGCTTCATCGAGCCGTTGTTGTGGCCGCTCCTGCTGATGAGAGTCCTTTGATGCGTTTGCATGGGGCAATGGTTGCAACCAGTATTGCTGAGTATTTCCGTGATCAGGGCAAACATGTATTATTGCTGATGGACTCTTTAACACGTTTTGCACAGGCACAACGAGAAATAGCGCTATCAATTGGGGAACCTCCTGCGACAAAAGGTTATCCTCCCTCTGTATTTGCCAAAATCCCTCAACTGGTAGAACGAGCAGGAAATGGTAAGTCTGGCAGTGGCTCTATTACTGCATTTTATACGGTGCTGGCAGAAGGGGATGACCAACAAGATCCCATTGCTGACGCAGCCCGTGCTATACTTGATGGACACATTGTGCTGGATCGGGAACTGGCAGAATCAGGCCAATTCCCGGCAATCAATCTGGAGGCTTCCATTAGTCGTGTAATGCCTGCCATTGTGCCTGAATCGCAAATAAAACAAATGTTATTAGTGAAAAAATATCTTTCAATCTATGAAAAAAATAAGGATTTAGTCTTATTGGGTGCTTATTCAAAAGGAAGTGACAAGCAACTGGATAAGGCAATTCTTTGTCGGGAAAGGATTAGAGAGTATATAATTCAAGGTATGGATGAGAAAGTAGATTTTGAAGCAAGCTTGAAATTACTTGAGGAACTGGCTGAGTCATTGGAAGAGGCCAGTCCATGACTTCACGTACAAATCGCTTATTGCGATTGCTTGCGATAAAAAAGCAGGCAACAAGAGTAGCAAGTGACAATCTGGCCCGTGTCCGGGAGCAATTTTTCGCAGGAAAGGCGCAGCATCATCAATTATTAGGTTATCGCCATGACTATATGCAACAACTCAGCCAGATGGGGCATGCTGGATGTACAGTAGGCCGTGTCCGAAATCGCATTGATTTTATTACTCAACTTGATAGTGCCCTGTTACAAATCAATCAGCAATTGGCTCAACTTGCCAAACAGCGCACGCACTATGAGTCGCTATACATAAAGGCCAAATCTGAACAGGATGCGGTAGACCGCTTGCTTGAACGAGTAATGCAACAGCAAAAAATAAAGCAAGAACGTGCAGAGCAAAAAGAAAGTGATGAGTATGCACAGAAGCAATGGTATAGTAAAAGCTCTACCACTAATTCAGATTAAGCGCGGTGAATAAATTCTTCAAAAGACTGTGGATATGCCTGGCTGCCCTGATTATTGCTGCTGCAGTTATCTCCAGTCTTTTTCGTGCCTTGACTCCCTGGGCGAAACAATATAAATCACAGGTAGAGCATCATTTATCGGTATTACTTGGGGAACCTGTAACTATCAATACAATGGAAACAGGATGGTATTGGTTTGAACCTGTAATTAAATTAAATCAGGTTGCAATCCTGGATGGGGAAAAAGCGGCTGTCAAGTTAAATAAATTATTGGTTGGTATCAATTTGCTAAGCTCCCTGTGGCATTGGCAAATTCAGCCAGGCGTGCTCTTTGTTGATGATCTGCATCTAAATTTTCACCAGACTGACGAGGGTTGGCAAATTGATGGTATTGTCAAGCAAAAGATGACGGCCGATGTGTCCTCCTACAAGCCCATATTGGCCTGGATTTTGGCACAGCAAAAAATAATCATTAAAAATTTATCCACCCATATCCACTTGCGTGATGGTACGTTGATTCCTTTAAGTGATTTCAACCTTACAATCACTAATCACTCGGGGCGTTACCGGATTAAAGGCGCGGCTCATCTTGCACAAACTACAGCAACCAAATTTCAATTGCTTGCAGATTTAAATTTAGACTCCGGCAGTCTGGACAATGCTTCAGGTCAGCTATTTTTCTCTGCTAAACACCTGTTGCCTGCCCAGTGGCAGCAGTTTATTCCACAAACAAAATTGCAGATATCAGGAGGTAAGGGAGATCTGCAATTATGGGCAGATTTGAAGGAAGGGCAGCTTAAAAATGCTCAGACAAAATTGCATTTTCATCATCTGGCTTGGCGGGATAAAGAAACTAAAAAAGATCAATTGATTCAATCTTTAAGGGCTAATTTAGCCTGGCTGCCCACAACGACCGGATGGCAGTTATCAGGAGATCATGTGGGTTTGCGTTTGGGAGAGACACGATGGCCGGAAAATTCACTCCTGGTTCGCTACGAGCAAGGCAAGGGGTATTTTCTTTATATCAAGACTATTTTGCTTAAGTCCTTGTTTTCGACAGTCAGACCTGAGGCGGTTAGCAGGATATTGTCCATGGAGCCTTACGGGCAACTTCATGATACACAGCTCCATATTAGCTCAAATGAGGTTGATTATCTCCTGACTCGTTTTTCCCATTTGGGATGGCAGACAACAGGAAAATTGCCTGCGGTTAACAATCTTTCAGGTGTTTTGCATTGGCAGCCAGCCGAAGGGCATCTGGAAATTGACAGCAAGGATACAACGATTACTTTACAGGATAAGCCGCCAGTCAGGCTTGCAATGCTTAATGCTGCTTTTGATTGGAAGGAGTTAAGCCATGAGTTGCGTATCAGCATGGAGCGCTTTGTGTTGAGTCATCGCGATCTTTTGCTTAGTGCACAGGGAGCCGTTGACGGATTGTCAGGCCCATTGCGTTTAAAGGCGGAGTTCTCTGCTAATCATGCTGAGAGATGGTTGGCTTATTTACCTTCCGAACACCTGAAACCAAAGCTGGATGCCTGGCTAAAAAATGAGGTTAAAGCCATTGATAAGGCAAGCGGTGAACTGATTGTTAATGGCAATATCGCTGATTTCCCTTTTGATAATAAACCGGGTGAATTCTCTATTAAAAGCCATTTAAGTGGTGTGGACTTGGTCTTTGCCCCTCAATGGCCAATAACAACCGATATTGAAGCTTATCTTCGTGTAAATAAACGTCTTCTTGAGGCTGATATTGTTCATGCCAATTTTCAGGGAATTGAGGTTAATCAAAGCAATGTGCAGGTAACTGATTTAGGGCTTGATCGGGAGCGGTTATTGGTTCATACCAAAGCCAGGACTGACTCGGCCAAGGCATTATCTTATGTTCGCTCTACACCATTAAAAAAGAAATTGTCTGCTTTGGCTATGTTGCAGATGGAAGGTCCTGTAGAGCTGGATTTACAATTTGAAGTTCCGCTTTATCCTGAAAATGACGAGGTATTAGCCCTGGGAGATATTCGTTTTGAAGATGCCACTATTATGGTGCGTCATTCTTTGGATAATGTGGAATTAAAAAATTTAAATGGTGGATTACAATTTAATGAAAAAGGTATTTTAACAAGTAATTTCCAGGCCAATATCCTAAATAATCCGGTGACTGTATTAATTAAATCAGTCCATGAGCCAATTTCTGCTACTGAAGTGAAGATAAAAGGAAAAACGACAGCAGAGGTGTTGCAACAGAAGTTTAAATGGCCGTTTTTATCATTAATGCATGGTTCATTATGGCTGGAAAGCTTGCTGTTGCTTACTGATGATCCCGGTGATTTGGATCATTTAAACATTAAAACCTCTTTGTATGGTTTGAGTGTTGATTTACCTCCGCCGTTGGGGAAAAAAGCAGAAGCAAACGTACCATTGACTATAGATATTGACTTTAATCCACAGAAAGCGGTCCGATTACGCTTCAATTATACGGATGCTATGAGTGGCGATCTATGGTTTTCAGGCCCTAAGGGTACTGCGTTTGAACTGCAAAAAGGAGAAATTCGTTTAGGTAGCTCTAAGGCTTTATGGCAGCAGGATCAACATGGTCTGCAAATTATAGGCTCTTTACCCGAATTTGATTTGGCGCGATGGCTTCGTGTAAGGGAAAAAATTGCTACAGAACAGTCTCAAAAACAATTGCTGGATTTTGTAACGCTTATTGATGTGAGACTCCGTACTGCCGGGATCTTAGGAGAAACCTACAAGGATTTATTCATCAAGGCGGTAAAATTGGAAAAAGCATGGTCTATTGCTATAAAACAAGAGCAGGTTGCTGCTAATCTTCGCTATCAACCAGCAACGAACACCTTGACTGGAACATTTGAAAAATTACATCTGGATAAAAATAAAACAAATTTTTCAGCAACAACTACTATAAAATTAAAACCTGAGGACATGCCTAACCTTAATTTAAGTATCGGCTCGTTACAGCTGGGCAATTTGGATATTGGTGATGTGTCTTTAAAAACTACCCGCTTAAAAAATAATTGGCGATTAGATTACTGTAAGATTAGATCCCCTTTTTATGAGTTGACAGCCAAGGGTAACTGGGAACAAAAAGGGGAAATTGATACTACCCGAGTTCGCTCGGATCTCCATATCAGCGATCTGGCCAAAACGTTGGAGCAATGGAAAATCAGTCCGGTCATTGAAGCATCCAGGGGAGATATCCGCTTTCAGGGTGGATGGACTGGACGCTTTTATGATTTTTCACTAACACGGCTTAGCGGTTTGATGGCTATTAACTTCAGGAATGGCCGAATCACTCATTTAAGTTCTGAGACGGAAGAAAAGTTAGCCTTGGGGAAGTTGTTAAGTATTTTAAGTTTACAAACGATCCCCCGACGACTTAAGTTGGATTTTAGTGATTTATCGGAAGATGGTTACAGTTTTGATCAGTTTAATGGAAATTTTTCCATTGCTAACGGGATTATGGTTACGGAGGATAGCTATATTGACGGTCCTGTAGCCTATGCCAGCATGAAAGGTAATCTTGATATTGCAAAGCAGCATTATGATCTGGATTTGAAAGTTTCTCCTCATATCACAGCAAGTTTGCCTGTAGTAGCAACCATTGCAGGAGGACCTATTGCTGGGATTGCAACCTGGGTAGCCAGTAAGATAATAAATCACGGAATGCAAAAAATAAGTGGTTATACTTACAAGATTTCTGGTCCCTGGCATCAACCCGTGGTACAACAGGTCAAAATAATTAAAAAGCGCAGATAATCGCTGTTTATAAGACACTGGCTTAACTTTCTAAATGGCAGGACTGGTATGTGGGAGGCACTTTTTAAGCGGTATTGGCTGGTTTCTACTTTTAAAGAAAGTCCTGCCAATACACCTTATTCTCTACTGTTATTGGCAACGGTAGCGTTTTTATTTTTTATACTCATAATCTGGCAATGGTTTATGGCGGATATGAAGCGTCAATTTGATCTTTTGTACTCTATTGCAGCGGCGGCCAGCCTTTTGGCTGCTTATTGCCTTTATACCTTTTTATTGTTAAAGCTGAATAAAAAAAAACATAGAATAGTGCAAACATTGACCTCTTTATGGGCCAGTCACTTCATTATTCATTTGTTTGCTTTGCCTTTACTATTAATGGCCCCCATTCTTGCTAATGCCAATCTGGGCAGCGGGCTTATTCTTCTGGCAGGAATTATTTATTTGATTCTTACTTTGGTATTAACAGTATGGCAATTTTTAATTACCGCCTATATTTATCGATATGCACTTGATGTGGATTACTTAACTTCTATTCTAGTGAGTTTTGGCTTGTTAGCATGTAATATTTTAACGGTTTCATTTTGGCAGTGAGAACACCATGCATTTACATATTTTAGGGATTGGTGGAACGTTTATGAGTGCTCTTGCAATATTGGCAAGGGAAGCGGGTTATCAGGTAACAGGCTGTGATATGAATTGCTATCCTCCAGTGAGCAACCTGTTGGAAGCCAAAGGTATTCAATGGATTGAAGGCTATGAGGATAGTACTCAAGCCCTGAAGGCTGATTGGGTTATCGTAGGTAATGCGATTAAAAGGGGAATGCCTGTACTTGAGACGGTGCTTAATGCTGGAAAAAACTATACTTCAGGCCCTCAATGGCTGGCAGAAAATATTCTGCCGCGTTATCGTGTATTGGCTGTTGCAGGCACTCATGGAAAAACAACAACAACTTCCATGCTGGCTTTTATTTTAGAGAAGGCAGGTTTGGCACCGGGGTTTCTCATTGGCGGAGTAGCCCCTTATTTTAATACCAGCGCCCGTTTGGGACAGGGTGAATGGTTTGTTATTGAAGCAGACGAGTATGATAGTGCATTTTTTGATAAGCGGCCCAAGCTGATGCATTATCGTCCTGAGGTAACCATACTCAATAATCTGGAGTTTGATCATGCGGATATTTATCCTGATCTTGAAGCGATTCAGCAACAGTTTCACTATTATCTAAAGACCATCCCTGCCAAAGGGGTGATCATAAAACCCCGAGATGATGTTGCATTAAATGCGGTGTTTGCACGCGGGATCTATTCCAGGCAAGAAGAAATGGCTCTAGAGGGCGATGCTGCCTGGCGTGCAGAATTAATGGAAGAGAGCGGGCAGGCATTTCGTGTTTGGCATCATTCAGTCCCTGTTGCAGAAGTAAATTGGCCATTGATTGGACAGTTTAATGTCGAGAATGGGTTGGCGGCTATAGCGGCGAGTTACCATGCCGGAGTAGACGTTGAGACAGCAGCCGGTATATTGGCTGAGTTTACTCCCGTCAAGCGTCGTCTTGAGATTAAATCGAGTCGTCACGGGATTACCATTTATGATGATTTTGCCCATCATCCAACAGCCATTAGCAAAACAATTAGCGCCTTGAAACAAAGTGGCCGACATAAACGTTTATTGACGGTACTGGAGTTTGCTTCTTACACGATGAAAGCAGGTGTGCATGCTGATGCAATGCCACAGGCTCTGGCAGCAGCAGATCTCGCTTATGTTTTAAATCCTGAGCATTTTAATCTTATTGAAACGGTAAAAAACTGGAGTTGCCCCTATCATATATTGGAGACAACAGAGAATATCATTAATGAAATTGTAGAAGAGGTTTGTCCGGGTGATGCGATTGTTATTATGAGCAACCGAGGGTTTGAGAATATACACCAACGTTTAGCTTTGGCGATTGACTCAAAATTTGGTTAAGACCTGCTTTCATAACGTCAATCAATCGGTAAAGCGCGACTGTATTATCCAGGCTGACAATTAAAAATTTAGTTTGCTTCATTGCAAATTCTTTAGCAGATTGTTATAAAAAAAGAAGGTTCCCAAGGATGACGATTTTGGGCTCGTAGGCTGTGTTAAAAAATGCAGGTTAAAACTGCAGGGAGAAACCATGCCAGAGTTTGAAGAGATTCAACAGAATGCGAAAAATTTTTCAGAAAAACTGTCAAGAGCCTATGCAAGGCAACGTTCATTTGGGAGCTTTTTTTGCACTTGTTTTCCTTCTATACCGAATGCTGAATTAGCTCAGGCGGCCTATTTAATACAGCAGATAGCGAAATGCCTTGATTTCTATCCTAATGCAGACAGAGAAACTAAAAAACTGGTATTGATAGGAGTTTATAGTTACGTTTGGTATCAATATGATAATACCGTGCAATGGTTTTTAAACAGGCCGCTGCTGAAATTGCTTCAACAAGATATGAAGATTGATTCCCTGACTCGCCTTGATGCCCGAATATATAATAAGAGCCTGAGCGAATTAAGCCTCTTTTGCAGCTGGGTCTATGAGGAGAGTAATAAATTTCAAGAACTGAATGATTTGTATCATGCTTTCCCCGTTAATATGCAAGGTAACCTTTATCTACAGAAAGATGAAGAAGCTTCGTCTTATCCAGGTTGGGGAACGCCTTTTTCGCATCTGATGATAGGGATTAAAGGTCTATTTTAAGGAGGTTATATGGGTTATGAACCACCATCCTATAATGAATTACATGGTAGCACTGCCGATTTACTCAATTTGTTTAATCGTTTATCTTCGTGTTACCACCCACCGCATAGCAAAATACTTTGTGAAGGGATTAGAAACCTGGAAGGCAGGTACCTTGAGCTTGCCCAGAATAAGGAAAAAGGCTATTCGGATATTGGTTTACGCAAAGAACAATTAACTTGTATTACCCAGTTGCTGGATAAGCTTAGTATTAAAAACTGGAGTACCGAAATATCTGATTTGGAAGAATCGCTTAAAAAAGGAGGCAGGACGGAGGAAGAAATTAAGCAGATCAGGGAGCAAATTAATCAAAAAGAACAGCAGATTAAGCCAGAGCTGGTTATTTTGTTAGGAGCCATTTTTTTCCGCATACTTCGTATAGAGATCTCTTATACAGGATTTTGGGGGGCTGTTAGCTCTTGTGTGGCAAGAACTAGTGAAGACGATAGTGCTCTACAGCAAAGTTTAAAAGAATTGCTGAATATAGCTGGGCAAAATCAGCTTGATAGCTTTACTATCACTCTCTGTTGTAAGGCTTATCTAAATTATCTCAAGCAACCAAATGTTGCTGATATGTTTTCATATATAAAGAAGGATAAAAATAAGTTTTTAAGTAACCTGGAAAGTATCGTTTCAGAGCATGGAAAAAAGGCCAAACCGATGCTTCAACAAATTCAGGTGATCAAATTTGTACAATCCGTATCAACAGCCCTTCTTCAAACTGAGTATGATGCTTACACGACTGCAAATGCGTTGTCAGGATGGATGAAGGCTCGTAAGGAAGATTTTTTTACAACCGAAAAAATTATTAAAGCAATGGATTCTATAAAGCCAAAGCCGACTGAAACAGTAAGATTAATTTTGCGGCATGTGTTTTCTGATAAGTTTTTTTCTAAAGTAACGAAAGAGGATGTTGAGCGCTATGTAGACTCAGAAAATAAACTAACCTGCTTTACTAATGAGGTCGTTAATCAGTTAAAATTGAATAGTCAGTATGCTTTGTTGGGTGCATATTTGATTGCATACGATGAATGCAATCCTGATTATTCCCACTTAAAGTATGCTCTGAATCAAGTGGTTGATATGGACAAGCTAGGTCAAGAGCCAGAAAAGATACAGTCAGCGTTCACTGCTCTTCACAATTATATGACATTGCCAGGAAGACCGGAAATAGATTGCATAACCTGGGGTAGTGAAGATTCGTTAATAAACAGATTAGTGCAGCTAAAAGCTC
Source organism: Legionella sp. W10-070 (assembly GCF_900640175.1). Taxonomy (GTDB): domain Bacteria; phylum Pseudomonadota; class Gammaproteobacteria; order Legionellales; family Legionellaceae; genus Tatlockia. The sequence goes on along the minus strand of NZ_CAAAJC010000001.1, from coordinate 36,016 downwards.
AGACAGCGCCGACAGTAGCAGCGTTCTTTTAACAATAGTTAGGCCGCAGCAAAATCAAAATGCCTGAAATCAGGCATTTTTGGAGTATATTCGGTATAGAGAGTTACAGCAAAAGGGTTTCCCCTTTTGCTGATTAGGCAACCTTAAACTGCAGGTTCTCATCTTTCCAGCCTACCTCAATTGTATCACCTGATTTAAACTTCCCGGTTAGCAAGTCTTGAGCCAGTGGATTTTCCAGTTTTTGTTGAATGGTTCTTTTCAATGGCCTTGCGCCATAGACAGGATCAAATCCAGCAGCTGCCAGATGAGCAAGTGCTTCTGCGCTGACCTCTAGTGTTATGTTTTGCTCACGAAGCCTCTGCCGCAGATAATCAATTTGAATAGCCGCAATGGCAGCGATTTGCTCTTTCGCTAACGAGTGGAATACTACAGTATCATCGATTCTGTTGATGAATTCAGGACGGAAGTGTTGACTGACAACGCCCATTACAGAGGTTTTAATTTGCTCATAGGTTAATTTGCTTCCCATATCGTGAATGAGGGAAGAGCCCAGATTAGAAGTCATTACAATGACTGTATTACGAAAATCAACCGTTCTGCCATGACCATCAGTCAGTCTTCCATCATCCAGTACCTGCAGGAGAATGTTAAAAACATCACTATGTGCTTTTTCAATTTCATCCAGCAAGATAACCGAATAAGGACGGCGTCGTACAGCTTCAGTCAGATAGCCTCCCTCTTCAAAGCCAACATAACCTGGGGGGGCACCAATTAGCCTGGCAACGGAGTGTTTCTCCATAAATTCAGACATATCGATACGAATCATTGCTTCCTCTGTATCAAAAAGGAAAGCTGCCAGTGCTTTACAAAGTTCTGTCTTACCGACACCAGTAGGGCCAAGAAACAAAAAGGAACCTATCGGGCGTTTAGGATCTGACAAACCGGCACGAGAACGCCGAATGGCATTAGCGACTACATCGACTGCTTCGTTTTGGCCAATGACCCGTTGATGGAGAGCCTCTTCCATATGTAGTAACTTTTCTTTTTCACCTTCCAGCATTTTGGCAACAGGAATACCCGTCCATTTGGAAACCACCTCGGCAATTTCTTCTTCGGTTACCTTGTTGCGAACCAGCTTGGTTTCACTGGCTTCTGCGGTAGAGACTTGCGTCAGTTGTTTTTCAAGTTCTGGAATACGTCCATATTGCAGTTCTGACATTCTTGCAAGATCACCGGCTCTTCTGGCTGCCTCCAGTTCAATCTTTGCTTGTTCCAGCGATTCTTTAATGTGCGTAGCCCCTTGCAAGGTTGCTTTCTCTGCTTTCCATACTTCTTCAAGATCAGAATAATTTTTTTCCAGTTCGGTAATTAATTTCTCCAAGTCTTCCAGGCGCTTTCTGGATGCCTCATCAGTTTCTTTTTTTAATGCTTCACGCTCAATTTTTAGTTGAATCAACTTTCTTTCCAATTTATCGAGGCTTTCGGGCTTGGAATCAATTTCCATACGAATTTGGCTGGCTGCTTCATCGATGAGGTCAATTGCCTTATCGGGGAGTTGCCGGTCACTGATATAACGATGGGATAAGGTGGCTGCAGCAACGATGGCTGGATCGGTAATGTCTACTCCATGATGCACTTCATAACGCTCGCTTAATCCCCTTAGTATGGCAATCGTATCCTCTACACTGGGTTCTTCGACCAAAACCTTTTGAAAGCGGCGCTCAAGGGCGGCATCTTTTTCAATATACTGGCGGTATTCGTCCAATGTGGTGGCGCCGATGCAATGAAGTTCTCCACGGGCTAATGAGGGTTTAAGCATATTACCTGCATCCATTGCACCTTCCGCTTTACCTGCGCCAACCATCGTATGTAATTCATCAATAAATAAAATAATCTGGCCTTCTTGTTTAGCCAAATCATTCAGTACTGCCTTTAAGCGCTCCTCAAACTCCCCGCGAAACTTGGCGCCTGCAATCAATGCCCCCATATCCAGCGACAGTAACCGTTTATCTTTTAAGCCTTCAGGGACTTCTTTATTAATAATGCGTTGCGCCAGGCCTTCTACTATCGCCGTTTTACCCACTCCTGGCTCGCCAATGAGGACAGGATTGTTTTTGGTACGTCTTTGCAGAACCTGAATAGTACGGCGTATTTCATCGTCGCGTCCGATGACTGGATCAAGCTTTCCTTGTTCTGCCCGTTCTGTCAGGTCAATAGTATATTTTTCCAAGGCCTGACGCTGTTCCTCCGCATTGGGGTCGTTGACCGTTTCTCCACCTCGAATATCAGTAATGGCCTGTTCAATTAATTGCTTCTCTGCACCTGCCTGTTTCAGCAATTTGGAAAGGCTTCCTTCTTCACTGAGAGCTGCAAGGATGAACAATTCGCTGGAAATATAACTGTCTTTTCGTTGTTGCGCTAATTTATCTGTAAGATTTAACAGGCGTCCGAGCGCATTGGAGATATGGATATCACCCCCTGTTCCCGATACTTTAGGAAGCTTATCCAATGCCTGGTCAACCAAAGTGCGTAATTGGGATAAATTAACGCCTGCTTTAGTTAACAAGGGTCTACAGCTTCCTCCTTGCTGGTCAAGCAGTGCTTTCATCAGGTGTTCTGGTTCAATGAAACCATTATCCCGTCCCAAAGCCAATGATTGGGCATCAGCCAAAGCCATTTGAAATTTGGAGGTGAGTCTGTCCATTCGCATAACGTAACCCCTCTTTAAAGTGGATGTTTAAAATACTTGATACCTGCCGTAAAATGTGGGTTCATTTATAAAAATCAAGTGGTCAAATCAATGGAAAATAATATATCGTCAACAGAAAAAGCGGATTCACAAACACTATTGAATCAAATTGTTATTGAATATATGCGGGAACAAAAGCGCAAACGGCGTTGGCGCTGGGTGATGCGAGGCATTATTTTCCTGTTTATCATTTCCCTGGTTTATCAGCTTTTTTCTTATGGAGAAGAAAATAAGGCCCAGCGGATTAAACCGCATGCGGGGTTGATTGATGTTAATGGCACTATCTTTGATGCGGATAGCAGCGGGGCAGAGAATTTTGCAAAAGGATTGCAATCAGCGTATAAGAGTGCGGGGTTACGGGCGTTGATACTGCGTATAAACAGTCCGGGTGGAAGCCCTGTGCAGGCCGATTATATGTATAATACCCTGCAGTATTATCGTAGCAAATACCCCCATATTAAAACTTACGCTGTCTGTGTTGACATGTGTGCTTCAGCGGCTTATTACGTTGCTGCAGGAGCAGAGGAAGTCTATGCTAATCCATCGAGCATAGTGGGTTCAATCGGTGTTGTTTATAATGGTTTTGGCTTTGTCGATACCATACAGAAGTTAGGGATAACCCGCCGTTTGCAGACAGCAGGTAAAAATAAAGGGTTCCTGGATCCATTCTCACCTGAATCCCCTGAGCAAGTGCAATTATTACAAACCATGCTTAATATTATTCATCAGCAATTTATTAATAAAGTGAAAGAAGGGCGAGGCAATCGGCTTAAGATTGATGATGATACCTTTTCAGGACTGTTTTGGACCGGTGAACAAGCCAAAGAACGAGGGTTGATTGATGGCTTTGCAAGCGGCGGTCAAATTGCTCGCGAGATGGTACAGGTTGATAGGGTAATAGACTACACCTATAAACAAAGTGTACTGGAGCGTTTCTCTAAAGGCCTGGGGACTGCTATTGCTGACCAGCTACCGCTTGCATTAGGCTTGAAACCAGGGATTAAAGAATAGTCTGTTGTTCCCCTGGCTTCCCGTAGCATCGCGCCTGTGAGTGGTGATATTGCGGGAAATCAGGGGAAGTTAACCCTCATATCCATCAATCAGATTTAGGGTCATGCGCTGAAAATGCGATTTTAACCTTTAATCACCAGCATTAATGTTTGTAGCAGGGCTTTAAAAACCTTTGGGTTTCCTGCAACAACATCTCCTTTCTTCATATAGTCTTCACCGCCGTCCAGACTGCTAATCATGCCGCCTGCTTCCTTGATGATGAGTGAACCAGCTGCTATATCCCAGGGGCGTAGACCAAGTTCCCAAACGCCATCTAAACGTCCACTGGCAATGTATGCGAGATCAAGGGCTGCGGAGCCAGTTCTGCGGATGCCAGCACATTTGCCAATTAATGCTTCAAACGTCGGCAAATAACGTTGCGCCATCTCTACATTGCGGAATGGAAAGCCTGTTCCAAGTAATGCACCGGCTAATTGGGTTTTTTTCGATACGCGAATGCGACGTTCATTTAGCTGGGCTCCACGTCCCCGGCTGGCTGAAAAACATTCATGCCGTAAAGGGTCATAAACGACTGCGTGTTCAATACGGTTTTTTACCCGATGTGCTATGGAAACGGAGAAAAAAGGGAAGCCATGTAAATAGTTAGTAGTGCCATCAAGTGGGTCAATAATCCATACTGAATCTGCATCACCCTTAAAAACACCACTTTCCTCAGCGATAATACCATGCTCTGGGTAAGCTTTATGAATGGTGTTAATGATCGCTTGTTCTGCCTTGACATCCACTTCACTAAAATATTCTTCGTTATCTTTAGCTGTGATTTTTATACGGTCGAGTTGCTCTATATGGCGGATGATGATATCACCGGCAAGACGTGCGGCAGTAATGGCAATGTTTAGTAATGGTTGCATGAGTTTTGCCCTGTTTTCAACAAAGTCAGCGATTCTAGCACATTTTTTTTTGCACGGAGAGAAATCATTACTGTATAGTTGCGATTATTTCTGTCAAAAATTTTTACCTTCGCTGCTGCAAAGAAGCCTGGGTATTTTATTGTTAAGATTTTTTTATGAATTTTTCTTCAATCAGAATAGTGTTAATCTCCACTTCCCATCCAGGTAATATAGGTTCTGCAGCCCGGGCTATGAAGACTATGGGGCTGGATAGACTTTACCTTGTCTCTCCCAAAGCGTTCCCTCATCAAAAAGCGTATGAAATGGCTGCTGGTGCCGACGATATATTAGAGGGCGCTATAGTCACTGATTCTTTGGATGAAGCATTAAAAGGATGTCAACTGATATTAGCAACCAGTGCCAGGCCGCGTGGCATTGCCTTACCGGGATTAACGCCTCGAGAATGTGCTACATTAATTTCAGAAAGGCCTGATTCTACTGAGGTAGCCATTCTTTTTGGGCGTGAACATGCGGGACTTACAAATGAAGAATTATTACGCAGCCATTATCATATTAATATCCCCAGCAATCCGGAGTATAGTTCATTAAATCTTTCTCAAGCTGTGCAGATTATTGCTTATGAATTAAGGATGAAGCTACTGGCGCCGGTTGCTGAAGTGAGTTTGTCTCATGATCGACTGGCAACGGCAGAAGAAGTGGAACAGTTTTACGATCATTTAACTGCGGTGATGACAGCGATTAATTTTTTAAAACCTTCTCGCCCGACAAGACGTTTATTGCAACGGATTCGACGCTTATTTAACCGGGCAAGATTAGAGCATATGGAAGTCACTATTTTACGTGGCATTTTAAGTCATGTACAAAAAGCATTGAAATTTAATAACAGGAAGTGAGTCAGTCAGTATAGGGTATGATTAGACAGGAGTGCATGTATGAATAAATTACCAATTTACCTGGATTATATGGCAACAACACCTGCAGATCCGCGCGTTGTAGAAAAAATGATACAGTTTTTAGGCCCTGATGGGATTTTTGGCAATCCGGCATCTGTTACTCATATCTACGGAAAAAAAGCAGCGGAAGCAGTGGAAGGTGCACGCGAGCAGATTGCCCGGACAATCCATGCCTTGCCGCAAGAGATTGTCTTTACCTCTGGAGCAACGGAGGCCAATAATTTAGCCATTTTGGGTGCTGCCCGCTTTTATCAACGCAAAGGAAAGCATGCCATCACTATGGCAACTGAGCATAAAGCAGTACTTGATACTTTTCATCAGCTGGAAAGGGAAGGTTTCCGGGTAAGCTATTTAGCGCCTCAGCCTGACGGCTTGTTGGATTTGAATACCCTGGAGCAGGCATTGACCGATGAAACTGTTTTGGTTTCTATCATGCATGTCAACAATGAGATTGGTGTAATACAGGATATTGCTGCTATTGGAAAATTGTTACGGGATAAGGGTATTGTTTTTCATGTCGATGCAGCTCAAAGTGCCGGTAAGCTTGAAATAGATATGAATTGTTTACCGGTAGACCTGATGTCCTTTTCTGCCCATAAAAATTACGGCCCTAAGGGGGTTGGTGCTTTATTTGTACGTCATAAACCCCGCATAAGGTTACAGCCTCAATCTTATGGTGGTGGGCATGAAGGGGGGCTGCGCTCAGGAACCTTGGCAACCCATCAGATTGTGGGGATGGGAGAAGCGTTTGCCTTGTCTGAAATGTCTCGGGTAGAAGAGCAAGCGCGAATTTTGCACCTAAGACAGCAACTATGGGATGGCATCAGACATATTCCTGGTGTTCGCTTAAATGGCCATGAACAAAAGCGGGTTGCAGGTAACCTGAATTTAAGTTTCGCAGGGGTTGACGGTGACTCGCTTTTACTGGCATTGCGAGAACTTGCAATTTCGACCACTTCAGCCTGTTCTTCAGCAAGTATACAACCTTCTTATGTGTTAAGATCATTGGGATTGGATGATGAGTTAGCTTATAGTTCGATACGGCTATCTTGTGGTCGTTTTACTACCGAAGAGCAGATACAGAAAGCTATCGCTATAATTTGCCATCAGGTTGGCCGTCTGCATGAAATATCACCACTATGATGTATAATGAACTTGTAGAATCTTGCTTTTTTGCGCCAAAGCATGTTGGAACTATTGATAACTCAAACCCATTAACTGTTCACTGCAGAACTGGGACAATCGGGCGTGAGGATGTGTGTGATTTTTATTTGCTTTGTGATGTCGATGGCCTGGTGCGGAAGGCTCGCTTTAAAGCTTATGGTGATCCCTATTTAATAGCAGCCGCTGAATTAGTATGCAGGCAATTGGAAGGAAGCCAGATCAAGGATCATCCAAGGCTGGACTATGGTTGGTTAGTGCAGCAATTAGAAATACCCAACCCCCGGTATCCTGTTGCGCTTAAAATTGAGGATGGTTATCAGGCGATTGTGACAAAAATGCAAGCAAAATTACAAGAGGAGAAAAAATGTCTGAAGTAATGCAGCATGTGAGCAATTTTACCACGGGTATTACATTGAGTGAGGCTGCCAGGCAGCATGTATTAGCTTACCTGGATAAGCAGGAAGGGAGCAAAGGCTTTCGTTTGTCTGTAAAAAAGACGGGTTGTTCAGGATTATCTTATGTAGTGGATTATGTTTTGGTTCCTCAGGAAACGGATATTGTGCAGCCGCTAACGGAAAAATATCAACTTTGTATCGATAAGGCTAGTTATCCCTACCTTAAAGGAATGCATATTGACTATGTCAAACAGGGACTTAATCACAAATTTATTTTTAATAATCCCAATGAGAAGGGACAGTGCGGCTGTGGCGAAAGTTTCACTGTTGAAGAATAAGTTATAACCAAATGCTGGTTTTAGACGGGGGCAATTAAAATGGCCTGGATGGAGCGTCAGCGAAATCCGGGCAAATGTCAAGGAAAAACCACCACACACGTTCCTGTGTGCCAAATGAGGTATTTTGGCCGGTAAAGTTACGCCACTTTTTTACCGACCTATTGATGTCACCCTGTGCTTTTGCCTCCCTCAAAGGAGTATACGCATCTATTGGCTGGTGGCATCGAGTAATCACAAAGAAAATCATTATTGCCCACATACCCACGACTATAGCTCTACTTAGGCCGCAGGTTGTTACGCTTCGTGTGGATATGTGGACAAAATAAAAAGTCCATACATGTACAAATGTCTAAATATGTTCTATATTGAAGATGCATAGACTGTTTGGGGAATGGTGATGAAACTGGTAGCGAATACGATACCTCCTATTGATAATGAGGTTGTTTGGAAGTCTTTAGCTATGCTTGTTAAGCGATTTGACTTCAAAGAAAAAGAAGCACTTATCCTAATGGGGGACATGCCCCGTTCAACCTACACAACAGGAATAAAAAATAAATCTATAAATCTTGATAGAGACAAAAAAGAACGTGTTTCGTATTTATTAGGTATATATAAAGCACTCCGACTGCTATTTGACGATAGTTCTCAAGCACTATCCTGGATAAACAGAGAAAATTCACTGCCGCCTTTTAATGGTAAGACACCTAAAGAATATATGCTTGAGGGAAGTATAGTCAGGCTGGCAGAGGTTCGTAAATTTTTAGATTATTGGCGAGGGTATTAAGCGTGTATAGCTATAAAGAAATATCACAAAAAATACATCGGCTTATTCCTTCAAAATTTCCCTCTGTCCTGCTCTTCGATTGGGTTGGGACAAAAGAAGAACTGGAACAAATTGCTGCTTTGGAGGGATTAACAAATCCTCGCTTGGAAGACGAGCTCGGTAATATTATCCTTGTGTCAAAAGATGAATGGATTGGTGGCGAAGGCACTACCCCCATTATGGCCGCATTTACCCATATTGGCTACGAATCCAGGTTTAGCGATGGCACCTTTGGCGTATATTATGCTGCTGACTCAGTAGAAACCGCTATAAAAGAAACGCTTTTTCATCGGGAACGATTTTATCGTGCTTCAAATGAAGCGGCTTGCTCAATAACCATGAGAGAATACATTACACATGTGGTTCAACCTTTGATAGAGCTAACTCCAGAGCATCATCCAGAATGTTTTAATCCTGATCCAGAGTGCTATTCAGGAAGCCAAAAAGTGGCCGGTGAATTAAAAAATCAGAATGAATGGGGAATTTATTACCCAAGTATTCGTGATACACAAGGAAGTTGCGTTGCCGTATTAAGGCCAAAAGCGCTCAAATATCCTGTGATGCAAGGCGCTCATTATAAATATATGTGGGATGGCTCATCGATTTATGATGTTTATAAAGAGAGACGGTTGAGAAATATTGTTTAACCGACAATGTTTCTGAGAGGTAATTTGAGGGTCGTCCGGGATTCTGATGAAAGATCGTTTGATGTTCATATTTAATTCAATTTAAATTCCACCCTCAATTTATCCTATTTACCGTCATTGGAAATAACCCAAGACTCAGATTGTAAAATAAAGTTTATTTTCTTAAGTCGGTTGGCGATCTGTTACTCCCCAAGCCCCGTTTTGAAATGAAGCTCCTCTGTTGACTTGGGAATCTCAGATAATATATTTTCTTTTAATTCATTGAATACTTTATATGCAGATCTTACAGCGCTATTCATAGAAGCTGGATGTCCTATTGATGTGTATTCGCCAATAAAAAATATATTACCGACTTTACGCCCCATTTCTTCACTTCCTTTGTCCTGGCAATAAATTTGGATAGGTCCCTTGCTGATAAGGTTGCTTAGACCAAAAAAGAAATCGGTGGTTTGTTCGTTTGAGCCTTTTTAAATTGCTCACCATATATATACATTGGGTCGATTAATCCGAGATGAAATAGCTGACCTTACTTCGAATTAACCTTATTAAGTAATTTCTCGCATAGATTTCTTCTTATCGAGCCGATAAACGGCTAAAAAAAGATCGGTTGATTGTTAAATGTGTTATTAGTGCAAAAACTGCTTGAAAAATTCTGCTTTTTTACTTAAGCTTTCCTTAATAAATGAATATCATTAAAACAATATTTACATACTTTGTGATGTTTGATAATATATCGAGCATGATAATTTTGATATAGCATTTATCAGAATGCAGTAATTAAATTTTAATTTGGCGTTGGAGAGGAACAGATGAGTGCAGTTATGCAACAAGTTGAGAAAAATAGCGAAGCGTTAACCCAGCAGGTTGTTAATGCCGTAAAGGGCTATTTAAATAATGTGGGAAACAAAGAGGGTAATTTAAATCTTTATCAATTAATTGTTGAGGAAGTTGAGGCTCCGCTGTTTCGTACCGTAATGGAATTAACACGCTATAATCAATCTAAAGCAGCCAGAGTGCTTGGTGTAAGTCGGGGCACCTTGCGCACTAAGTTAAAGCGTTATTTTGATGATGAATTTATTGGCACTCGAGATTAATTCCCTGGTCTTTGGTTGTTCACTCTGCTAATATAATCTAAAGTCGGTCAGGCAATCGCTTTTTGCTGCTGCAAGAAGAGGAAAGTCCGGGCTCCTTAGGGTAGGATGCCAGGTAACTCCTGGGAAGTGTGAGCTTACGGAAAGTGCCACAGAAAATATACCGCCTGCTCCGTTAACCAGGTTAATAGAGCAGGTAAGGGTGAAATGGTGCGGTAAGAGCGCACCGCGCGATTGGTAACAGTCGTGGCAGGGAAAACCCCATCCGGAGCAAGACCAAATAGGAATCCATCCCGCTGCAAGGTGGGACGTATGACCCATACGGGATTCGGGTAGGTCGCTTGAGGTATGTGGTGACGCATATCCTAGATGAATGATTGTCCACGACAGAACCCGGCTTATCGACCGACTTTTTTCTTATTCTCTTGATTCTTAATCTAACTGGACTTACCATCGCCCATTTCTACTGTTGAGTATCGGCTATGATGCTATGTATTGATGTGGGTAATTCTCATATTTATGGGGGGGTATTTGCCGGAGAGGAAATACGTTTACGTTTTCGCCATACCTCACAAGTGAGTACTTCTGATGAGCTGGGCATTTTTCTTAAATCGGTATTAAGGGAAAATCAGTGCTCCCCTGAGGCGATTAATGAAATTGCAATCTGCTCAGTGGTGCCACAACTCGATTATTCTCTGCGTGCTGCCTGTGTAAAATATTTTTCAGTAGAGCCTTTTTTGCTTCAGGCTGGAGTAAAAACGGGATTAAATATCAAATACCGTAATCCGCTTGAGGTGGGTGCAGACAGAATAGCCAATGCCATTGCTGCAACGCATTCTTTCCCTGGGAAAAATGTTATTGTTATTGATTTTGGCACGGCAACGACATTTTGTGTCATTAATAAACAGAAAGCCTATTTAGGCGGGGCAATTTTACCTGGCGTGCGGTTATCTGTCGATGCCCTATCAACGAAAACGGCCAAGTTGCCATCGGTTGAAATTGTAAAAATAGAACAAGCCGTGGGACGCTCAACCATTGAAAGCATCCAGTCAGGTGTTTTTTATGGCGCATTAGGCGCATGCCGAGAGTTAATTGCCCGTATTAGAGAAGAAACATTTGTTGATGATGAAGTTTTAGTTTTAGCTACAGGCGGGTTTGCTTCATTATTTGATAAGCAAGGCATTTATGATTACCTGATTCCTGATTTGGTATTGCAGGGGATTCGGCTGGCTGCTGAATTAAACAATTAAATCGAACTCATTTAGGGTTTGTTGACAATTGGAACCAGGACCTACGTTCCGCGCTTTATGCGCGGAATCTAGTCTCAAACCTTATCAAGAGGATGGTTGGTTTCGTGTGGTTTGCGTGGATCTCGCGCATAAAGCGCGGGAAGTGGGCAGTTTAAGTTGAAATGTCAACAGACTCTAGAGGTTGGGACGATCCTAATCCAGGATTTTATTCTTGCTGATTGATGTCCCGCGACAAGGTTGCGGGGCTGTAGCTGAGAAACCGCAATTAGCTGACTCAATCACCGTTAATTTCAATAAAATTATTTCCGATTTATCTTTATTCATTGTGATTATTATCTAGACATTTTCGTTCAGAGAGAATAGTATTGCCTGATTTTTTATTTAAAAAACTCATTTTAGGGTTGACGCTTGGGAAATAGTGTTTCTATAGTGTATAAAAGTGGTATAAAATATTAAAAAAGTGGAGAATTGTGGGAGGTTTATTAGCCTGCCATAAAAATATAGCCATGTTTCGCGGAATTAATGCCATCACTATTGACGGAAAAGGTCGCCTTGCTGTACCGACGCGCTATCGAGATGCGTTAGGTGCCAGAGATAAGGCGGCATTGGTAGTGACCATTGATACAGAGGAAACCTGCTTGCTGTTATATCCGGTGGCCGAATGGCAGGTTATTGAAAGCAAGCTGCAGAGCTTGCCAAGTTTTAATGTTGCAGCCCGTCGAATCCAGCGTTTATTGATCGGGCATGCAACAGATGTAGAGCTGGATGGTAATGGCCGTGTTTTGCTGCCTCCTTTGTTAAGAGATTATGCCCGTCTTGATAAGCGGGTTGTAATGATTGGGCAAGGTAATAAATTTGAAGTTTGGGATGAAACACTGTGGCAATCACGACGTGAACAGTGGTTAGAGGAAGAGGCCTCAAAGGAAGATGGATTACCTGATGAAATGAAAACTTTTTCTTTGTAATTGGAAAATAACTATGACGGCGCATCGATCTGTATTGTTGCAGGAAGCAATAGATAGCTTGGCGATCAAGGCAGATGGCATTTATATTGATGGAACTTTCGGTCGTGGTGGTCATAGTCATGCCATTTTACAGAACTTATCCGCATCAGGGAGGCTGATTGCGATTGATAAGGATCCTGAAGCGATTGAGTATGCCAGGCAGAATTTCTCGGCAGACAAGCGTTTCCAGATTTATCATGGCTCCTTTGCCAGCCTTGCCGAGTTTGCCAGACAGGCCAATGTTTATGGTCATGTGGATGGTATTTTACTGGATCTGGGGGTATCTTCCCCACAGTTGGACAATCCAGCTCGCGGGTTTAGTTTTATGCAGCCAGGACCACTGGATATGCGTATGAATTCACAACAGCATTTCAATGCTGCCCAATTTATCAATGAAACCAGTGCCGAGGACATGGCGGTTGTCTTTAGAGAATATGGTGAGGAACGTTTTGCTAAACGTATTGCGCAAGCAATTGTAGCAGCAAGGGGTGAAGCACCCATTGAAACCACTGAATCGTTAGCTGAAATTGTGAAACAGGCCAATCCCAGATGGGAAAAGCACAAGCATCCTGCAACTCGTGTATTCCAGGCGATTCGTATTTATGTGAATCAGGAGTTGAATGACTTGACCGCTTGTCTTGAAGCAGCGATTGATGCATTAGCTGTAGGCGGCCGTTTGGTAGTGATCAGTTTTCACTCATTAGAAGATCGTATTGTCAAACAGTTTATGCGTAATAAAGAGCAGGGAATCCGTCCCCCTCCCGGAGTTCCGATCCGTGACGAAGAAATTAAAACAAACTTCAGAAGAGCAGGCAAGGCTATAAAAGCCAGTGAGGACGAGCTTAAACAAAACACCAGAGCTCGTAGTGCAGTCCTACGAACAGGGGAGAAGATAGCATGAATGCAGCAGCCAGGGCGATTCATCAAAGTAATCTTTTTAATGGCCATTTGTCAGATATGCGTCTCTCTAAGCAGCTTTGTTTTGTTTTAACTTTGTTATTAACGGTTCTCATTAGTGCCCTTGCTGTGGTTTATGTAACCAATGAGCATCGAATCAGCTTTAGCCAGCTGCAACGTATTGAGCAGCAGGCACATCAATTGCAGTTGCAGTGGGGACAGTTACTATTGGAGCAGGCGAGTTTATCAACGCCTGCAAGAGTAGAATTGCTTGCAATTGAAAAATTACAAATGAAACTGCCTGTCGATAAAGAAACCTTTGTATTACAGACGAAATGAAAAATAGAGGCCATCAGGCACGGTTGGCAACCGTGTTGTTTTTTTTCGCCTTTTTGCTAGGTGCTTTGTTGTGGCGGATAGTTGATTTAACTGTATTTCATCGCCAGTTTTTACAAGTACAAGGTGATGCGCGCAGTGTCAGGGTTGTGGATATTCCTGCTTATCGTGGAATGATCACAGACAGGCAGGGAACCCCGCTTGCGGTAAGCACTCCGGTACAGTCAGTATGGGTAAATCCGAAGTCATTTTCTCCTGATCCCAGGCAATTATCTGAATTATCCCGCTTAATTGGTATCAGAGAAAAAACATTATTAGCCCGTGTTAAACAGGCTGGCAATCGAGAGTTTCTTTATTTAAGCCGTCAGTTGCCACCTATGCAGGCAAGAAAGATTGACCAGCTTAAAATTCCAGGATTAAATTTTCAGCAGGAATTTAAACGATATTATCCGGCGGGTGACAGTGCTGCTCAATTACTTGGTTTTACAAATATTGATGATATCGGCATTGAAGGGTTAGAACTTGCCTATCAGGATTGGTTAATGGGTGTTAATGGTAAGAAGCGGATTTTAAAGGATCGCATAGGGCAAGTGATTGAAGAATTAGATGTCCTCAAGGAACCTCGTCCGGGACATGACCTTGTTTTAAGTATTGATAACCGAATTCAATACCTTGCTTATCATGAGCTACAAAATACTCTGGAAAAATTTGCGGCAAAATCAGGATCGGTTGTTGTCGTTGATACAACCAATGGCGAAATACTTGCTGCTGTCAATGCGCCTTCGTTTAACCCTAATGCACGTGGGCACTATACCCTTGACCGTTATCGTAACAAGGCAATCACTGATGTCTTTGAACCTGGTTCGGTGATAAAGCCTTTCAGTATAGCCAGTGCCTTGGAGAGTGGCCATATTAAACCAGATACAATTATTGATACTCGCCCCAGTTGGATGGTAGTGCATGGGCGCACCATTCGTGATGTCCACAATTATGGTGTTCTCGATGTCACTGGTGTTTTACAGCATTCAAGTAACGTAGGGGTTACTAAAATGATTTTACAAAGCCCACCTGAACAGTTGATTGGCTTGTTTCAGCGTTGTGGATTTGGGGAAAGGACAGAGAGTGGTTATCCTGGGGAAAGTGATGGCTCGATTGTGCATGTTAAAGATGCCAATCCCTTTGTATTGGCTACCTTGGGGTTTGGCTATGGTTTATCGGTTACAGCGGTTCAATTGGCCAAAGCTTATCTTGTTTTTGCCAATCAGGGGAAAGCACTGCCCGTGACGTTGCTTCATAATCAACCACCGATAGCTGCTGAGCAAGTAATTAATAAAAAAACTGCCAATCAGGTACTGGCTATGATGGAGGCGGTGCTTGGCAATGAGGGAACTGGGAAATTGGCAAGGGTTCCTGGTTACAGGGTGGCAGGTAAAACAGGCACAGCTCGAATCGCAGGGAAGAAAGGGTATGAAGTCAATCGCCATATTGCAAGCTTTGTTGGTATAGCACCAGTTTCCAAACCACGATTGGTTGTGGTTGTTGTTATTCATGAACCAACAAAAGTAAGTTATTATGGTTCCCAGGTTGCAGCCCCTCTTTTTGCACAGGTAATGTCCGGGGCGTTGCGAATGCTGGATGTTCCTCCTGATAAACAACACCATGAGGCTTTATGAAACTTGCTGAATTGATGCGTCCCTGGACTGACCGGGCAATCCCCGATTGCGAAATTTTGGGATTGCATAATGACAGTCGGCAAATCAAACCTGGCTTTTTATTTTTTGCTTACCCTGGTTTTCAAACCGATGGACGGTTATTTATTCCACAGGCAGTCAGCGCTGGTGCTTCAGCAATTGTTTATGAGCCTGATAATTGGCCGAAGAATTGCCAGCTACCCACAACTGCCATTTGTATCCCCCTGTCCGGACTTGCAAAAAAACTGGCAGGGATTGCGAGTCATTTTTATGAACACCCAACCAAAAAACTAACGGTTACCGGGGTAACCGGTACAAACGGGAAAACAACCATCGCTTATCAATTAGCGCAAGCGCATAACTTGCTTGGCGAGCATTCTGCCTATATAGGGACTTTGGGGCAGGGAAAGGTTACAGCGTTGGAAGCTTTGGTCAATACAACGCCGGATGCACTTTGCCTGCAGCATTTTTTATCCAACTATCAGAAAAACTCGATTAGGCAAGTCTGCATGGAGGTATCTTCCCATGCTCTGTGCCAACAGCGAGTCGATGGCATTGATTTTCAGCAGGCTATTTTTACCAATTTAAGCCATGAACATCTGGATTATCATCTCACGATGGAAGCTTATGCTGCTGCGAAAAGGCAGTTATTTGCAAAATCAACCTTGCAGTGGGCTATTGTCAATCACGATGATCATTATCACCAAATTATGAAAAAGGCAGTGGTTGCGACAGATTGTAAGATAATTGGCTATGGGATAAAAGAAAGGGCGGATGTGCGGGCGATTGATTGGAGCATTAGTCTGGAAGGGACTTATCTTAAGGTTATGTCTCCCTGGGGAGACATTCAACTTACCATCAATGCCTTAGGATTTTTCAATATATATAACTCATTAGCTATTTTTTCGAGCTTGATGACCTATGGTTATCCGATTGATAGTGTTGTATCAGTGATGACAAAGCTACAGGCTGCACCTGGACGCATGGAGGTTATAACTCAAAAGCCTTATATGATTGTCGATTATGCCCATACTCCCGATGCCTTAGAAAATGTATTGCTCACCCTGGTCAAGATAAAGAAAGGACGTATTTTGGTGGTATTTGGTTGTGGTGGTAATCGGGATAAGAACAAACGGCCATTGATGGGAAAAATTGCCAGTCAATACGCAGATGTTGTTATCATCACCAGTGATAATCCCAGGAATGAAGAGCCATTGATGATTATTGATGAAATTGATGCTGGCATTATCTCCAAGACTAATCTTTATAAAATTGCCGACAGAGAGCAGGCTATCGCTAAAGCCATCAATTTGGCAGATAAAGAAGACATTATCTTAATTGCCGGCAAAGGGCATGAAGATTACCAACAAATTGGCGATATTCGTTACCCATTCTCTGACCAAATGGTCATTCAACGTTTGGTATCCGGGCAATCAGCCTAATCCTGGTACCGTTTCCATTTAGTTTTGACATGTTGTTTGTCATTCCCGCGAAGGCGGGAATCCATTTTTAAGGCGCTCCGTGCTATATCCTGCATGGATCCCCGCCTTCGCGGGGATGACAAGAAACAGAACCTAAAATAGATTGCAAAAAATATATTATGATTGCAATTAATGCAATAAATTATTAAAATGCATAAAAAATAAACACAATGAACTAATCATCTCATGGATTGGCACTTGGAAATCGGTGTTCAGGGGAACACGATTGGATGCTGATTTAGTTTTGAACTTACTCAGGAAGTTCCTTCAATGAATCGCCTATTTTATTTGAATTAATTTTAAAGATTATTTATGCCAAAAGAAAAATCCTACTTGGAAAAAAATTTATTTTATACGACCAATGGCAAGCAGACGACTTATACAACCGAGCCTACTGGTATTTTATCGATTGACAGAGTTTTAAAAGGCGATAAGGCCTGTTGGGAGATGACTCAAACGGGGCATTCTGGAAATCAGGTTAGAAAAAAAATTATTGTCACCGATTTTTTGTTGGCTTCTGGAGAAGAAAAAAGAATCGGTGTATTGAGAGGACTATTGACTAATGGTTTTGAACTATATTTACTTAGCTACAGAGCGTTATTACTAGTCAAAACCCACTTCGGCATATATCGTAATTATCGGGAAATTAATCCAGTTCATCATGATGATGTTATTGAGCTTCTGGTAAAATATAAAATAAATCGCCATGAATGTTTCATTCTCGATGGCTTTAAAATGAATCAATTTATTAGTAATGACTTTGAAAAAAATGAGATTTCAGTTAAGCAATTGCAAGAATACCAATACGAGAGTTTTTTTCCAGATATTGTCAAAAGTATCCGCAATTTAAGCAATGTCGTTTTAAAGATTAGTTCTAAAGAAGTGGGGCTTCCTTTATTGGATGAGCTGTTGAACGCTACCTGTAACAATCGCATTGGTTATGATATCTCAGAGGATTTATCCGATAAAGAAATTATCTTGCCTGCAGATTCTAATCTTAAAGTGCTACGATATAAAGGCGATTTAAAAAGCTTGGTTTCTCGCCAAATGAGTGTGGATAATTTGGAAATACTGACAATTGATTTGGAAAATGGTGATACAAAGCAGGCCATGGATTTATTCCAATCCGCGAAAAATCTTAAAAAATTAACCTTAATTAACTATAAATTTAATTTTGAAATAGAGCAAATAATCAGTTTTTCTCATCTTGAAAAATTGGTGATTCATTCTGATAAACGTTATGTGGTGGATATTGATATTGCCGATCTTTACAAGATTAGTTCTCACTTCCCGTCGCTAAAATCTATTGAACTAAAGAACCTCAATATCGTTTGCAATAAAAACATCATACCGCCTGCTGATTCAGATCTTTGTAGACTGGAAACATTGTTTATTCACTCCGAGGCTTCATTTCCGGAGGATGAATTAATATTTAAAGAGTTGAAAGAATTCATAGTACGGCATCAGAGCATAAAGACTCTTAAAGTAGACTATGATGATGAGCTCTTTAACGACCCTGATTTTTTTAATCAAGGTGGATTGATTCCTGGTAATGATTTTAAACCAAGGGAGATTTATTTAGGGGGGTTTTGCCAGGCTAATCAGCTGTTAAATAAGGAAAGTTTAAGGAAAGTTACACTAAAGGTAAGTATGCTTGATGAGTTAAGAAAGGTAAGTATGCTTGATGAGTTAAGTATCTTAAACAAAAATGTTGAAGAAGTATCAATAACTTCATCGCTGAGGCCTTTAGATTCTCAACACAGTCAGGACTTTCAGTATTTGATAGATAGCTTTCCCGAATTTAAAATCCTTTCATGGGAAATGCCTGGCAAAGATCATGGATTTATTGATAAAAAATTACTGCCAATGAGACCAGCTGAGAAATGCCGCCAATTTAATATTGTAAATGCCAAGGATGTAGCATTTATAAATCAAATGCCAATAGCTGAGTATTTTCCAAACCTGAGAAGGTTACATTGTACTTGGGAGGACAACTTTCAGGAACAAATAACCTTTGATGATATCGCCAGCTTAGCGGAAGGACTAAGTCAATTATCGGTGCTTATAATAAGTAATATTACTATTGAATCAGTTGTTAATAAAAAATCGGTCAATTCATCTGTCAACGTCCTCATGTTCTCAAATTGCCGGATATCTTTCAGTAATCTACAGGCTTTTAATTTTCATTATTTTTTTCCAAAATTAGAGACTGTAATCTGGAAAGACTGCGAGGTTAATTTTCCAATTTATTTAAAAAATCCTAAGATAATGCATGTCAATTTTTCAAAGAAGCCCTCAGGATTTCCTCTAAAAGATTCTTATCCAAATTTTGTAGAGATAGTTCAGCATTCTATAATGTCTCCTGAAACTATTTCCAAGGCTCCTGATTTATCCACGCGAGAAAGGACTGCCCCTGATGCACCTCCTTTGAGGAGCGCTCATTCGCTTGATGCAGGATTTGATGGGCAAACATTGACTTACAATGTCAGGGAAGAGGTATTAGCACCAATCCATATTAAGGTCCATCCCAGCGATTATCGCTTGACAATACTTAACAGGCATAATTTTGAGGGAGGTGTTAACTTCTTTTTTGAAGGTGTTATCAAGGTTATTGGCAAAGTGCCATTGACAAGTGGCAACCTTATAAAAGAATACAATCAACATCACCGCCATCAAAAACCTGATGCTGATGGTAAAAGGATTTTCTATTGTTTCCCTTTATTAGAAGGTACGAATATCTCTTGGCAACCTATCATTACTTTCACCAGCCTTGATGAGATTTTTGAATGCCAATATTCGATACCTGACTCAGGTGAAATAATGGAAGGTGGAGTTCCCATAGAAGTTGAACTTGGAGAGTGCTCTGACACAAAACAGTTTTATCTGCGGTCTAACACAGATAAGCCAATTGTCCTGCATTACTTTCTTAAAAGCCACTGGAATAAGAACTTTGCAAAAGCAATTACTTCAACCTACCGCTTTGAGCAAGAGGATCTTTTGCTGGAAAAGCTGGAAAAGCTAAGATTCACAATATTGCCTGAGTTGCAGAACAATTCTGCATACAAACTGTTAATGTCATTTAGTAAAAAAGACAGATTAATTTTATTGGCAAAATACATTCAAAAATTTGATGGTACCAAAGACCTGATTAATCCTCCAGCCGATCCCCTGAAGTTACCTAATGCCTATTTGGATCAACGTGTAGGTGCCTGTCGACATTTTTCCGAGATTTATTGTCTCATTGCATTAGGAATAGAATGCGGCGCTAAGGTAATGCTCCAGGGAAACCGAATTCACATGGTTGTTATGGTCGAAATAGATGAAACTTGGCTTACTATTGACTTAGGGGGTAAGCCAGCTATCGTCAATGTAACAAAAGCAGAAATGGAAGAGGAAGAGGAGCTATCATTTGACAATCAGTGGCTTACTGGATTTGAAGAATGGCTGCAAAGTTCGGACAATGCAACAGGAGAAAGTCTATATCTTCCTGCAACGACCAGGCCTGCTCCTGAGCTGGAAAATAGCATGGTAGTTTCGTTTTTAAATGATGATCAAGAGGAAATCATTGAGCAGCAGAAGCAACCTGTTATTGTGAATGTCCCCACTTGTTTAAATGAGGAGCTTAATTCCAGGACGATTAAGCACGTTGCGAAAATACGGCCTAATAATCAATTCGCGGTATGGCTTAATAACGGGCCATCCGGTGTTAATGTGAATGATTTTATCCGAAAATTGTTTGAGAGTCTTTCATCACTAGCACCACATAAACGCAATGCGGTTGTTTATCTTGATAGCGAACGGGACATTTTATTGTTCCAGGCAGCGCTTTCCTGTTACGTTAAAATGGCTAATGGCAATTATCACTATGAGCCTTCGTTAAATAAAATTTCTTACAAAGACACTCGCGTAGACAATGGTCAAATCAATATCATTGATAGCCGATTAATTTACGCACTGAAGCATGGTGCCAGCAGCTCCACTTACGTTTGGAATTTTAACGAGTACTCCAAGAATCACGTTGGTTTAAATACCCTTATTGATAGTCATAAACGGCGCTTATGCACTGTTAAAAATAATGCACAGGGAGAGTTAATCATAGAAGAGGTTGGTATCCCTGATGGAGCCAATATGATTGTTTTACTGCCCCATGCGATGCGCCAGGAAATGGGGGAAGATTTTAATTCGCGAGCCAGGATCAGATGGCGGTTTACAGGACAATTGCCAGCGATCGAAAGTTATGAAGCGATGCAAGAGACTACAGGAACGCCAGAGAATTATCCGGTGGTTGAATACTATGAGGCGAATTCGTTCCGAGGTGCGCTTCAGGGTTATTTGCGTTTTCTCGGTACACACTACGCATTTGAAGGGAGTAAATTATTGAAGGCCATTCGAGAAGGAGGGAATGGCATCATTTTGGAGAATACTCCAGATTCTATTGAGTTTTACCAATTTTATCTGGATTTGCTGATTCAGCGAAAGATTTATATCAATGGGGAAATGGAGCAGATCCCCCACTATTTTAAGTTGGCTCGCCAGACAAAGGCTTATGATTTTAGTCAGGAAGCTTATGCGCATATAAAGGTAATGCTGCTGGCTGCTGACAATAAATACCAGTTAGAGTTAAACCAGTATTACTACCCTTGCTTTTTTAAAAACTACATTGATAGAGGCTCACTGCAAGAGAGTACAGGCTGGTTGGCGCTCTATGCTGGTAAAACAGTAACAATTCTGGTGACGGAGCAATTCTCCGATGGTCAATGGCAACGATTGTTTAAGCAGGCAAAAGAGCATGCCTGCAAATTGATTTTAACCACTAATGATATGAGCTTACTCCCCTCTGGCCTGAAAATATTGGATGACGATAAAACTGAGCGGGCGACCAAGCAGCAAAAAATAAATCATCAACAACACCGACTGGTATATACCAATGATATTGACTATGCATTGGCTCGTCAAAAGAAGGAGTTGGCCAAAGAGGGGCCGATTCATGTGGTGCCGGTTAGCAAGAGTATTAAATTTAATCAGCTTATTGCTGGCTTTGATTTGATCGGTCAAGATCTCAATAGCTTTTGTTTTGTGGAGCCTGATGTTTGGATAAAATTGACATCAGTTCCTGCGCAGACGGTCATACTAAGAGGCCAGATTGATGAATCGGTTGCCAAGCAATTATCATCATTGTTTAGTCAAAATGCCAATATTTTTGTTAATGGTCGATTTGTAAGCCTCACGGGCAGGTTAATATTAATTACTAACCAGAATGAACTTCTTCCGCATCAAGCTCGTGTAGTCGACAATTATGACCCAACGGTTGCAAAAATCCTTCTAAAGGAACAATTTCCAGGAAAAGGTCCTGACCTGATCTTTGAAATTGATAACGCGTATCGTTTAGGACTTAATTACCAGCAAATGGTGGGTATATTGACGGCGCTTTCCAAGGGAAAATCGGTTTACCATGCTTTTAAATCAATGCTTATTGATACCAATCAGGAAAAGTGGCTTTCTACTATTAAGCAAAAATATTATCCGGAGAAGGTAAGTCTTAAAATTGGCAAGCCGACCTCACTTGCCGGTGTTATGCAGAAACGCACGGCTAAACTACTTTCTCAGCTGAAAATAGCACCTTATGCTTTTCTGATGGGTTCAACGGGGATTGGCAAGTCAACCATGATGCAATACTTACGGGAAACTTACCCGGATATTCATTTTTATTTTGGTTTGGGAGAGCTGGCAAATTATGTTAATGATGAATCCAGTTATCGAAAAATTCTCGTGATTGATGAGGCTAATATCCAACCGTCAGAGCAAATTGAATTGTTATGGGCTTTATATTCCCATGAACTGCTTATTGGCCCTAAACTTTGTAAATTGAGTGCTGACCATCAGGCCATCTTTTTAGGTAACCCAAAATCTTATGGTGGTGAACGTCAATCGTATTCCCTGTTTGATAACAATGGCAATAAAATTTTCTTGAAAGACTTACCGCGTTCTTGCCTGGAAGAAATTGTGTCGAATCTATTAGGGGATCTTGTTTGCCAATTAGGGAAAGATACAATGCTGCAAATCGCAAAGCTGTTTGTACTCTACTATTTACAGCTGAAGGAAACGAAGGATTTGGCAATCCCTGTCACCATGCGTAATTTGCAAATGGCCTGTATGCGATTTGCTAACTTGTATGAGCGTTCTGTTTCAGATAAGAAAGAGATAAGCGATTGGGTTATGTTTTATGCTCATATTGCCTTCTATCAGGAAGTTCGTAGCTTATTTGGTCATGCCAATGAAAAAAAGGCAGCAAAGAAACATTTCAAGCTGGGTCTATTTTCTGAGCTACTACCGTCTTATCAAAAAATAAAACGCGATGATGAAAAGAGCATTGTGTTAGAAAATCCCCATTTTGTGGTGACAGAAAGCCGTAAGAAATACCTTTGTCGGTTAAAGCAACAAATTGAAATACTGGCCAGGCGAATTACGAAACATAAAGATAAAAGTATGCTTGGTACCCGCGCCATCTTATTTGAAGGGCCGTCAGGGATTGGCAAAAGCAGCATGGCAGTCAGTTTTCTTGAGGCCTGCGGTTTTAAATCAGCCAGTGAAGAAGACCCCACATTTGATACGACAAAAACCTACGTACAAATTACTCCTGCAGACCCGAAGATCATGGAAGTCATATTGGAAGAAGCGTTTCATAGCGGTCGCATCGTAATCATTGATGAACTGAATATTTTGCCCTTGGAAGACAAGCTCAATAGCTTGCTCTCAGGCGAAGATAAAGATAAGAAGAGAGCGCGTAAGGAGGGCTTTTTTGTCATTGCTACGCAAAACCCTGCAACATTTAATAACCGAAATATTCTGCCAGTTTCATTGCAGAGTCGTTTTGAAGTGGTGAACGTTGATAATTATACGGAAAAAGATCTTATGGAAATTTTGAATCACCGTTGTCCCAACCAGGAAGTTCAGGAATTAGTGGAAGAATATATGGAGGCGTTGGATTATGCCGAAAATGAACGGATACAACCAATCCCAACTCCCAGAGATTTAATTCACTAAAAAATAAATGCTTCTGATTAGCCGGACAGGTTGCAGCCAGCTAATTTACTTATTCCTCCTTAATGCCAAGGAGCTGCAGCAGTTGACTGGAAGAAGAGTTGAGATGGTTAGCGTAAACAGAAAAATTATGGCGGCTCTGGTGGGCTTTACGCAAGCGCAGGAATGTTGATTTAAGATCATCACTGTTTTTCAAAACCTGGGTTTCGTGTACAGGGTTGTAAAATGATAAAACGTCGTCTTGCCATTGCTTTTGCATCTTAATCACAGGCACCTGAACCTCGGGGACGGCGAACAACGGTGGAGGAAGCTGATAGCTGCGATGTAATTCTGCACTGATCATGGTAACCGCAGCATACTTCGCTTCAATGCTATGACCTGCAATATGTGGCGTACATAAAGTAGCCATATTAACAATCTCCCGATTGATGTAAGGCTCGCGAGAAAAGACATCCGTACAATAGAAGAGATCGGGCTTTTGGTTAAAAAGCGCTGTCTCATCTACAAGTCCTCCCCTTGAGGCATTGATGATGGCACATCCTGGATGCAATTGCTTCAGCAGGGCATCATTAATTAAATTAACACTGGGATAAGGAGGAGTGGAATGCAGGTCGGCATGTATGCAAATAAGATCGCATGTGGCTACCTCCTCCAAAGAACTACTGGAGAACTTCTCATCACGCAGACTTTTGGGGGGATCATAACCGATGACGGCCATATTAGTTGCTTGCAGGCGTTTGCCAACTTCAGTCCCTATTTCTCCGACACCAATAATAGCTGCCCGGGTTCCATGAAATTGATGGTATTTTTGCAAGAAAGCCAGGCTGGCAATAACATAATCAGCTACGGCAGCAGCATTGCTGCCCTTGGCATCAATTAATCTTATGCCGCGAGTGTTAAGGTAATTTTTATCAATATGATCGGTACCACTGCTGGCAGTGGCAACAAAAGTGAGGGAGGAATCGTTTAATAAATCGCGATTGACCTTAAGAGTAGAACGGCAGAGTAAAATGTCTTGATTGGGGAGGAGGGCTGCCAGTTCATCTACGTTATTGTATAAGGTTAAGTGAAATGGCGAAGGAAACGCTTCAAGCAAACCAGGCAATGTCGCATCCGCAAGAATCTTCATAAATTAAATAAAACGCGCAAAACTGCTAATGACCAGCTGAGAAGAGGGAAAATAAACCAGCCAAGCACACCTGTAATTAGCAGAATGACAAGGATAAAAAAACCAAACGGCTCTATTTTTTGGTATGACATAGCCAGCCTGGGCGGCAAAAAACTAGCCAGAATACGGCTGCCATCCAAGGGTGGAATCGGAATTAAATTAAGATAAGCCAACAATAAATTAATCAGTATACCTGCTCGGGCAGTAAGGAAAAGGAACAAGACAATGTTGGATGATTGAGGATCGAGCATCATCGCTAATTTTAATAAACTTGCCCAAAATAAAGCCATTAATAAATTAGAAAGAGGACCAGCTGCAGTTACAAGTGCTGTGTCTCGTCGCGGATTTCTAAGGTTTGACTCATTGATCGGTACAGGCTTTGCCCACCCAAAAACAAAATTAAACTGACTTAACACCAGGATGATAATAGGTACAATGATAGTACCTACAAGGTCAATGTGACGAATAGGATTAAAGCTAAGACGCCCTAATAGCTTTGCTGTATTGTCACCCAAGCGGTAAGCCGCCCAGGCATGGGCTGCTTCATGCAAGGTAATAGCAAACAAGATGGGCAGTAGCCATATTGCTATCTGTTGGGTGGCAGTTAATTCAAGCATGGGACTTGTGACCAGAGTTAATTAAGCTCAGCATTCTAGCGGATAGTCAGGCATGTACTCAAGTTTTATTCCTCTTGTGGGTGATTGCGGTTTTCCTTGAAAGTTGTAGCCCGGATGGAGCGCCAGCAAAATCCGGGGAGTATGATTTTTATTATCAAGCCCTTTTGAAAATAGCTCTGGTTTTGTCGTCTTTGCGAATGAAGTGAATCAACCTGGTACAGAGCCTTAACGAAGCATTGATCTGGATTGCTTCGTTTTAATCGCAAAGAGGGCAATGTGCTGTTAATTGAATCAAAATATGCGGTTTCCCCTACTCTCGTGGTGATGATTAAGAAAGTCACTTTCCTGGCTGTAGAACATTAAGATTTTCCATCCCATAAACAGATCCGTCATCCCCGCGAAAGCGGGGATCCATCCAGAAAGATGGCACTGTGCTTCGTTATAAATGGATCCCCGACTTCACGGGGATGGCATAAAACAGATATAGCCTCTTGTGGGGTATTGCGGATTAAAAATAATTCGTTTTGTAATGAGGTTGCTCATATTCGTATAGTTATCTATTAACTTAGGCCAAACATTTCTGTAGAATGCTTCGTCCCCAACTTGATTTAAAGCTTCTTGCTTTGGGATGAGCTATCAGAAGCGTGACAAATTTGGATTATTCATGGAAATGTTAACAGATTTAAAGGCCATCCTGCATTCAAAGCGTGCCAATATTTATTACCTGGAAAAATGCCGTATTCTGCAAAAAGACGGTCGTGTTTTATATCTCACTGAAGCAAAAAACGAAAACCAATACTGGAATATACCCATTGCCAACACCACTTGCCTTTTACTTGGAACGGGGACTTCTATCACTCAGGCAGCAATGCGTATGCTCGCTCAGGCAGGTGTATTGGTTGGTTTCTGTGGTGGGGGCGGTACACCTTTACTAATGGCCAATGAAGTAGAATGGCTTACCCCTCAAAGCGAATATCGGCCCACAGAGTATATGCAGGGGTGGATGAAATTCTGGTTTGATGAGCAAAGACGCTTATATGCGGCAAAACAATTTCAACTTTCACGCATCGAATACCTGAGAGTTAACTGGAAAAAAAGCCGTGACCTTACTGCCGAAGGTTTTAATTATAACGACTTGCAACAAGAATTATTAAGCTGCGAACTAAAAATCAGGAACGCAAAAGAAGCAAGCAACCTGATGCAAGCTGAAGCAGAATTAACAAAACATCTTTATCGGTACGCTGCAAACCGAACTCAGTATGGCAAATTTATTCGCGAACGAGAAGCTACGGATAAAGCCAACGTATTTTTAAACCATGGCAACTACCTTGCTTATGGATTGGCTGCAACAACACTGTGGGTGCTTGGAATTCCTCACGGCTTTGCTGTTATGCACGGTAAAACACGACGCGGTGCACTGGTATTTGATGTGGCTGATTTAATCAAAGATACCCTTATTCTTCCCTGGGCTTTTGTCTGCGCAAAGGAAAACAGTAGCGAACAAGAATTTCGCCAGCAATGTTTACAGGCGTTTATCGATCATAAAGCCTTGGATTTTATGTTTGAGCAGGTAAAAGCCATGGCCTTAAATACAGATTGGGAAAATGAGAGTAGCGAGGAAAGTTTGTCATGATGGTTGTCTTTGTTTCCCAGTGCGAGAAAAAAGCGCTGGCCAGAACCCGTCGTGTTCTGGATGCTTTTGCTGACCGCATCGGCGATAATACCTGGCAAACCGCAATCACCCAGGAAGGTTTATTCGCTGTTAAGAAGCTGCTGTGCAAGACAGCCAGTAAAAATACAGCAGTGAGTTGCCACTGGATTCGATCAAGATTGAGAACGGAGTTGGTTTGGGTTGTGGGGAATAAGAATAAGTTTAATCGCGAAGGTAGAGTAGCGGTAAACAGTACATCTAAAAATCAGGTTTACCGAGATGATCTGCTGGATTGGCAGTTACTCCCCGTCATTCGAGCGCTGACCTGTCTGGCAGCCTTACTGCATGACTGGGGTAAAGCCAATGCTCGTTTCCAGCAAAAATTAGGCAAAAATTATAAGGGTATCCAATCAGACAGATTACGGCACGAATGGGTATCCTGTCTATTGCTCAAAGCATTGATCCTAAATACTGATAATCCCAATTCAGACAGCGATTGGTTGAAAACACTAAAAGATGGAACAATTGATGAAAATGCTATTAAAGCAGTACTTCGCGACAACTGGGAAAAATCGTTGGCTGATTTACCGAATATCGCCAAATTAATTTCCTGGTTGATTGTTAGTCATCACAAATTACCTGTTAATCCCAATAACTTGCCTAAGGGAAGTCCATGTTCCAGCCTTGATGGATTACTGAAGCTCATCGACAAAAGCTGGGGATATGAAAATAAGACCATTGATGAACTGGAGCTTTGTTTGGAATTCCCATATGGAATGTTAAGCAACTGTACTAAATGGTTGTCGCAACTCAAGCGGTGGGCAAGCAAGTTATTAGATTTACAAGATGTTATTTCTCAAGCCATCAACAATGGCAGTTATCGGGTATTGTTGCACCACGCTCGTTTGTCTTTAATGTTAGGGGATCATTACTTTTCATCTTTGGATATTGGCGAAACCCGAAACTGGCCGCATGCCACTGAGATGATTGCCAATACCCAGAAAGACAAATCACCAAAGCAAGCTCTGGATCAGCACTTGGTGGGCGTTTACGAAAATGCCAAAAATGTCGTAGGAAAATTACCTGTTATCGAAAACGGTCTGGAGTCTAGCTTTAATACCGCTGAATTAAAACGTAAAAGTCCGAAGCCCTTCGCCTGGCAGGATACTGCTGCTAAAAAAGTGCGCGATTGGCGCAAAGCCTGTAATGACTCGCGAAAAGGCTTTTTTGCCGTGAATATAGCAAGTACTGGTTGCGGTAAAACATTTGCCAACGCCAAAGTTATGATGGCACTTTCAGACGATGGTGATAGTCTCCGCTATGTCCTAGCCCTTGGTTTACGCACACTGACATTGCAAACTGGAGATGAGTACCGCGAACGCATATTCAAAAAAAGCGATGGTACTGATCTTGCTGTATTGATAGGCTCTAAAGCCATTGCTGACTTACATTATCAGAACAAACAGGATCAGATAGAGGAGCAAGTAGGGCAAGGTTCTGAGTCAATTGAAACTCTGTTGGCAGATTCTGATGAAATCGTTTATCAGGGTGAACTGCCTGAGGAAGGTTTAACTACTATCTTAAAGAAATACAAAGACAGGCAGCTGCTTTATGCGCCTGTTCTGGTTTGCACCATTGATCACATAATTGCTGCAACGGAAACTACTCGTGGCGGACGATACATTCTGCCCGCCCTGCGTTTGCTATCGTCTGATTTGGTCATTGATGAAGTGGATGACTTCATCGGCAGTGACTTAATCGCCATCGGTCGTCTGATTCACCTGGCAGGTATGCTGGGGCGCAAGGTGATGATTTCTTCGGCCACTATTCCACCCGCAATGGCCGAG
This sequence comes from Legionella sp. W10-070, assembly GCF_900640175.1. Taxonomy (GTDB): domain Bacteria; phylum Pseudomonadota; class Gammaproteobacteria; order Legionellales; family Legionellaceae; genus Tatlockia. The sequence goes on along the minus strand of NZ_CAAAJC010000001.1, from coordinate 6,951 downwards.
GGTTATTTCAATGCTTACCGCGAAGGATGGTTACTCTACTGTAAAACTCGTAATGCCAATCCTATGGTCGGATGTGCATGGATTGATGAGTTCTCAACACAGGTTGAAGAAATGGGCATGCAAGAGCATGCAACAAAGGAGTTTCGAAGAATTCATGACAAGTATATCGACAGACGAGTAAAACATTTAGTCAAGCAACCGGCAAAACGCAAAGCGATGGTCATTAATTGTGAAGAAGCTATGAACAGAAGCGATGAACCAGTGGTTAAGAGCAAAAAAGAGGCCTGGTTTCACCGAATAATTCAAACGGTTCTGGACATGCATAAGCTAAATAACACAGTAGATAAAAAAACAGGTTTAAAAGTTTCCTTTGGGGTTGTACGCATCGCCAATATACAACCCTGCGTTCAACTTACCAGGTATTTATTAAATTATGAATGGCCTGAGCATAGCGAAGCGAGAATCATGGCTTATCACAGCAGACAAGTACTGTTGTTACGTCATGAGCAGGAAAAGCATCTGGATAAGGTGTTAAAGCGGAAAGAAAAAAGGGGTGAGCAGCCACAGGCCTTTTATGATCAAACGATTCGCAGGCATCTCGATACAATTGCCGTTAACCAGCCCCAGGTTATGAATTTGCTGTTTATTTTGGTAGCTACACCCGTTGAAGAGGTTGGCCGTGACCATGATTTTGATTGGGCCGTTATTGAGCCTTCTTCGTATCGATCCATTATTCAATTGGCTGGACGGGTCATGCGGCATCGTGAGGATAAGGTTGAATATCCCAATATTGCTATTCTGCAATATAACTGGAGAACAATTAAATACGGAGATGCGGAAAGAAAGCCTCGCTTCTATTTTCCAGGCTATGAACCCGATCCACGAAAACGCCAAACAAACCGGTTAAGTAACGAAAAAGACGATTGCCTTAAAAGCCATGATCTTTTTAAAGTAGTTGATAATAGTTTGATAAAGGCCCGGCTTGATTCCATTCCACGAATTCAGGAACGGCCAGAAGGTAGCAAAACCCCTATGGCTTTACTGGAGCATGCAGTAATAGATAGTTTACTCACTTATTACAAAGGAAAAGGTCCGGAAACCTTACAAGGTTATGTTCAATGGTACTGGTATCTAACGGCATTACCACAATACCTCAATCGTTTTCGCCAAAGCACAAAAAGCACACAGCTATACCGGGTAGCCAATGAAAGTGGCGAATCATGGTTTACAGAACGTGATACCAGGGGAAATTTTAGTTACGTCAATACAGGTGAATTCGCCCGCCAGGACGATGCCTACCAAATCACAACTTTGACGCTAGCAGTAGAGCAGGCTGAGCGACTCTGGATGCAGCGTGATTATTTCCAGTTGTTGCTGGAGCAAAGTGAGATCTACGAAATGTCTTTGAGCAAAGCCTCTATCTATTTTGGTGAAATCAGTTTGGATGTTTATCCATATGGCATCAACACAGAATATGAATACAACGACCAATTAGGCTTATATAAAAAGGAGAGCAACCATGCTTGATCCAGCAATTGTAGCTTTTTTTTCCGAACGAAAAGATGAGTGGCTTAAAAAGAACCTAAAGCCCCATATGATTGAGGATGAAATCAGAAAGATTGAAAGAGAATGCGAAGAGATATTTTCACTTGAAAATTGGCTTCCCAAGGCAGCAAATAGAATATCGAGTAGAGCGGTCAGCACGCATCCAAGTAAATTTAGTCATCCCAGCACTGGCGTAAGTAAAAAAAATAAAAAGAATTTTACTTACGTGACTCCTATTGTTTACCAAGGAGTAAGGAGTATTGATGGCTATCTCAAATCAGGTAATGTAGATAACCTAAAAAGAGACTCGTTGGGTAATGCTGGGGAACTTGATGTAGAAGAGTTTCTTTATACTGAGCTTTCTGATGGATTAACTTTAATGGATCACCTATTAAGTAATTCAGAAGTGGCAAAGTCAACACTAGCTATTAAATCGAAAAGTTATAAAGAATTGAGAGAGGGCTTTTTGACTTTAATTAGCAGTTCAAGCAAAGCAGTTTCTAGTTCTAAAATTAAACAAATCTATTTTCCAGTGGGTAGCGATTACCACCAATTATCCATCTTAAGTAACTCGGGTATGGTTTTTGAATTGCGTGAGAGGATTGACGCATTGCGGTTTTCAGAGACAGTTCAAAGAGGACGGGAGTTACGCCGGGACAATATTTATTCTGACTCTGGTTATAGCGAAATTTATGATATAACCACGATCGGATATGGTGGAAAAAAACCATGGAATGTCAGTTGGCTAAACAATCAATACCATGGGAAGGCATATTTATTATTATCTGCTCCGCCGTTGCTTGAGCAACATGAAATTAAATTCCCCACCAAAGATTTTTTTGTCCAAAGCCTTCGTTATCGTGATTGCAAGGAAATTCTTGAGCGGCTCGACAATATTTTCAAAATCGAACGTGATGGGAAAATATCGTTAGATAAAATCCGCAAGGGGAGGGATCGTTGCCTTGGAGATATTCTGGATATGATTTTGCAGAAAATGATGGCCTTACGTGAGGTATCTATAGATCAATTTTGGTCAGAATCCAGCAGACTGCCAGACTGGCAAAAAATATGGCTGTGTGAGCAATATATAGAGGAAAGAGCCAAACGAGACGAATGGCTCGAAACACTGTGCACGCAAATTGCCTTTTGGATAAACAGCGCATATAAAAACAGCATCAAACATCCCATTATGTTAGGTGAAGCGGAGCGCCGCTATATCAAAGACTTTGTCAATGAATACAGGGAGATATTGAGATGAGTAATAACCTGATTTTATTGCCCCGTATTCAAGTTCAAAACGCCAATGCATTATCTAGCCCCTTTACCATTGGTTTTCCTGCCATGACAGCTTGGCTGGGTGCTGTACATGCTTTGCAACGCAAATTGCAAACATACAATATGACGGTGATATTTTCTGCAGTTGGTGTCGTCGTGCATCGCTTTGATTTGCAAACCTACAAAGGGCGTGGTGATTTTGTGCACTCCATTATTGGAACCGGAAACCCCTTGGAGCCAAACTCCGAAAAAGGCAAGCCCAAAGGTAACGCTGTTCGACCGTCATTTATTGAAGAAGCTCGCTGCCATCTGGAAGTCAGTCTTATTGTTGAGTACTCAGGCATTGAGGCACAGGATGAGCAGCTGATGTTGGAACGAGTATATCAATTAATGCTCGGTAATATGAAACTGGCTGGTGGAGATATTCTCAACTGTAAGGAACCGGAAATCCTTCGGGATTTTCAGAAGGCAAAGCGAAAATTAATGCCGGGTTATGCCTTAATTGAGCGAAGAGATTTAATGCGGGCAGCCATGGAGCAAGGCCAGGATGCCATGGAGGCAATGCTGGATTATGTGGCTGTGCATCACAGTTGCACCAAAGACATTGTTAACGGGCAGGAACGTGTGAGTTGGCAACGCAGGAGAAAACCAACGGGGCCTGATGGCCAAACAGGCTGGATTGTGCCTATTGCTACAGGATTTCATGGGATTAGTGAATTAGGAACAGCGATTAATCAGCGTGATCCAGGTACTCCTCATCGCTTTGCTGAAAGCCTTGTGACGCTTGGCGAGTTTAAAATGCCTTATCGTTTGGAATCACCCGAAGATTTACTTTGGCGCTACCGCATAGAGCTCGAAAACAATCTGTACCTTTGTATTCAACAAAAATTTATATCTGAAACAAGTAATGAAGACTATTAATTTAGGAGAACAATGATGACTAAAAAAGAACACATAGCCTCAGTGTTGGCGTTTGAAAAAAAATTGGTACCATCGGATGGTTATATGTATGGCTGCGAGTGGGAAAACAAGGATAAAGCCACCCCGCTTCGATTAAATGAAAAATCTGTGCGGGGGACGATTTCAAATCGACTCAAACCGGCGCTGCAAAAAGACCCTGCTGCACTCAATAATGAAATCGAGAAACCCAATCCTCAAACCGTTGATGCTTGTTCATTGGCTTCAGAAGAGGACACACTTAAACTGTATTTTACGCTTAAGGTATTAGGTGGATTAAAACACCCCTCTGCCTGTAACAATGCTGTTTTTAAACAAAGCTACCAGCAGGCTGTAAGTAACTATATTGAAACAAAGGGTATGAAGGAGCTGGCAAAACGCTATGCACTGAATATTGCCAATGCCCGATTCTTATGGCGCAATCGTTTTGGTGCTGAAAATATTCAAGTGGAGGTCAAAGCTTTAAATAAAGGTGCAGAGCAAAGTTGGAACTTTAATGCGCTCGACTTCAATCCCCGTGACTTGGAAACGACTACAGATGAAGTTGGCAGTCTGGCAGAACGTATTGCTTTTGCATTAGCAAGCGACAACGACTTTTTAATGCTTGAAATCACCTGTTACGCCAAAGTTGGTAAAGCCCAGGACGTTTATCCCAGTGAAGAAATGGTATTTAATAAAGGAAAAGAAGAAAAAAGTAAAATACTCTACGCAGCTGATGGTATTGCAGCTATGCACTCGCAAAAAATCGGTAATGCGCTTCGTACAATAGACACCTGGTACCCTGAATTCAGTGATCCGGTAGTTTCCGCTGGACCAATCGCAATTGAGCCATACGGTGCTGTCACTAACCTGGGAAAAGCTTTTAGAACCCCGGCAGACAAGCAGGATTTCTATACTTTTTTTGATACTTGGGCGCGTGGTGGTGAGTTATCTCGCATTGAAGATGAGCACTATATGATGGCTGTTTTAGTGCGTGGTGGTGTTTTTGGTGGAAGCGATAAGTAGAAGGTTATGGATTATTATTTAGATATATCTATTCTTCCCGATCCGGAATTTCCAACGCACGTGCTAATGAATGCTCTTTACAGCAAGCTACACAAGGCATTGTATGATCTTCGTTCAACGTCTATTGGGGTTAGTTTTCCAAAACAAAAGATTACGTTAGGAAATCTTCTGCGTCTTCATGGTAAAAAAGAAGCTTTGCAGGATTTGCAGAATTTGAACTGGATAGGCGGTATGAGTGGTTATTGTATGGTAAGTCCGTTTTTGCCAGTACCTGCCTACGCTAAATTTCGTATGGTTTCACGTAAACAACCAACAATGAGTCAATCAAAATTGAGGCGGTTAATTAAACGTAGCTCTATGACGGAAGGTGAAATCAGGCAATACAAGGCAAAGATGTTTTCCAAAGGTCTGGATAGCCCTTATATTGATTTGGTGAGCGGATCAAACGGGCAAAGGCACCGACGCTATATTGAGTTTGGCGAATTACTCGACGAGCCAACTCCTGGTAAGTTTGATCTGTTCGGCTTATCCAAAACCGCTACTGTTCCTTGGTTTGATTAAATAAGAGAGCATGACAAGTCTGTTGAATTCAATAGAGACTTTAAAAGAGGTTTCCGATCTAACTACCAATAATTTTAGCTCTTTAAAAATTTGTTATAAAATCAAATGGTTATAAGTTGGCTGTAAAACATTGGATAAATTGATGTTTTTCAGCTAACTTTTTGTTGTAACTATTTTTTTATGGTTTATATTACAGTTCACTGCCGAATAGGCAGCTTAGAAATATTTAAAATCAATGTCGCTGGATAAAGAGTAGTTCACTGCCGAATAGGCAGCTTAGAAATGACATGCTGGCTGAATACACCAAGAACATGAGTTCACTGCCGAATAGGCAGCTTAGAAATTGTTCAGCCATTGCTTTTGAGGCAGCATAATGTTCACTGCCGAATAGGCAGCTTAGAAAAAAGTTGACGGCATGTTTTGCGGGCTAAAAACGTTCACTGCCGAATAGGCAGCTTAGAAAATTCGCAAGAACTTCTTTAGCTACCTCACAATGTTCACTGCCGAATAGGCAGCTTAGAAATCCCTCCGGATTTAAATTAGGTGGGGTTGTTAGTTCACTGCCGAATAGGCAGCTTAGAAAGTGCGACTGATGAGCCATACTTGGATGAAATGGTTCACTGCCGAATAGGCAGCTTAGAAACCTGCGGTTCTTGCTCAAAATAACTGGCGCTTTGTTCACTGCCGAATAGGCAGCTTAGAAATTTTACCAGTGATGATGAACGCATAGCGGCAGCGTTCACTGCCGAATAGGCAGCTTAGAAATTCCAGGCAACTGCAAGCACAAGTTTCTTCATGTTCACTGCCGAATAGGCAGCTTAGAAATATTGGCCGCATGCAGAGGAGCATAGTAAAGGGTTCACTGCCGAATAGGCAGCTTAGAAATCGCTGCGTGATAACTTTATGAAAGAACCGGCGTTCACTGCCGAATAGGCAGCTTAGAAATCTTCAATAATTCGTTTAAGCCTGCCAGCTAAGTTCACTGCCGAATAGGCAGCTTAGAAAGCAACAGGAGCGCTTGGTAATGGAGCTGCAAAGTTCACTGCCGAATAGGCAGCTTAGAAACATGTAATAAAGTTTGTTGACAGAGAAGTCATGTTCACTGCCGAATAGGCAGCTTAGAAAATGTGTACCCGCTGCTTACCAAGTCCGTAACGGTTCACTGCCGAATAGGCAGCTTAGAAAATCTTCATCAAGTTAAAGGGCCTGCCGTGGGCGTTCACTGCCGAATAGGCAGCTTAGAAAAGATGATTCCCACTATTTACGATACCGAGCGCGTTCACTGCCGAATAGGCAGCTTAGAAATTCAAATCTTTTGGCTCTATACGCGTTTCAACGTTCACTGCCGAATAGGCAGCTTAGAAATACAAAAGTAGATGGCATGTTTTGCGGACTAAGTTCACTGCCGAATAGGCAGCTTAGAAAATACGAAAAGAAGAGCAGCTCGAAGAAACCGCGTTCACTGCCGAATAGGCAGCTTAGAAATTTGGCACTGGCGAAAGCGCAGCAAGATATTTGTTCACTGCCGAATAGGCAGCTTAGAAAATGTGTACCCGCTGCTTACCAAGTCCGTAACGGTTCACTGCCGAATAGGCAGCTTAGAAAATC